>JAFGHM010000091.1 GCA_016930135.1 Thermoplasmatota archaeon | reverse complement strand
TCCTTGCAGTACACAGGCCTTCCTTCCGTCGGCTTGAATGGCACCTGTGCCTCGGCTCCGCAATCGGAACACTTCACGGTGAACATCTCTCGTGGTCGAGAGCCGAACCCGCGATCGTCCCTGCGTCGTCTGTCGTCGATGAGGACTACCTCCTTCGTAATCTCATCCGGCCCCATTTGGACCGAATGGTAGACCTGCTACTGCTATTCCAGGTATTTAACTGAGCACCCTCAACTCTCACAATATGTGGCCATCGCACCTCACTATTGCTGGGGAAACCAGAAAAAGAGGGAACATAATCGTCTCCAGGCTCCAGGGTGTCCATCATGCCTCTCAACCTCAAGTTCTTCTACCTAGCCAACCAGTGCCCGCACAACTGCTACCTACTGGCCCGGGTGAAGACCATCGCCTGGCGGGAACGCATACCACTGCATCTCTTCGACATCTGGAACGACCCTGCCACATGCGAGAAGTACAGGATATTCTCCCCTACGATGCTCATCGTGAACGACAAGTACCGCCTCCACGGGCCCTTCACCGCCGAGAGAGTCATTGCGATGCTCTCGGACGAGGGCGTCGAGCCACGGGAGTATTCCGTGAGACAAGGCGACGATGTCGTCAGGGGCGAGCTGGCACCCATCACTCCAGAGTCGGTTCTCGAAACCGCAGCGACATGCGCAGGAGCAGACGATGCCGGCCTGTGCATGGGGAAGTCCGAGTGGGTCCAGGAAGTGCTGAGAACAACCGGCCTGAAGCATCTGGGATACACGCATGCTCACGACGGCAAGTGCGTGGGAGGTGCGGAGTTCCTGCCATCAACCTTGGTCCCCTATCCCATACCGGACAAGAGGGAAAGCAACGCCTTCCTCACCTGTTCCTACCTCTCGGACGAACGGAAGGACTACAAAACACACCCTCTTGAGCGGCTGTCGCAGGATCTCAAGACCTGGGGGTTCGACACCCTGTCCGTCGCTGCATCCAAGGATGTTGTCTTCCCGAACGGCCCCATGTCCTGGTTCGAGAAGAAGGGGTTCACGGACAAGGGGACTCTGATAACCGAGGAGCTGCACAAGGCCAAGATCCACTACCTCCAGATGAGCCTGTAGGCGGCCACGCATCAAAAAAGGCAAATCGGAGGACGCAATTCCCGTCAGGAGGCCTCAGCAATGCTGAAGAAGAGCGACATCGCGGACCTTTTCAGCGCGATAGAGATCCAGGAATTCGAGATACATCCCAGCGGGAAGAAGGCCATCTGCAGCGTCAACCGAGGCAAGAACTGGGAGCTGGCCACGCTTGATCTGAGCGCGGGTAGGCTGAGCAGGCTGCTGTCAGGGGAGCAGTCACTCATGAGCCCTGTGTACTCCCCGGAAGGCGGAAGGGTCGCGTACCACACGGATTTCGAAGGCGACGAGAACCACGACATCGTCGTTGTCAACGCGGACGGAAGAGGTGCCAAGAAGCATTCGGACGGGGTGGAGGACAACTACGACCCCAGGTTCTCTCCTGACGGCGAGCGGATTGCCTTCCTATCGAACAGGGATCACGACATAGACAACCTCTACCTGGTCGGCTCCCGGGGAGGCAGTATCCGGAAGCTCACAGACGAGGAGGTACCAGTGAGGCGCTTCGCATGGTCTCCTCTCGGCGACTCCATAGTGTACGAAACGGGCGTCGGGGACGACGACTTCATCTCGCTGGCGTCGACCCAGAAGGCGAAGACAAAGAAGATCCTATATAGGAGGAACGTCGAGCACAGCCTCGTTGGCGATTTCGGAACGCCGCACCCCTGGTCCTCCGACGGCGACAGGTTGCTCTTCGCGTCGAACGAGAACGATGCGGTCGACATCGGGATGCTCGACATCGCTTCAGGCATGAAGAAATGGCTGGTCAGATCCAAGAAGGACAAGTACGCGCCCCAATGGTCCCCCGATGACGGGAGCCTGGCGTATCTCGAGGTCGAAGAGCCCAATGTGGTCCTGAAGGTCAGGAGGGGGGAGAACACGGCCCTGGTGTCCCCCAGAGAGGGCACATCCCGCGCGGCCAAGTGGTTGCCAGATGGAAGAGGGTTGGTGTTCGTCAACGGCTCGTCGAGGAGGCCTGAGGAGGTGTTCGTGGCGGTTGGCGCCAGATCGAGGCGGCTCACCCGGTTCCGGACCAAGCCCCTGCCAAAGCATCTTTTGGTATCTCCGAAGACGGTGCGCTACTGCTCGTTCGACGGCCTCAAGATACCGGCGATGCTCTTCTCACCCAGGAATCGCTCCAGGAGGGCTGGCATAGTCCTTCCCCATGGAGGGCCCGAGATGATGGACACGAACATGTGGGACCAGCTCACGATGATGCTCCTCGACAGAGGGTTCCATGTCCTCAAGCCGAACTACAGGGGATCGACTGGTTACGGCCGCAGATTCCTGCACCTCCATGACAAGGACCTCGGCGGTGGGGACTACCTGGATACCGTCTACGCGGGGAAGTACCTGGTAGACTCTGGCCTTGTGGACAAGGATCGGCTCGGGTACTGGGGGGCGAGCTACAGCGGCTTCACATGCATGCTCGCCCTGACGAAGCACCCTGACATGTGGGCTGCTGGCGTCTCGATCGTCGGATTCTTCGACTGGGAGACCGAGCATGAGACGGAGCGAGGATACCTGAAGAAGTACGACGAGAGCAAGATGGGAGACCCAAAGAAGAACCCGGAGCTGTTCAAGGACCGGTCGCCAATCAACTTCCTCGAAAGGCTGAAGGCGCCGCTCCTGATGACCGCATCTGCCAAGGATGTGCGATGCCCTCCGACGGAATCAAGGGCCGTCGTGGCGAAGCTGAAGGCAATGGGCAAGAAACATCAATACCATGAGTACCCCGATGAGGGGCACTGGCCCAGGAAGAGAAAGAACCTCATCGACCTCTACGGGAAATCCACGGACTTCTTGGATGAGCACATTCCATCGTGAACTACCTCCTGTAGTAGGGGTTCATCAGGTCCTCGAAGCAAGACAGCGCCGCGGCCGCTCCCCCGTGAACTGCGGCGACTATCTGCCTGATGCCGCCGGCCACATCGCCCGCCGCGTACACGAAGGGCACGTTCGTCCGGAAGGACTTGTCGACGATGACGAAACCGCCTGGGTCAAGCTCGAGGTCCAGTTCCGCTGCCAGCTGGTTAGACGGTATCTCTCCGACGGCCACGAACACCCCGTCTACAGCCTTCTGAGAGACCACGCCCGTCCTGAGATTCCGCAGCTTGACCGCGGTCACTTGGTCCCCCTCGACTATCTCCTCCACCACGGTGTCCCACAGCACCGGTACGCCCTTCTTCGCTATGCTGTCCTGCAGGTGCCTGTCGGCCCTGAAGGCCTCTCTCCTGTGGACGATGGAGACATCACAGCCTATGGAGTGCAGATATAGGGCGTCCGTCAAGGCCGTGTTGCCGCCTCCGACAACGACGACCTCCTTGCCCTTGTAGAAGAAGCCGTCACAGGTCGCACAATAGCTGACGCCCTTCCCGATCATGCCCTCCTCGCCACGCACCCCTAGCTTCCTGTGGGTGGAGCCTGTCGAGAGTATGATCGCTCTGCATGTGTACCTCCCCGACGTGGCGGATATCTCGAACCTCTCTCCTTCTCTGACCCTGAGGACCTCCTCCCCCTCCCTTATGTCGACATACCTCTTCGCGTGCTCCGCCATGAGCTCCATGAGCTTCATCCCTGGGACCTCAGGGAACCCAGGGTAGTTCTCGATGCTCGGGCTCGTGAGCACCTGTCCTCCTGGCACGCCCTTCTCGAGCACGACGCACTCCAGACCGGCTCGCTTCGCGTATATGCCCGCGGCCAGACCAGCGGGACCAGCACCGATTATGATGACATCGTAGTCCCCCGGCGTGCTCTCCGCAGAGGACGATGTGATACCCTCGGTCGTCATACAGACGGTGAATCGGCTCTGAATCTATAATAGGTTGGCCCGGTTCTCGGGGCAGGCCATACGGCCTGCCACTACTGAAAATAGCCCCAATAGAATAAAATACAATGCTCTGCCATCCATGAGAGAGCGCACTGTCACGTCTGCGGGATGGGACGCGTTGCCTGCGAGTGGCCGACAGGTGTTGTGAGCAGCATGGAGACAGGGACGATAACCGCATTCCTCGCGATCGGAGGAGTCATCTTCATCGGGTTCTTCGGCAACGCCATATTCACGAAGTACAGGATCCCCGATGTACTGATACTCATCTTCCTCGGGATGGTCATCGGCCCCGATATCCTCGGCAACAGGTTCGGACTCGTGTCGTCTGACACGCTTGCCAACATAGACGATTTCAGGGATGTGCTTCTATCGGCTGCTCTCGTGATAATACTGTTCGACGGCGGCCTGACCCTGGACATCCGCTCCGTCATCGAGTCGATGAGGATCTCAGCGTTCATGTCCCTGCTGACTTTCGCCCTGACGACGATCACTCTTGCGATTGCCCTTCACTTCATAATGGAGATGGATCTGATCACCTCGCTCATCCTGGGTTCGATCGTGGGCGGCACGAGCGGAGCAATCGTGATACCCATAGCAAACAAGCTCCGAATACGGCCGCAGACAAAGGCCATCATGGTAATGGAGTCTGCTGTGACAGATGTCCTGGTCGTGGTCGCGGCGCTCACGTTCATCTCAGTGGCTCAGCTCGGGGACTTCAGACTGACGACGATTGCCGAGGACCTTGCCTCGAAGTTCCTCATCGGAGGGATAGTGGGGTTCGTCGTCGGAATAGTCTGGCTGTTCGTGCTCCAGAAACTGCATCGGCAGCCTCTGTCCTACATGATAACCCTGGCAGCGCTGTTCCTCGTCGCAGGGGCCGTGGAGTTGATGGGCAGCTCGGGCGCAGTGGCTGCTCTGGCCTTCGGGCTGTCGCTGGGTAACCGCGAGTTCGTCAGGCGCTGGCTCACCAGCGTGACCCTGAGGATAGGCACTGATGGGCACATCCAGCAGTTCCATATGGAGGTGTCGTTCTTCGTCCGGACCTTCTTCTTCGTCTATCTTGGGCTCATATTCAGTTTCGATACCTTCACCGAGATACACCTGGTCGCAGGACTCCTGATCATCAGCATCATTGTGCTGATACGATGGTTCACAACCATGCTCACATGGCGGATAGGAGATCTGGAGATCGAGGATGCGGTCGCTCTCTTCGGCATGATGCCCCGTGGTCTGGCGGCGGCGGTACTCGCGACCCTGCCAGCAGTTGCCCTGGGCTGGGATGTCGATCCAGACCTTGCATACCTCGAATCGCTCTTCCTCAACACGACGCTCATCGTGATACTGGGGACCACAATCCTCGCGACGATCTTCAGCTTCGCCGATGAGAAGTACATCGACAAGAAGAGAAGGCGCAAGGCGCGGATACGTTTCGAGGATGAAAAGGAGCAGGGCCTAGCCGAGCCGAACGACTACCTCGTCAGTGAATCGCCTCGTGCCGACCGATTCTGAGTCGTTCTCCAGGCGTGCCAGATCCTGCGTCCTGATGCCATCCGCGAGAGAGCGTTCTATTCCGCCGACGAGGAGAACGGCTGCCTTCTCCAGACCGAGGTGGTCCAGCATCATCGCCGCGGAGAGCATGAGCGAGCACGGGTTGGCCACATCCTTCCCCGCATACTTGGGGGCGGTACCGTGGACGGCCTCGAAGACCGCAATCCCATCGCCTATGTTCGCCCCCGGGGCCAGCCCCAGGCCGCCCACCTGCGCGGCGCAGGCATCCGCAAGGTAGTCGCCGTTGAGGTTGGGGGTTGCCAGCACGGAGTACTCCTCAGGCCTTGTCAGTATCTGCTGGAACATGTTGTCGGCTATCCGGTCGTTCATGAGGACCTTCCCGGCGGGCAGTCCGCCTCCGGAAGCTGGGATGTTGGCCTCCCTCACTACGAGGTCGGGGAACTCGTCTTTGGCGAGTTCGTACCCCCAGTCCCTGAACGCGCCTTCGGTGAACTTCATGATGTTGCCTTTGTGCACAAGGGTGACTGACCTCCTCTTCTTCTTGATGGCGTAGTTGACCGCAGCGCGGATCAGACGCTTCGAGGCGAACTCCGACATCGGCTTCACTCCCAGTCCGCTGTCTGGCCTGATGTCGACGGAGAACCTCGACTTCAGGAGCTCGATGAGCTCTTTCGCCTCTTCGGAACCCTTTCTCCATTCGATCCCCTTGTAGACATCCTCGGTGTTCTCCCTGAATATGACGACATCCAGCTTCTGCGGGTGCTTGACAGGGCTCGGAACACCCTCGAAATACCGCACGGGCCGCACAGAGGAATAGAGATCGAGCGCCTGGCGCAAGGCGACGTTCAGGCTGCGGATGCCTCCCCCAACTGGAGTGGTGAGCGGGCCTTTGAGTGCCACTCCGCTCGATCTTATTGCGTCCTGAGTACTCTGGGGGAGCCATTCACCGACCGCCTTGAATGCAGCCTCTCCGGCCAACAGGTCGGACCACCTGATTCCCCGTGAGCCTTCGTACGCTCTCTGCACTGCCGCCTCGACGGCCTTCTTCGTCGCAGCCATTATCTCAGGGCCGATGCCGTCTCCTGGGATCGCGGGAATCACAATCTCCTGCACCTTGATCACCTCCGGTCCGTGCCGCCCAGGTCTAGTGCGAATCCTCCGTGCTTCTTAATGTGCGGTATGAGGCCGCCGTCATCGAGCAGCGTCTGCATCGTGGGAGGAATCGGCGAGAACTCCGCCTTCTTGCCGGAAGAAGGCGCTGAAACCTCGCCTGAGCCCAGGTCGACGATGAGGGATTCGCCCTCATCGATCCAATCGGTATCACACTCGATCAGTGGCAGGCCCACGTTGAACGAGCTCCTATAGAATATCCTCGCGAAGGACTTCGCGATGACCGCTGAGACGCCTGCAGCCTTCAGAGCCCTGGGAGCCTGCTCTCTGCTCGACCCGCAACCGAAGTTCCTCCCGGCCACGATGAAATCGCCTGGCTTCACCTCTCTCGCGAAGGCGGGGTCGATGTCCTCCATCACATGCTTCGCTAGCTCGTTCATGTCGTCGATCTTGAACTTGTATCTCCCCGAGATGATGTAGTCCGTGTTGATGTCGTCATTTGGGGTGAACCTGTGTGCTTTGCCTGAGAGCTTCATCTCTCACACCTCCCGCGGATCAGTGATCTCGCCAGTGAGCGCGGAGGCGGCGACTGTCTGCGGAGAGGCAAGGTATATCCCAACATCCTTGTTGTTGCCCATCCGCCCCTTGAAGTTCCTGTTGGCCGTCGAGATCACATTCTCGCCATCGGAAGGCACGCCGGCATGAGTGCCGACGCACGGACCACAGCCAGGGGCTACGAAGACCGCTCCCGACTTGAGGAGGGCGCTCACGACGCCCCCATCCATTGCTCGCATGAGCACATCTCTGGATGCAGGGGCCACTATCATCCTGACATCCCTCTTGACTCGCCTGTTCTTGAGCAGCCTCGCGGCCGACTCGAGGTCGCTCAGCCTGCCGTTGGTGCAAGTCCCCAGGAAGGCCTGATTGACCTCCGTTCCCTTCAAAGACGAAACGTCGACGACGTTGTCCACAGAATGCGGCCTGGCGACCTGCGGTACCAGGTCCGAAGCGTCGAACTCCATCTTCTCCTCGAAGACCGCATCCTCCCCGCTGACGACGGGCGTCCCTGTCCCTAGGCCACGACTCGACAGCCACTCCGCGGTCTTATCATCGAAGCCGAATGGGCAGAACTTCGCGCCCATCTCCACGGCCATGTTCGCGACGGTGAACCTCCCGTCCATGTTGAGAGTGTCTATCCCATGGCCGGAGAACTCCACCGACTTGTAGGTCGCGCCGTCTGCAGTCACCTTCCCTATGACACGGAGGATCAGGTCCTTGGCGCTCACTCTCTCGGGGATCATGCCGTCGACTATCATCGAGTATGTTCCGGGCACTTTGAACCACAGCTTCCCCGTGAACGCAGCGGCGGCAACATCGGCCGACCCGAGACCGGTCGAGCACGCGTTGAGGGCGCCATAGGTGCATGTATGTGAGTCCGCGCCGACCACGAGGTCGCCGGGAAGTGCCTTGCCGCTCTCAGGAACAAGCTGATGGCACACTCCTTCGCCGACGTCGAACAGGGGGATGGAGTGGTCGGCCGTGAACTTCCTTATCCTGCTGTGGATCCTAGCGACATCCACGGAGGGGCACGGCGAGTTGTGGTCTATGACGACGGCCATCCCGTTCGCGGTCTTGGGAGCGCTGAAGCCCAGGCTCTCCAGCTCTCTGATCATCATGGTCGATGTGCCGTCCTGGGACATGCAGAAATCGACGGACGCTATCACTATGTCGCCCGCGCGGGAGTCTCCGCCCGAGTGGGCCGAGAGGACTGCCTCGGCAATCGTCCCGGCCATCGTTCAACTCCTGCTAGCCGAACGAGGGCCTTTCATCCGGAGGCCCTTCTCATTCCCTGTCAATACTGAGCCGCGCTTCGAGACTGCTTGATATATCAAGTAGAACTCATCATCGGTCAGATTGCCCTTCTTCTCCTCGCCTACCCTGTTGACCTCGAGGCGCATGGCCTCCATCGCATCAGGGGTGGCCTTCAGGCCCAGCTGCTCGAGCTTTTGTCTTATGGAAGCCTTTCCCGAGTGCTTGCCAAGGGCGAACTTCCTGGTCATGCCCAGCTTGTCCGGATCGAAGGCCTCGTACAGCCTCGGATTCTTGAGTATCCCGTCAACATGTATGCCCGACTTGTGTGTGAACATGTTCTCGCCCACTATCGGGTGGTTCAGCGGTATGTTAAGGCCAGATGCCTTCTCGACATGCTTGCAGAGAGGCAGTATGTGCTCCGTCCCATACTTGTCGATGGCGTAGTGACTGTGGATGTTCATGACGAACACCTCCAGGGACACATTCCCGGCCCTCTCGCCGAGGCCGTTCACGGTTGTCGACACCCAGAGTTTCCTGTCGCTTGACGCGGCCGCCGCCTCACAGGCCGCGAGTGCGTTGGCGACTGCCAGGCCGAAATCGTTGTGAGCGTGGAACTCCAGGTCGATGTCCACGGCAGACATCACGGCGCTGACGATCCTCTTCGACGTGGCGGGCGTGAGGACGCCTATCGTGTCGCATATCCTGAACCTGTCACCGCCCGCCGCCTTGCCCACTTTGGCGAACTCGATCAGATAGTCGATCGAGGTCCTGGTGGCGTCGCCGGCGTTGAAGCATACATAGACACCCTTGTCCTTGGCGAAGCTGACGCACTCGGCGAGCTTCTCGAGCTGTTTCTCCCTCGTCATCTTCAGCTTCTGCTCCAGGGCCATGTCCGAGGTGTCGGTGGATATCGATACCGCATCAACCCCGTTCGATATGGAATCCTCGATGTCCCTAACTACCATCCTGTTCCAGCCCATGATGGACAGCCCGCTCGTGACCTGCTTGAGGAGGCTCGCGCACTTCTTGTCGCTCTCGTTGTATGTCGCGAACGTCTCCAGCTGCTCCACGCCCATGGCCTCCAGCTTTCTGGCGATCTCAAGCTTCTCCTCGAGCGTGAAGGATATGCCTGGCATCTGCTCGCCATCTCTGCAGGTCGTGTCGCAGATGCATATCTCTCCGAGCGCCGGGTTGTGGATGTCGAGGTGCGTCGCATAGGCTGGCGCTGATCCTCCCTCCACCGCACATCCCGCTGGCCTCCCTACTCGCACATCGTCAGTGCTCATCTTCGTCACCCACCGAACCGATTAGCCCGGACCCGCGACGCCGCGGATGTCCGGTCTCTCAACAATGGCTCCCGTGCCCGCTTCGGTCCTGACAGCAGCACGGATGTCTGCAGAGGGGGCATGGTCTTAGGGGAACACCTGCCTCGAGGGTCGAGCGCTTAGCCACTGAGACGATCATGCCCGCACCTTCCACGACAACTCAAATGGCGAGGGCATATAATTATCATTGTGTCTATTTTTGGACGATGGGGCGGCCATGTGTCCGATTCATGACTTATTGGGTGGTCAATTGACTTCGAATATCTATCAGAAACGGTCAAACGACATTCAAAGAATCGAAGAGCGGGATGCTGGCATGTCGTCCGAACTGGCAGAAGCGCGGAAACAGCAGAATGGTTCCGAGGTCAGCTCGCGCGCCTGCCTCAGCGGGAGAACGCCTTCCTGCCCGGGAAAACCGCCCTCCTGCCGAGCTCCTCCTCGATTCTGAGCAGCCTGTTGTACTTGGCGGTCCTCTCTCCGCGGGAAGGAGCACCCGTCTTGATCTGACCGGCATTCGTGGCCACGCTTATGTCGCTGATGGATGTGTCCTCGGTCTCACCTGACCTGTGGGACACGACGCACCGGTAGCCTGCCCTAGAGGCGAAGCTCATGGTCTCCATGGTCTCGGTCAGAGTGCCGATCTGGTTCACCTTGATGAGTATCGCATTGGCGATGGACTGTTTGACCCCCTCTGCCAGTATCTTCCTGTTCGTCACGAAGATGTCATCGCCGATAAGCTGTATCTTCTTTCCGAGCCGGGAGGTGACTCCCCTCCATCCGACCCAATCCTCCTCGGACATCGGGTCCTCGATGGATATCACGGGATAGCGCTTGCAGATGTCGGCATACCTGTCGACCATCGCATCAGGCGACAGGCTCTCCAATGTGCTCTTCTTGAACACGTAGTTGCTCCCGTCGAAGAACTCGCTCGCGGCGCAGTCCATTGCGAGTAGGACTTCCTTGCCCGGCCTCAGGCCTGTCTCCTCCACGGACGAGAGCATCAGGTCCAGAGCCTGTTCGTTCGAGCCGAGCTTGGGGGCGAATCCTCCCTCATCTCCCACCGCTGTGCTCAGCCCATTCTTCTTCAGAAGGGACTTGAGCGAATGGAACACCTCTGTCCCAAAGTCGAGAGACTCCCTGAAGGACCTTCCGACGGGGACCACCATGAACTCCTGGAAATCCAGGTTGTTGTCCGCGTGCACACCACCGTTCAGTATGTTCATCATCGGCACTGGCAGCACCTTCGCCCGCGCGCCTCCGAGGTATCTGTACAGAGGCCTTCCCGCATCGTTGGCAGCAGCATGGGCGATGGCGAGCGACACCCCCAGTATCGCGTTGG
>JAFGHM010000090.1 GCA_016930135.1 Thermoplasmatota archaeon | reverse complement strand
GTACCACCAACTCTCAAGGCTGGCGCCGTGAACCGGGCTTAGCTACCTCAGCATATCGGGTAAACATCGCATCCGCCGATATCATGATTTCGGACGGGTTGGAGGATCATGAAGGACGCTTGCGAGAACCGGAGAGACCGAACAGAGCCTCCATATCCAACTCGAAGCCCACGACAGGGTACCTGAGCTCGAAGGCCTCAATCGTGGAGGGCTTCAACTCGCCGAAAACCCCCACGGGCTCGTCAGAGACCACTACCTCAGCACACCTGCCATCGATGAAGCTCGCATGATCCCTGGCACGGACCGACGAGCCGATCTCCAATCCGCCCATGATGGCCTGGACTGCGGACTTCACCTCCGTGAAGCTGGCCTTGGAGTGTATGGCGACGCCCGAGAGCAGCGTCCTGTTCTTGGTGTCCAGCACCACATCCCCCACCTCGAACAGCCTCTGGGGCAGGTCCCGATGCTTGTTCTTCCTCAGGATAGTCAACAAGCTCGGCAGGAGGGATGTCCTGACGAGCACATGCGCCTCGCTCACTGGATTCTTGACAACTACCGCGTGCTTGTAATGAGGCAGGTTCATCGCATCGAACTGCTCCTCAGGACAGGACAACGACAGCGTGACCACCTCGGAGTAGCCTAGGCCGACCATCATCGTCTTGACTGCCTGGGCGTATGCGATCAATCGGTCCTCGGTGCCGAACGTGGCCATCTTGGGAAGCGACTCCCCGAAGCTGTCGAACCCATGGCCTATCGCTGCGTCCTCCGCTAGGTCGACCTGATGCAATATGTCGGACCTGTAAGCGGGCACCAGGATGTCCATGCGCTCCTTCCCGGGGGAAGCGCCGTAGCCCATCCTCCTCATGCAATGAGCGAGTTCGTCCTCGGGAAGGCTCGTGCCGTTCCACATGTTCACGAACATGGGGTCGAGCAGCATCTTCCTCGGTTTCAGGTCAGGGGCGAGCATGACCTCGCCTCCTTGGTGTATCTTGACCGTCTTGACCTTGCCCCCTCTCTCGGCCAGAGCGGTGACGAGTATGTTGACGGATGCCATGACCGCGTTCAGGTCGGTCCCCGTGCAGTCCACGAGTATGTCCCTCGTGTTCTCCGTGAGGGCGGTCGTCACGCCGTTGATAATCGGTGGGAACGAGAGCACCTCCCCTTCCCTGTCCACTATGATCGGGTATCTCTCTTGCCCCTCCAGCACGAAAGCGTAGGCCCTGCCTTTCTCGTGCTCCCTGAGTATCTCCGCTGGGGTCATCCGCTTAGAACCCTGAAGGGGGATGAAAGAAACCTCGTCAGCGAGGACGGCTTTGTATGTGAAAGGGGCCCTGACCGTCCTGAAGTCGTGTATGCCGATAGCCACCTTCTTCCTGTTCCTTCCGACGCTCAGGTGCAGTTTCTCCTGCAAGTCCATGACCGAGCGTATGAGGGGATCGGTGAAATCATTGCCCTCGACCAGGGCTGACCATATGTACGGCCTCACGCGGTCCACCGACGGATCCACAAGCAGGTCGACGTCGGACTCCCCGACGGCGTACGACCTGAGCCCCGGCTCGATGTCGAGGAACGCCCTCAACGCCCTCGCAATCCCCTCCACGGAGTACAGGTCCGGCCTGTCAGGGAAGAATTCGAACGAGAAGTCGTCGGAATCGTCGGGCGCTGACCGCATGTCCGCGCCCATCATCGGGAGCCGCTCTCGAATCACCTCTCTGCCCACCTCCCTGCCAAGGAGGTCGCAGAGGTCAGAGTAGCTGAAGTTGATCACTGGCATTCGATCCTGGCCTCCTCCAAGGAAACGGTTGCGCATATAATAAGATTGCCAGAATCCCATCTGGCATCTCATCTTTCATCGGTTTCGAGGCCGCCGCCTGGGAGTTTCGCCTCGGCTGCTGCTTGCGTGCTCGAGGGTGCGACCTTCCGAGTCTCCCCGACATACACCACAATGATTGCGGTCGCCACCGCCAAGGCGACGGTGCACATTATTATCGGGGCCTCGGGGCTGATCGCGTCGAAGGCCCATCCGAGGAGGGAGAAACCGATGATGTTCCCGAAGCCCTGGATCATCATGTACGCCCCCATCACCCTTCCTCTCTCCTCCTTGAGCATGACGTCGGCTAGCATCGCCCCCACGGAGGGATTCGACATCGCCGCTCCGAACTCGGAGAAAGCCACTATGATGACGACGTGCCATGCCTCGGTGACAACCACGTTGAGCCCGAGTCCTATCACCATGATGGTCCCTCCCAGAATCATGAATGGGCGCCTGCCGTACCTATCGGCCAGCGCCCCGAAGGGCAGAGTGCCAAGGAGCATGACAAGCGCGCCCACCGACAGTGCGAGTCCCACCTCGGTCTCAGTCATATCCAGGCGTTTGTACCAGTACAGTATCAGACCGAGGCTCCAGAGCCCCTGCACTATGCCCATCACGAACCCGCGTGTGGTGACCGCCAGGAGGGCTCGGTTCTGCTGCGCATTCCTCTTCCAGGACTGAAACATCGAGAAGACGGAGGGTTTCTCCTCCGTGATTCCCACTCGGGGGGCGCGTATCATCGCTATCAGCACTGCACAGACGACTGCCAGCGCTGCGGCGACATAGAAAGGGTAGTAAAACCCGACCTCCCCTGCCAGGAGACCTCCCAGGCCGGGCCCTCCGAGGCCACCCACCAGCTGGGCGGTGCCCTCCGCCCCCATCGCGATCCCTCTCTTGTTCTCGGGGACGATGTCGACCGTGAGAGCAAAGGCCGCAGGTGTGACTAGGGCCGCCCCGACACCTTCAAGCGCTCTGAGGACCGCGAACTGAAACATGTCGGTTATGAACGCCAGGGCGAAAGTGGTTGCCGCGAAGAGAAGGATGCCAGCAATCATCAGCTGCTTCCTGCCCACCTTGTCGGCCCAGTATCCGGCAGGCAGCATGAAGAGGGCGTATGTGACCGCGAAGAGGGAGTAGACTAGACCTATCTCGGTCGGGGACATGCCCAGGTTCTCGCCCGCGAACTTGGGGATTATCGGCGTGAGTATCCCGAAGCCGAGAGACACGACGGCCAGGGACGTGAGGAGGACCGAAAAGTCCCTTGAAATCGCCAGTGCGGAGAGGACCTTGCCTGGGCGCCTGATGCCTTTGGGGGATTCCAACGAGTCATCACCGCTGGCTACATCGGTGGTCATAGGTGCGTTCCCTGTTGGCCACTTGTGGCAGCTCTGTGACCATAGTTCCGTTGTATGGCCATCGCAGGCAAAAATATAAGCATATCGAATCTGAATCAAGTGCCAGACCGTGTGAACTGCAGGCATCGCATGATCGGTGGCGGAAGATGATCAAGGACAAAGTCAAGACCGGGGTGCCTGGCCTAGATGAGATGTTGGATGGCGGGCTCATCCCCGGGAGGGTCTATCTCGTGTCCGGCACCTCAGGCACAGGCAAGACGACGCTCGCCATGCAGTTCCTCCTCGAGGGCAGCAGGGCCGGCGAGAGGACCATCTATGTATCCCTGGACGAGCCGCCCAACGAGGTGAGCAGCAACATGCTCTCCTACGGCTGGGACATAGGCCGTATCCAGGTTTTCGATGCGACCCCTGACGTCATGAGTTATGACAAGACCCCTGTCAGGGATGTATCCACCGAGAGAAAGGTGGTCTACTTCAAGGACCTCCCGAAGGCCATTCGCCAGACTTCGGAGCGCAGCCCAGTGGACATGACCGTCAACACAATCCAGGAGCTGTTGAGACAGGAGATGAAGGTCCGGAAGTACTCACGGGTGGTCGTTGATTCCCTCACATCCCTGAGGTACTTCTACATCCGGACCAGCGAGGAGAGCGCGAACCTGATATCTTTCCTCAGGCTGCTCTCGGACCTCGGCGTCACCTGCCTCCTGACCGTGCACCTGCCTGAGATCTCCAGGCCGGATGTCGAGATGCACATGGCGCGAGGTGAGATCAGGCTTCACAAATGGGTCGACGGGCGCGGGCTGATGAGGGGGGTCACTGTCGAGAAGTACCGGGGTTCGACCCACGACCACACCTTGCGGATGGTCAAGATAGGATCTGGAGGCCTCGTCGTCAAGAGCGCAGCACAGGAAAAGAAGAGGACTGCACATATG
>JAFGHM010000089.1 GCA_016930135.1 Thermoplasmatota archaeon | reverse complement strand
TGCCCGAAGTGTGGAGCCCCGGTGCCTTTCGACGCCGGGGTGAAGTTCGTGAAATGCCCATACTGCGCGTCTCAAGTCTACATCGACAGGACCGGCGCTGGTTTCTACTACGCGCTGCCCTTCATGATGGACGAGAACCAGGCAGTGGGCGTGTTCAAGAGATGGGCAGCAGGGTCCACCAAGGCGAAGGACCTGGACAAGCAGGCGCAGATCGCGGGTGTCAAGAGGGAATATTTCCCCATCTACATGTTCAAGAGGGATGTGAACGGCGTTGAGCAGGTCATGTTCCAGCCCGCTGGTTCGACGACCCTCCCAGGGCTGCACAGCCTGAAGGTCCCGGCCGGTGACATCAAGATATTCGACCCTTCGTTCGACACCAAGGGCGCGGAGATGGTCAAGCCGGACATCGAAATGACGGCGTATATGGACAAGCTCCCGGGGAAGCCCAAGGAGCAGGCGCTCGTCTACTTCCCGATATGGAAGCTCGACTACGTGTTCAACCAGAAGAAGTTCCAGACTGTCATTGACGGCTCCTCCGGAGAGGTCTTCTCCTCCGAGTTCCCGACCAGGAGCTCGGCCGCATACGTTGCCGTGGCGATAGTCGGGTTCTTTGCCATCACGCTCGAAGGGCTGATAGCTACGACTTCTCTGATAGGGGCCGTGGCGGCGATCGCCATCACGGTGGTGGCGTTGTTCGGCATCGCCCTGTTTGTTGCGAGGAGGATGTGATCATGGCGGATATCTCAGTGGGACTCAACTGTCCGACTTGCGGAGGAGCGATATCGATACCAGAGGGGGACAATGTCGTCCCGTGCCAATACTGCGGCTCCACGCTCTTCATCGAGGGCGATCAGGGCGTGTCCACGATCGCCTTCAACTTGAAGATGCAGAGGGACAACGCGATGGGCGCGACCCAGCAGTGGTGGAGGCGCGGCTGGAAGGCCAGGGATCTGCCGAAGATGGGCAAGGTCACCGAGACATATCCGATATTCCTCCCGTTCTGGAAGGCCAACACCAAGGTCGCAGGCTGGATATGCGGCTACGAGGAGAGGCGACACACCGACTCGAAGGGCAATGTCAGGGTCGAGAGGATCCCAAAGGAGGTCATGATACTCCAGGACTATGCCTATTCCGAAATAGCCTGTGACCCCGGCGACCTCGGCATACGCTCCCTCAAGAACCTCACGGGGGAGACCGGGTTCGCCGACTTCGACATGATACCCACTTTCGAGGCGACCACTAGCAAGGACGACGCGATCGTACACGCGAAGAACGATGCCGAGGCGAGAGCGACGGCGAGCGCCCGAGTGCCGAATGTGACCTTCAAGAGACTGCACGTGTTCCCAAAGAGCCTGACCATGATCTACTACCCGGTCTGGGTCGTCAGGTACAGCTACCACGACAGGATGTACATGTCCACCGTGGACGCGGTGACAGGGCAGGTCCTGTCCGGACGGGCACCGGGGGACCCGCTGTTCCAGAGCATGGCCATGACCGGAGGGGCCGTCGCTGGAGGTCTTGTTGCCGCAGGCACGATCATAGCGTCAGGGGCGGAGTACATGAACGACGGCCGCTTGGCGCTTGTCGGGGTCGGGATAGGCATCGTGATACTGTTCCTCGCCTACAGGTTCTTCAGGCACGGCTCCGAGAGGATCGAAGGTGACTTCAAGGAGAAGAAGACGATGAAGCAGGCCCTGCAGCAGGTTCAGGGCGTCGCGAAGCAGCTGGAGGGATTGAGATGAAGGTCATTCAGGTCAAATGCCCGCAGTGCAACAGCCCGATCCAGAGCAAGGTCCGAGACCACCTGTTCTACTGCACCCAGTGCAACACGATGCACACGCGCAACGGAGGCATCGAGAAGCTGGACTACGAGATCGGCGAGTTCAACCAGAGCGCTCAGGGCGAGAGGCTCTACATGCCATTCTGGAGGGTGTACGCGACGCTCGTTGTGCACTCGAAGGATGTCGAGGGCGGCTCGCTGTTCAAGCTGACCCAGTGGATAAAGGGCGCGAGCAACACGGGCAACATGTTCATCTACATCCCGGCCACGGAGCTGGACAACGCCGGGTTCAGGGCGTTGTCAGGCAGGTTCACCTCGAACCCGCCCAAGTACTCGACGAGGCTGAACTTCGGCAACGTGAACCGCCTGCCAGCGACCATATCCAAGCAGGAGGCCGCCAACCTCGCGGATTTCGTGGTCGTCACCATGGAGGCCGAGCAGCCGGGCGTGCTGCAGAGGCTGAACTACACGCTCACGGTCAACGACACGAAGCTCGTGTTCCTGCCCTTCGTGAAGGGACCGCAGGGCATGATGCCTGCGCTTTAGCCGCAAACCCCTTCTCAAAACACCTTCTGGGATCTTCTCTTGGCCAGGAATGCCTGCACGATCTTGCCGTGGTCGAAGGCGAACTTCGGCAGCTTGTCAGTGGGCACCCACTCGGCAGCGTCCGCGTCGTCCCCTGCCTTGAGCGTTCCCCCGACCGGCCTCAGGTGATACGCCGCGGTAACGAAGTGCCCTCTCGGGTCTCTGTCCGGTGCTGAGAAGACGCCGATGAGATCGACTATCTCGGTCTTGAGCCCTGTCTCCTCGAGTACCTCCCGGACAACGCAGTGCTCCAGGGTTTCTCCGTAGTCCAGGAACCCACCGGGGAGCGCGTAATGGCCTTTGAAAGGCTCTTTGCCGCGCCTGATGAGCACGATCTCGTTCCCGCGGAGGACGATCCCGTCGGCCGTCACGGAAGGCTTCCTCCATTCGTTGTCGAATTGGCTCTGCAGCGATGCGGCTTTGTTCTCGTACTCGCGGAGGATCTCCTCTCCGAATGGTGTCAGAGAAGTCAGACCGCCGTGCTCTCCGCCCCTGGTAGAGTGCACGACGTCTCCGCCTGCGCTCTGCGCGATCTTGTGGAGGACGCCCCAGGCGTGCCTGTAGGACATGCCCATCTCCTTTGCCGCCTTTGAGAGAGAGCTAGTGTCGGCTATCTTCCTCAGGAGCCTCGCCCGGCCGTCGCTCACTATGAACCTGCCGTCCCGCTCCAGCCAGATTCTGATCTTGAGTTCGTACATCCTGCACCAGTTCGGATTGGGAACATGAATGACGAACGGGCTAATTGTCCTTTCGAATCACGACATGAAATCGCAACGAAGACCGAGGTGGAACCGCGATTCACTTATCTCAGCATCGGCACCTTGATCCTCCTGCTCTTTGCCATCTTAATCGCTTGAGGATAGCCGGCATCGGCATGTCTGATAATGCCCATGCCGGGGTCGGACGTGAGCACGCGCTCGATCTTCTCATCCGCTTCCTTGGTGCCGTCCGCGACGACCAGGAGGCCCGCATGGGTCGAGTACCCGATCCCGACCCCGCCACCGTTGTGAACTGCAATCAGGTCCGCGCCTCCAGCTGCGTTCACGAGCGCGTTCAGGAACGGCCAATCCGCAATCGCGTCGCTCCCGTCGATCATTCCTTCCGTCTCTCTGTTCGGGGAGGCAACGGAG
>JAFGHM010000013.1 GCA_016930135.1 Thermoplasmatota archaeon | reverse complement strand
TGGATACCGGACGCGCCCGAGATACCCTACTTCAGCGAATCGCTGGAGGGTGAGTACGGGGAGTACATCGAATGGGCTCTGCTCGGCCTGTTCGTGCTGATGATGCTCGTGTTCGCTGTCAGGTGGTTGAGGTGGAACGGGACAGTCTATGCCGTCACCGACGAGAGGATCATCACCCAGAGGGGGATCATCAACAAGACCTATGAGGACGTCCCTGTCACGATGATATCTAGCGTTGACCTCGCGCAGTCGATAGGGAAGCGCGCCCTTGGATACGGCACGATAGTGTTCTCCACGCAGGGGCAGCACGGCGCGAAGACGAAAGGACTGGTATGGGATGCCGTTCCCGACCCATTCACGGTGCGCAGGCGCATCCAAGAGGTAATGGACATCCGCTCCAAGCCGAAGGAATAGTGCCTTGGTGCCGCGTCAGATGTTCAGGCATGCGGAGATCCCGAAGGGCGCCATCAGGACGACAAAGATGACGATAGAGGCGAGCCCCGAGACCTTCGGACCTGGATATGATGAGGCCCATGCCGTACTCTGCAACATGGTTAAGTGCCGGAACTGAAATCCAGGCACGACGGCCATGAAGAAGGTCAGGTACGAAAGGGTCGACGTCTTCGCGAACAGGCCATTCGGGGGAAACCCCCTTGCCGTCTTCCCTGACGCCCGCGGCCTCACCACCAGGGAGATGCAGCTCCTGGCCATGGAGATGAACCTGTCCGAGACGACCTTCGTGCTCCCGCCCAGCAAGGGGTCGGAGGCGGACTTCAGGGTCAGGATATTCGTCCCCGACATGGAGATACCATATGCGGGCCACCCCACCATAGGTACATTCTACGTGCTCGCGAGGGCTGGCAGAATCAAGCTCAAGGGTCCAGTGACAACAGTCATGATGGAGGTGAAGGCGGGCATAATGCCCGTCGAGGTACACGCCTCAGGGGGCAGGATCCGGAAGGTGGTCACGGTGCAGAACCTTCCTGAGTTCGGCCCTTTGATTGATGACGTCGGCCTCATAGCAGACGCGCTTTCGCTGAACGAATCAGACCTGGACTTGGTCCGCGCTCCCCCACAGTACGTATCGACTGGACTTCCTTGGGTCATCGTGCCGGTCAAGTCCAGGAGGGAGGTCGAGAAGGCCTCTGGGAACGCATCGGTCTTCACGGAGCTGAGGCGGAGACTTCCCAACAGAATTGCTGACCTGTATGTGACCTGCCTCGACCCCGTCGACCCTCGCTCCTCGACTCACTCGCGCGGCCTGTCACTGGTGGCTAGGAACGTCGTTGAGGACCCGGCCACTGGAAGCGCGAGCGGGTGCCTGGGAGCCTATCTGGTCAACCGAAGCCTAGTCCCAGTGAAGCGCGTAACGAGGATCACGAACGAACAGGGTTACGAGATAGGCAGACCGAGCAAGATTGCGATTGAAGTCAGGACTTCGGAGAACGGAGCTATAGAGGCCGTGAGGGTCGGGGGCACAGCGGTGCATGTGATGGACGGAAATGCATATCTCTGAGCCGTAGGTGTCTAGACCGCTGGCAGCTCCACTTTGAAGACCGCACCCTGCGAGAAGTCCCCGGGCACGCGGTCCTCGACCCAGGCACTGCCCCCATATCTCTTCGCGAGCGTCATGACGATGTGCAGGCCCAGCCCCGAACCTCTCTTCTTGGCGGCCTTCGAGAACCTGTCGAATATCACGCCTTTGAGGTCGTCCGGGATGCCACGTCCTCTATCCGCTAGGGACACCAGCCAGTACTTCCTATTGCCCTTCAGCTTGGTCTCCACTGAGACATCGATCTCAAGAGGCTCGTGGGAATCGTACTTGACCGCATTCGTCAGGATGTTGACGAACATCTCCCGTATGAGCTCATCGGCCAAGGTGAAGTAGACACCGGGCTGAATATCGTGCTTGAGCACGATCTTCCTTCCAGGATAGTACTGTGTCACGCTCCGCTCGCACTCCAGGAGGACCGCCCCTATGTCCGTCTCGGCGAACTCGACATCGCCGAAGGTCACCCTGGACATCGTCCGCACGTTACTGGCGAGCCAGCTGGTGTTCATCACCTGCTCCGCTATCTTGTCTATGAGCCCGGAGGTCTCCGGGGATTTCGTCTTCATCCTCAGTAGGTCGAGATACCCGAGTATGGCCTGGTTGAAGTTCTTGATGTCATGTGAGAGGACGTCCGTGTACAGCTGGGAATCCCGTCGGCTGTCGACATGCTCCTGGAAGAGCATCGCGTTCTCGATTGCGATTCCCGCCATGCTCGCGAATATCTCGATGATCTCGATCGTCTCGGCGTCCGGGATGCGGTCGTCTCTGGGCTTGAGCAGTTCGAGATATGCTATGGGGACGCCGTTCTTGTCCACGACCAACGTGTCCATGTAGTCGAGCTCGTGCCAATACCCCTTGCCCATGCGTGGCCGCCTCAAGAGATCTGGATCAGGGTAGTAGGGCAGCTCCTCGGGCAAGATGGTCTCCTGGCTCTCAACGGGCATGTAGTAGGTCAGCCGACCAACTTTCTTCCACCAGCGAGCCTGTGCGACCGAAGGGCGCGGGCCGACACTCTCCAGTATCGCGTCCACCTGGTTGATGGTGTATGGGAACTTCTTGATGGCTTCCGCGGCCCTCGCTGAGTATCCGTACACCGCATGCATCTTGTATACGCCCTCCGCCTGATGCTTGACACCCAGGACCATGCGCTTGATACCAAGGAGCCTCGCCAGCGTCTTGAGGATGCTGTCCAGCATCTGGTCCAGATCCCTGACATACATCATGCTCGTGACCAGGTCGAGGATGCGAGACAGCTGTTCGGTCCTCTGGCTGCTGACCCTGAGGGCGTTCTCCCTCTCATGCGTGAGCCGCGCGTTCTCCAGAGCGACCTCTGCCAGAGATGTGAATATCTCCATGGTCTCGATGGTCTCCTGGTCCGGTATCCGGCCGTCCTTCGGCTCCGTAGGATAGATGACGCCCACGACACGCCCATTCGAGTCGCGCAGCGGGAAGGCGAGGAAATCGCCCCTCCGGAACTCCCCCTTCTTCCTGGGAGGAAGCCCTTCTGGTGGCACGGGGCCTAGGTCCTCGACGAAGTATGAAGCCGACCTCGAGCTGACCTCCTCACGCATCGTGAAGTGACCCGACTTCCCGATGCTCTTGCTCATCGACAGGTCCTCCATGATCACGTCTGTGGGGATTGTCCTGTTCCTGGTGCTCTTCTCCGCAGACTCCGGGTAGCCGAACAGAGCCATCCACTTGAAGACCATCTCAGCGTCGTCGAAGACGACGAGAGAGACCTTGCCGAAACCGAAGAGGGAGGAGACCGAGGAGAGGATCGAATGGGAGAGCTTCTTCAGGTCATGCTCTGATACTATCGAACTGGCGATCTTGAGCACGTCCTCGAGCATGTCGCTCCTCTGGATGAACCTAGACGTCGGCCTCTCCGGCGCCAGATGATTCCTGGTCTTCTCCAATGCGACTCCCAGGAGCTGGGTGAACATCTCGACCGTCTGGATGGCCTCTTTGGAGAGCAGCTTACGGTCCACGGATCTGTCCAGCTCCAGACTGGCAAGCAGCCCTCCCGAGGAGTCCCGGATTGCGAACTTGTACATGTCCGCCTCGTGCCACTCGTCCGGCGACCTTCTCTGCGTGCGCACGTACTCGGGGCGGGAGTAATAGGCCGGGTGGTCGGCAAACGGGTCCTCGTCGAGGATCTTGAGCCACTCCTCAGCAGGGATGTAGTACGCGTTGGCCGAGACCCTGAACTTCTCGGTCAGTGTATCATCAATAAGCTCTTGGGGGTGGTAGTCGGCGGTGACGTTCTGCAATATCATCTCCGCACGCTCCCTCGGGATGCCATAAGTGGTCCACCACAGTACGGGGATCAGGGTCTCGTCCCTGACCTGCAGGAGCATCTCCGCTATGCCGAAGAGACGGGCGATGTTTCGAAGCGTCCTCTCTACGACCTCCTTGATGGGCCTGTCCGTGACCACTAACGCTCCAATCTCGCCCAAGGATGCTAGCACTTCGCTGTCGGCGGTCTTATGAAAGCTCTCAGCGATGGTTTGCTCGATCTCGTCGATGACCACGAAGTTGTTCCGAAGAGGGGCACTGCCCATGTCCAGAGCACCGCTGAGCTAAGAAACCCAGCATGTCAACAATGACTTGTCAGCTATATAAGGTGGTACTGGCGTGATATCGCGCACTGTTGCTGCCGAGCTCCTCTGCCAGGGCAATGCCACCAGCACAGTGAAGCGCAATGATTAAGCCACAGAGGCGGCCTTCCTGCAGACGAGGCGAAGGTGGTCAGCAATGCCGAGCGTCAACGAAATCCTAGCAACTGCCGTTGAGTTCGAGCGCTTCGGGAGCGAGTACTACACGAGGATGATGGAGCTCGTGGGAGACCAGAAGGCCAAGCTGCTCATGAAGAGCCTTTCTGGCGACGAGAGAGAGCACGCGGCGATCCTGGAGAAGGAGCTCAAGAAGCGAGGGGGAGCGGTGAAGCCGGCGTCCAAGGAGCAGGTCAGGAAGGGCCTCAAGGAGATATTCCCCGAGAGGATAAGGAAGAACTCGATTGCGACGAAGGACGCAATCGAAGCCCTGAAGCTCGGCATCAGAACCGAGCAGAGGTCCATAATGTTCTACTCTAAGAACGCTAACACGAAGGAGAAGAGCCTGAACCAGGTATTCAAGAGGCTCGAGAAGATGGAGCTCGGCCACCTGGCGCTCCTGGAGGAGAACCTGCTCTATCTCCAGGACGACGGCGTCTGGTACGGCTACTTGCCCCTGCTCGACTGAGGATGCCCTCGACATCATGGCAAGTCGAACATACCAACCTTTTTTATGTGGCCATCCAATCAGCCCCGGCCAGGTGGATTGGAAGTTGGCCAAGGTCGTTCCGTTTGAGGCATACAGGTACAACACGGAGAGGTTCGGCAAGGAAATCACGAGGTTCGTGTCTCCCCCCTACGATGTGATTGACGGCCCGACGGAGAGGAGGCTCAAACAGGACCGGCTGAACATCACCCACGTGACGCTCGGAGATGAGAACGACTCATATGCCATCGCGGACAGGCGTCTGCAGAGATGGATCGACGACGGCGTCCTTGTCAGAGACGGACAGAGATCGCTCTACGTCTACGAGCAGACCTTCGGCAGCCCGGAAGGCGTACCCATGGTCAGGTCGGGCATCGTGGGCCTTCTCGGACTTGAGGAGCTCTCAAAGGGCGGGGTGATACCGCACGAGAAGATCATTCCCAAGCACAAAGCGGACCGTCTGAGACTCAGGCATGCGATCAGAGCGGACCTGGAGAAGGTGTTCCTGCTCTACGACGACCCATCAGGCCAGATCGAGGCCCTGCTCGCGGGCTCGAGAAAGAAGGACGAGATGCTCAGGTTCGTCGACAACGAGGGCGTGCACCACAGGATAATCAGGATGGAGAGTGCCCTGGCCGAGAGGGCAGCCCGTCTGTTCGAGCCTGTCAAGATACTGATAGCTGACGGCCACCACAGGTACGAGACCGCCCTTGAGTACCGGAGGCAGATGAGGGCCAGGGACCACTCGGAGGAGGGGAGCATGCCTTATGACTTCATATTGGCCACGCTGGTCAGCTTCCGCAATCCAGGTCTCGTGGTCTATCCGACACACAGGCTCGTCCAGAACGTGGACGAGGGGCTCCTGAGGAGACTGCCTGAGGCCCTGGAGGAGGAGTTCGAGCTCGAGAGGCTTCCTGGAGCGGACGAGCTGGCCAGGGCCGTCGAGAGATCCCCTGTGAAGGCTTTCGGTGTCTGGATACCGTCCTCGAGCACATGCCTCTACGCGACTCCGAAGGAGCAGAACGCCTCGGAGGACCCGATGGAAGACCTGCCTGTCTACATAGTCCAGGAGAAGGTGCTGAAGCGGCTGCTTGGATACACCCATGAGATGCTCGACACCAAGGTCAACATAGAGTACGTCAAGGGCACCGGCCCTGCGAAGTTCGAGATGGCCTCGGGCGAGTACCAGGCCTGCTTCTTCGTGAAGCCTCCCACGGTCCAGCAGGTCATGAAGATTGCTGAGACCGGGAAGCTGATGCCCCACAAATCCACCTACTTCTCCCCCAAGATATGGTCGGGGACGTTGCTCTACCTCTTCGACCGCTGAGACGTCCTGGTATGTCCCAGTGAATCAGTATATACACGCCTGCAGATACGCCGCCAGGTGAGCTCTTGAAGTTCGACATCGGCATCCTCGGAGGGAGGATAGTGGACGGGGCTGGCAACCCCTGGTATCATGGCGACGTCGGGATAGCCGGGAGGAAGATAGCCAAGATAGGCAGGATCGAGAAGGGCCAATGCGTCAGGTCAATCGATGCGAAAGGGCTCTACGTCTGCCCCGGGTTCGTAGACATACACACGCACTCCGACATCACCGCACTTGTCTTCCCTGGATGCGACAGCACTATCAAGCAGGGCGTGACGACCCACCTCATAGGCAACTGCGGGTCGTCGGCCGCGCCCCTGAGAGAGCCCTACATAGAGGTGTGGAAGAACTACTGGGGCGAGTGGGCAGGCAAGTTCGACGAGGGAAGGTGGAGGACCTTCGGGGAGTACTTGGGGGTGCTGGAGAGGAGTGGCGTTGGCCACAACATCGCGGCGCTTGTCGGACACGGAGCTGTCAGGACGGCTGCCATGGGCGCCCAGAGGAGGGCTCCGACCAAGAGAGAGCTCAAGCTCATGAAGGACCTGGTGGACGAGGCGATGCGCTCGGGTGCCTTCGGGCTGTCAACAGGGCTCGTGTACCCCCCTGGAAGCTTCGCCGAGACCGAGGAGATCGTGGAACTCTGCAAGGTCGTCGCGAGGTATGGCGGCATGTACGCGTCTCACATACGAGGGGAGCGCGAGACTATCCTTGAAGCCATCCGCGAGGCTGTGCTCATAGGCAAGACGAGCGGGGTGAGGGTGCAGATATCGCACAATTGTCCCAAGATCGGCGCCTGGGGGTGGAGCGATAGGACCCTCGCACTCACAGAAGAAGCCAGGAAGAAGGGCTTCGATGTGACCTTGGACAACGATGTGCACACCGACCTCGCGCCAGCACTGAGCGGGGCGCTGCCTCAATACCTCCACGAACTCACAAAGGAGCAGCTCACAGCACATCTCGGCTCGAGCAAGAACAGGGCCAGGATCAAGAAGGAGATCATAGAGGACAGGTTGCCCGCCTTCGGGCCGGCAGGGCTGCTCAAGCACGGGTACTTCGACCGCATCTTCCTGCTCCATTGCCCGAAACGGAAGCGGCTCGAGGGGAAGACGGTCGCGCAGGTGGCGAGGCAGAGGCGGAAGGAGGCCTTCGAGACGTACTTCGACCTCATAGTCGAGGAGAACGATGGCATAATCGCGATCTTCGACTACATACTCGAGAAGGACATCAAGAACCTCCTGAAGCATCCTCTCATGATGATCTGTTCCGATTGCGCCACGTGGTCGGAGAAGGGGCAGCAGAGCTACATGCCCTGTGCGTTCGGGGAGCATCCTGGCGTATTCGAGAGATATGTCAGGGACGAGGCCTTTCTGACGATACAGGAGGCCGTCAGGAAGATGACGAGCTTTCCCGCCCAGAAGATCGGGCTATACGACCGCGGTCTCATCAGGCCCGGGATGGCGGCTGACATAGCGATGATCGACCTCGAGAGGATCGAGGACAGGGCGACGAACCTCTGGCCCCACAAGTACCCTTACAAGAACTACCCGCACAGGTACCCGAAGGGGATACCCTATGTCGTCGTCAACGGCAAGGTAGCGGTCGATGGCGAGAGGCAGACCAAGGTGCTCGCGGGAGAGGTCCTGAGGCACACCTGGCCCTGAGGCCGATCATCAGATCTCGTACTTCCTGTACTCGCCCTCGCAGGGGTTGCCCCAACAGACCCATGCGACCTTGTTGGTGAGGTCGAAAGCGACTGAGAATATGGTCTTCGTCTGGTCCCACTCGCCGAGTTCAGGGTCAGCATGGCGGCAGATGGACTCGTAGTAGCCGACATGGTCAGATAGCACCCTCTTGAAGGTGGACATGTCGACCTCGCCCAGTTCCCTCCTGAACAGCCTCTTGGCGCGGTTGTACCTGACTATCGAGGAGAAGCGGGTGTGCAGGTTCGCCTCGAACTTCCACATCTTCGGGGACAGGTAGTGGTTGGTGTGTATCATCCAGCCCTCTTCCGCATAGAGAGCGTCGAATGCCGTCGCAGAACCCTCCATGCTGTATATCTCCCCGTTGGAGTCGCAGACGATGTTGTTGAAGCTGTGGCCCCGGCCCTCGGGCATGGAGGCCATGAGGGCCTTGTAGATTGAGGTTTCCCTGAGCACCTTCCTGCAGGGGATGCCCTTGGGTATGCCGAGCCTTAGGTCGTTCGGCTCCAGGGCGTTCCCCGTCAGGCTGATCCCCGCGGAGTTCATCCCAGCAGTCGGCCAGATGCCTCCGTAGTTCATGGCGAGGATTGCCGGCTCGTCCTTGGGCCTGATATGGGCTATCGTTATGAAGGGCTGGTTGTACGGGCCGACGTCCTCGTTGTGGACGGCGTACACGACGTCATCCTTGGTCCACTCGGAGTTGACGCATATGTCAGTGCATCCTCTCCCCCTTCCCTCTTGGGGGTAGTCGCAGCTCATCGCGTAGATGGTGTCGAAGTCTATCCCCGTTCCCTCGGCGTAGCCCTCGAGTTCCTCGACGCTCTCAGGGCAGAACTGCCTTGACATCGGGAGGCTCTTCTTGGAGTACGCGATCGCCTTCTTGAATCCCATTCCCCCCGGGTCGTTCATCCCGCTCTTGAACAACTTCTCCATCTTGAGCGCCTGATCCCTGCATTCTCTGCCTATGGTCTTCCCTATCTGGAAATGGCTCCCGGAGGCGAAGACCTCCCTGAAGCACTTCTCGCTGCGCCTTCTGGCCAATCAGACCCCCTCCTTGCCCTGTCGCCGCTTGAAGCGCATGCGACATGAAAAGGTTGTTGATGCACCGCACACCCGACGGAAAAGGTATAAGAAACGGTTCGACCGTCCGCGGGGACATGCCCAAAGTCGAGCTAGAGTACAAGTGCAGGAAGTGCAAGAACGAGTACCCCGCGACTGTCACGTACACGGGCAGTATCGAGGACCTCGACCTGGACGAGAACCAGTCCCGGTGTCCGTTCTGCGGCGAATGGAACTGCGCCGATCCCGAATCGGTCAGACAGGTCATCGAGGATGCGAAGAAGTGACTGCCAACTGGGATGTTTCGGGGAAGTCCCCGCCCGCTCGATGGTTTATATACATCAGTGCCAGGCAGGACGTTCTCAGAAGCCGCATCAATCCCGATGTACTGTGACCCCGCATTCCGCCTACTGGCCTGGCACTGTGCTAGTGCGGGAAGAGGGTCCGTGGAACAACATTCATATATCATAAATAGCGTTGACGATGACCGTTCTTGTAAAAGGGGGCAAAACGGAGGGTGAGTCTAGAATGAGAAGTAGAGCAATACTAGTAGGGCTAGTGGCGCTGTTAACTGTCGCATCGGCGTTCGCGGTAATGCCCGTGATGCCGGCGCAGGCTGCATCGGACGCAAATAGGCTGTATCTTGCAATGCAAGAGGACGTCCCGGACTTCAACACCTACAATCTGGGATCGAACAGCGTTTGGAAGTCGAACGTGATCAACTGGGGCTTTGAGGCGCTCGCGGGGCTGGACTACAACATGCTGCCGTTTGAGCTCCTCGCGGAGCACTGGTACTTCGACCCGGTCAACCTGAATCTGACGATATATTTGAGACAAGGAGTGATGTTCCACGACCATCCGGAGTGGGGCTACGAAGCTGAGGAGATGACCGCTGACGATGTGGTCTTCTGCTACCACGCGGCCAGGCACGGGACGACCCTTTCGTCCAACCTCATCAATGCCTTTGATGCCGATGATAATGGCACCGTGGAAGAGGACGAGATACAGGCCGCTGTCTGGAAGATCGACAAGTACACAGTCGGGATGCAGATGGCGAAGCCTTACGGTCAGTTCTTCACGAGCACGCTCGGGCTGTACATAATGCCCAAGACGGTCTGGACCACCGACTGGAACGGGGACGGCCATCCAGATGGAATCATCGAAAACCCCGGCGAAATCGACAACGGCACTTACGATGTGACCTGGGACAGCCCCCTGGCCACCATCTCAACCGGGGCGTACATGTACAAGGAGGGCATCCCCGACACCTACAGACTGATGGTCAGGAACGAGGACTACTGGGGAAAGACCTTCCAGACGCCCTCTGGCAGGAGCGTCTACCCGGCGAACGTGCACGAGCTGTACTACAAGATCTACGCCAGCATAGACACGGCCATCCTGGCACTGCAGGCAGGTGACATAGACCATATCATGTGGGCTATAACGGCGGGACGGGTCCCGAGCCTCTCGGCCGACCCGAACATAAAGCTGGAGTACCTCGAGGAGAACGGATACTATTACCTCGCCTACAACCAGAAACTGCGGCCCATGAACGTCATCAAGTTCAGGCAGGCGATCGCGCACCTGATTGACAAGAAGAACGTCGTCGACGTCTATATGGGTGGCTTCGGTGCCATTGGCACTGCCTCGGAACCGCCCTACTGGGGTGCGTGGTCCAACGAGACCGTGACGACGTATCCGTATGACGACCCGTTCGATGCCGCCACTACGCTTCCCGAGACGCTGCTCGAACAGGCGGGCCTGGTTGACGCGAACGATGACGGCTGGAGGGACCTGCCTGACGGCTCGCCGATGGAGAAGATAGTCATACTGACTCCTCCGGCGGACTACGACCCGATCAGGATCAGGGCCGGACAGGCCATCGCCAAGAACATGAGACAGGTCGGCATCAACGCGGAGGCGAAGGCTATCGACTTCGATACCCTCGTCGCCCGGATGAACTCGATGGACTTCCAGATGCTCATCATCGGCTGGTCGCTGAGCTCCGACCCTGTCGGCAACGTGTTCGACATACTCGGGCCCAAGTCCGCGTCCAACACATTCGGCTTCTGGACAGATGAGGACCCGAACCCGTTCTATGCAGGCCTCCTGGGAGTCAGCACGCTCGCTGATGATGAGACCCAGGCGCTCGCCCTGAAGGTCGAGGAGCTGGGCAAGAAGGCAAGGGAGAGCTTCGTAATCCAGGAGCAGATATCCTACACCAGGTGGGCTCAGGGAATCCTCGCTGAGGCCCTTCCCGTCGACGTAATCTACTACCGCGTCAACATAATGGCTTACACCACGAGATGGACTGGCTATCTGCCGTTCCTGGGAGACCTGATCGGTCCCGGTAGCAACATCTACTCCCTCTGCAACCTGCAGCTCAGCGGAGCTGCGGGGCCAGCAGGAGGGGCGACCCAGACAGTGAACCTCGGCATATCGATGCCTAGCAACGTCGGCGTCGGCAACACGGCCTCCGGACACGTGATCGCCATTGACAATACGGGTGCGCCAGTGTCTGGGGCGACTGTGACCCTGTCGACGATCGCGACCGACGGCGGCACGAGCACTGTGAGCGTGTCCCCGGCTTCCGGGGCGACCAACGCGCAAGGCGTGCTGGCCTTCACTGTGACTGGGACCGGGTCGGGGTATTCATATGTAAACGCCTCGACCGCGGTAGGCTCCGTGACCTCGGAAGATTCCGCCACGATCGTGTCCGTCCAGGAAGTGCCTGAGACGGTGTACTTGTCCGTCACGCCTGTGAAGCAGGTGCTGGCACCCGGTGAGACGACAGTGGTCAACCTGCGCGTCATAGACGAGGAGGGCGATCCGGTCGAAGGTGCGAACGTCACGATCGACCCGAACCTCATCAGCTACGGTGGAATGGCGGGCGGTGCGACATATGTGCACACCGCGGCCGACGGCACGGCCACCATGACCTATGAGGCCCCGGCCACGATAGTCGACCTGAACACGCATCTGCCTCTGACGCTGTCGTTCGCGATTGACCCGGTGTGGGCTCTGGAGGAAGGATACCAGTGGTCCAATGCGGCGGCTGCGAACCTGATGGTGTACAACGCCGCTGCCCCGGACTGGGTCATGACCAGGGTCCAGTCGGTGACGGAGATCGCCCTGGATAACGCCGGAAATGAGACGACGATAGCCGTAGAGGTCGTGGACGACTCTGGCGCGCTGCTGCCCGACCACAGGCTCTCCGTCGCATACAGTGACGAATCGATGGTGTTCAACCCTGTCGATTCCGTGTTGACGGACGGCAGCGGTGTCGCGAGCTTCATCGTACAGCTGACGGACATGGCTGATTCAGGCGCGCTCAAGGTGACCATCGGCAACACCAGCGTGCTGAACTCGGTCTCCGCGTCAGTCACGCTGACATTCGTCGGGACGACGCCGCCGGCAGATGAGATGTACGGAGGGTACATCACCTTCACCGAGTCGGCACAGTTCATGGGACCCCTGGGATCCGTCGAGATGAACGCATGGGTCTGGGACAGCGCGGGAGATCCGGCTGACGTTAACGCCTCGCTCGTGCTCGGTGCTACACCGTACGGAACGCTGACGTGGTCCGACGACATCTACTGGGACAGCACATGGGACTACCTCGGAATGAGCATACAGACATTCCAGGACGACGCCACCTATGCGACCTCCGGCCCGATCAACACGGTGTTCGACCTGGCCAGCTGGGAGACCTGGGGACCTGATGGCGAGTACTGGATGGCCTGGGACTGGGACACCATGACCGGAGTGTCCGTCGTGGGCGGCCAGTTCACGACTACGATATACGGTATCAACGTGGCGCACATCGACCAGATCGGCGGGATATGGCTGGTGCCTGAGGGGATTGGCTACTTCAACGAGACGAGCTATGGCTACCAGGTGGACGGCCAGACCTCCATAGTGAGCGAGTACGTCATCGGCAGGTCGTACCACGTGGTTGCGGCAACCTTCGAGATCGAGGACCCCATCCTGATGGCGGAGCTGACCGACTACGAGACGACCGAGGTCACTGGGGTAGTGAGGGACGAAAACAACGCCGTCGTCGAGAACGCGGGCTTCCTCGTCTACGAGAACGGCATGCAGGGCAACCGGCAATACGGAGTGTATCCCAACGACGGGAGTTCCAGATGGTCCGTGCCGGATGACACCAACGCTGCTGGCGAGGGGAACGCGACGATAACCGCGATTGGCTACGGAGGCGCCGTCACGCCCTCCAGCATCAGAGCGGATGTGTACGTCAAGGCCGTTCTGGAAGGCGCAGTCCCACTGTTCGCTCAGACGCACATATTCATCTTCGTGAAGCGGACATTCTGCAGCATCGGGGCGATAGCCGACGTGCAGGACATCGGGATGTGGAACCTCAACGTGAGCGCGAAGGTCGTCGACTTCGCGGGCGACGATGTACCCTACCTCGGTATCGACTTGACCGCTGACCCGGGATCGGTATACGACGGCACTCCGATGACCAACGATGACGGCGTGGGCTGGTTCCACGTCGACACGGAACCTCTCGAGAACACCAGGGCGGCCTTCATGACAGTGCAGCTGAAGACCGGCGGGGCGGGCTACGACCTGTCCCTGGCCAAGATGAAGATCCCGCTGAGGAACCTCGCGCCATCAATCGTGGCCACGATGGCTGTGGGCGACACCAACACCGCGGTGCTATCCGGCGGAGAGGTGGAGGAGGGACAGAACGTGACGATAAGCGTCATGGTCTTTGACCTCAACAACCTACAGTCTGCCAGAGTGGTCGTGGATGGAGTCACCACGAACCTGGAGATACTGTCCGGCGAGGTGGCCAGCAGAGATGCGTACAACCCCACTGACACGATGAAGCACTTCTCTGCGGTCCTGAGCGATCTCGAGGGCGGCTCGCATACAATCGTGGTCAACGCCACGGATGCGCTGGGCGTATCCTCCGAGCAGACCATCACATTCACGGTGGTGGAGCCGGAGGAGGAAGGCGTCAGCTCGCTCTGGCTGTATCTGGCCATAGCCGGCTGGGTGGTCGCGGCGATCGTCATCGTGCTGCTCGTCATGAAGATGAGGAAGCCGAAGGCGGAGGTCGAGATGGCCCCGGCGGAGGAGCCGCCGAAGCCTCCAGAGGCGCAGTGAGACTCGACCTCGAGGAAAGGCCGGCAGAGAGAAACCTCTTCCCTTCAAACCTCTTGTCTGTGTTTTCATTCTCCCGTTCCCAATCGCAGGTCCGAGACTGGACCCAGAGAGACCTCTGCCCTGCTCGATATCGGTCTCTGCCACAGGCCAAAGTTTTATTACTCCCCTTC
>JAFGHM010000088.1 GCA_016930135.1 Thermoplasmatota archaeon | reverse complement strand
GCAGGGATAGCCAAGCCTGGTCAACGGCGCTAGATTCAGGGTCTAGTCGCGCAGGCGTCCGCCGGTTCAAATCCGGCTCCCTGCACACGACGGTCTACAGGATATTGCTGTGACCGCTCCAGATTGACTGTCAGCGCACCTCGGAATGGCGGAAGCAATCGACCAAGTGATCATTGACCATCCCCACCGCCTGCATGAACGAATAGCAGATGGTCGGGCCAACGAACCCGAATCCTCTCCTTCTCAGGTCGGCGCTCATCCTCTTGGCCTCTAAAGAGGCCACCGGAACCTCTCCAGGGCTCTTCCAACTGTTTTGGATTGGTCTTCCGGAGACGAAGGACCACATGTAGCGGTCGAGGCTTCCGCATTCCTTCCGGACATCAAGCACAGCCCTTGCATTCGATATGGCTGACTCAACCTTCAGCCGGTTGCGCACGATCCCCGGATCCTCGAGGAGTCTCCCGATCTTCTTCTTGTCGAATGACGCGACCTTCTTGGGCTCGAAGCCGGCGAAAACGCGCCTGTAGTTCTCTCGCTTCCTCAGTATGGTGGTCCAATTGAGGCCCGCCTGAGCACCTTCAAGGACGAGGAACTCGAACAGCTTCCGGTCGTCGTGGACAGGGACGCCCCATTCCCTGTCATGATAGTCGACCGACAACTGATCCTCTGTGTCGACCCACGGACACCTTCTCTTCATCGTCTCGCGGTGCATCGACCTCCTCCGGCAATAAAGCTGCTGCAACAGGAGAGAGTGAGGCCGTCGCTGTCAGCCGTGCTTCGGCAACAGCCGTGCCGGTTTCTTCGTACACTCCGTCTTGAACCGCAAATGTCCTTAAGGTCATGGACGATACCGAACCCAGCACGCAGTTGCTGGCTGTCCGAACTCGAACTCCGAAGAGAGGTGAGATGCGTGCCCAACAAGACAAGAGACAAAGAAACGAGAAACAAAGGACGGACGGGCGACATGAGAACGCCTGCTCAGAGGTACACCTCGATGGCCAGATATTCTAGTGCTGTCTACGCACGAGCGGCGAACCTTCTGCCCGGAGGCGTCGAGAGCAACTTCAGACACATGGACCCGTTCCCCTTCTACGCAGCAAGGGCTGAGGGAAACCGGATCTATGATGTCGATGGGAACGAGTACATGGATTTCCTCCTGAGCCAGGGAGCCATCCTGTTTGGCCATCGCAAAAGGCAAATCGAAGAGGCGGTCAGCGGACAGCTGAGGAAGGGGGCAAACACCGCCATCCCGACAGAGCTATGTGCCACGGTAGCAGAGAAGATCTCCAGCTACGTCCCAAGCGTCAGACTCCTCAGATTCGCGAATTCTGGCACCGAGGCCACGATGCACGCACTGAGGACGGCTAGAGGCTTCACGGGGAAGGACAAGATCGCCAAGGCCGAGGGCGGATATCACGGCGTTCACGACTATGTCCTCTGGAGCATATGGGCGCCAAAGATGAGAGGGACTGAGAAGCGGCCCAAGGCGACGCCGATTTCCAAGGGCATACCCAAGGCCATATCCAAGACCGTAGTCGTGTTCCCCTTCAACGATATCGAGGCCACGTACGACATCCTGCACAAGGAGAGGGACAACCTGGCCGCGGTGATCACGGAACCTGTCCTGGCGAACGTCGGCTGTCTGGTCCCGAGAGACAACTACCTCAAGGAGCTGCAGAAGATATGCAATGAGCTGGGGATACTCCTGATCCTGGACGAGGTCATAACAGGTTTCAGGCTCGCGAGGGGCGGCGCCCAGGAGATCTACGGGGTGAAGCCCGACCTCACCACCTTCGGGAAGGCGCTCGGGGGAGGGTTCCAGATGGCTGCCTTCGGAGGGAGGAAGGACGTGATGACGGATCTTCTGAGCTCAGACGACAGCTGGCCCCCGAAGAAATGGCCGACCCAGACCTACCATGCGGGCACCTTCAACGCTCATCCGGTGAGCCTCGCGGCCAGCGCGGCGGTCATGAGCCTGATAGCGGACGACAGGGTCTATTCGCATCTGAAGAAGATCTCCGGCATGCTCTTCTCAGGATTGCAGCAGCTCATCGATGACCGGCGCATGACGGCGCACGTGGCTTCCTGCGGATCCATGGGGCACATCTATTTTGGGGCAGATGAGGTGCGCACAGCACGTGCTGCCATCAAAACCAGATGGGACGTCCTGGGAATGTGGGGCATGGAATGCCTCGTACGGGGCATGCTCTTCGGCCATCCGAAAGGAGAGAAGATGTTCGTCTCCACGGCGCATGTGCCCGAGGACATCGAGAAGGCGCTCGAAGTCGCGGATTGCGGGTTCGACGCCGTCGGCACATGAACCAATGTGGGCCGGCCAGAACGCCTTCGTTCTGATGCAGACTCGGATTGAAGAAGCCCCCGCATCGCACATCAACCTTCGTTCCAGTGACATTGAGAATAGTAACTGCTCTCAACTTGACAGCACGAGCGCTCACGCATTCCAGAGGCCGCTCTCACAAGGGCTGTATCGCCGCGATGATCATGTTGGCCTTCTCGATCAGCAGGCTTCCCTCGTCCTGCGTCAGCGTCCCCGATTTCACCAGAGCCTCTGCCTCGTTCACCAGCGCTTCGAGGATGTTGGTTGCGGCCATCGTTTCAGCCTTATCCTGCCAGCGATTCTGAGATGCATCGACTTTCTGCAAAAGGCCGTTCGCCCGTCCCTTGCTGAGAATGCCCACATCACGATAGTGACAGATGATGTCGCGGAGCTCGTCGTACATCTCATCCGGGGTCGGAAGCCCTTCGTTCGTGAAACCGGCGATTCCGAACAGGGAGAGGCTTGAGATGTTCGCCCAGAGATATCCTTCGTACGATCTGCCGAACAGCTCCAGATTGGTCGTGTTCACACCCGTCGTATAGACCCCATCCGAAAGCCTCTTCCACTCGCCCGCTGCAGACATGACGAAGAGCTCCAGCCAGCTCTCGTTCAGGTCTTCGGGGTCGTCCGCATCTCCGTCGCCGTTCATGTCGAGGTCAGATGAGGCATAGTAGATGCGGACAAGAGATCCCAAGACAACGACGGATGCGTTCTGGTCGTGCAGCTGCAGCTGTATCCGTATGTACTTGTCCATGATGACCTCCTCGGGTGCGAGTGCGTCCGAGTTCGCAAGACCATCCTGGACCTCTGTACCGTTCAGCCTCTCCACATTGACGCTGAATGTCGTCATGTTGCTGAGGCTCGTCCAGACGAAAGCGTCAGTCGTCCTCATCGTGTCTATCTGGTCAAGCCTGAAGCAGGCCCTCGGGTTGAGATAGTCAACGAGCACACTACTGCCAGTGATTGTCATGCGCATGCTCTTGAGGACGCCCAGAACCCTTATCCAGTCAGTATCGTAGACATGGGAGAGCATCACTATCGTCTGTGTCTCCGTCCACAGTCCGTATCTGACGGCCATCCGCTCGTACTCGGAGCTGATCATGCGCTCCAACACATCTCCTGAATCCTGCAGCAGTTGACATATCAGCGAACCCGCGGTGTCGGGAGAGGCGTTTGGGTCACCGACGAGCACTATGTACCTTGCGCCGGAGTAGTCAGATTGTATCTTGCTGGCATCAACTACCCTCACAGTGGCGTTTCCAGATAGCTGGGAAGCGAACACGGCGCAGGCGTCCGGATCATCATATGCGAGTACTATCTCGCCGTCGAGTGTGAGCAGGAAGTCCTGGTCGAGCGAGTCCGGAACTCCATCCCCATCCGAATCCCTGCTCTTCGGGTTGAGACCGAGCGCGAGCTCTCTAGTATCGTTGACGCCGTCACCATCGGTGTCGTTGGATAACGGGCTCATAAGCGATGAAACCTCGAACCCGTCAGAGATCAGGTCACCGTCGGAGTCCCCAGAGGTTGCGTTGGTCTCGTACAGCATTTCGTATCCGTCATCGATGCCATCATTGTCGGTATCCGACATTCCAGGATCTGCGCCAACTTCAAATTCCTGTCCATCGAACATGAGGTCACCGTCGGAGTCGGGGTTCTTCGGGTCGGAACCGTAGCCAAGCTCCATCAGGTCGTCCAATGTGTCCTCGTCGGTGTCATCGCTGTTCGGATTAGTGCCGATCATGAACTCCTGGTAGTCGGAGAGGCCTTCGCCGTCAGAATCCTGGACCAACGGGTCGCTGCCGAACTCCGCCTCGATGCCGTCGCCCAAGCCGTCACCATCGCTGTCCCAGTGCGTGAGGTTCGTCCCAAGCCCCAGCTCCTCAAGGTCCGAAAGCCCATCGTCGTCCGAATCGATCGACAGCGGGTTTGACGGAATGGCCGCCTCATCGGCATCGAGCAGGCCGTCGAAGTCCGTGTCAGGGGCCATCGGGTCGCTGATGACGGACAAGGTCGAGGTTCCGAACTCGAGAGCGACGGTTATGTTCCATCCCGCAACCTCCTGAACATCCGTCAGGCCGTCATCATCGGCATCCAGGAATGTGTAGTCAGGCACAGGATGGACCAGCTCATAGACGTTGTTCCATTTCGAGGCGTTGTCCCAGCCGGCTACGTAGATGAAGTTATCGCGGTCGACATCAATGCAATCGCCATAGGCATAGCCCTCGAAGGTGTACAGCCATCTCCCTTCCGATGTCCATTTCTGTATGCGATCTGCGAAGTCTCCCCCTTTGTCGAAGGTCAGGAGGTTGCCGTCGGCATCGATAGCCACGCTCCGGACGCGATGGAGGAAACCGTCTTGATAGCCGTCCTCACCCCATTCGGTCAGGAAAGTGCCATCCGGCTCGAACTTCTGAATCCTGGAGTTGCCGCAGTCAGATATGTACAAACGGTGCTGAGCGTCGATGTCGATATCTGCGTCGTTGCTGTTGAAATCGAACTGACCCGGCCCCGTGCCGAGCTCACCCCATTGAGCCGCGATCTTCACGAAGTCCGTGCCGTTCATCAGGAGCTTCAGCACCAAATGCGATCCGACCGGGACGTACAAGTAGGATGTGCCTGGTTCAGGACCGTCGGGGTCGAAAGCGATTCCCCGGATCGACTTGTCAACAATGCCAAGTTCTGTGTCGTACACGATGTTGATAAGCGTGCCGTTGGTCGCATAGAACAAGAGGTGGCCACCACCGGACACGACCAGAACAGTTTGACGCTCTCCGTACAAATCCACCGACATGCACTCCAGGTCCCCTACCGAATACAATGTCGTGAACCATCCGATCTGAGTCCCATTGGGGGCGAATACGACGACCTCGCCGCCGTGGTAGTGATTGTTCGTATAGACGAACCCATCTTCATCGACTGCCACAACAAAAGGATTGTAGTCCTCAACACTTGGGACAAGGGTCGAATCGTACTCGATCCGCGTGATGTAGTAGTTCAATGCCTCGTCTGGAGTACCGTCCCCGTCCGTATCACCACTCCTCGGGTTCAGCAGAGAGTAGTACTCATCGAAGTCGTTGACTCCATCGCCGTCAGTGTCTGCAACACACGGGTCGGAGTTGACCATCCAATAGTACTCCTGGCCCCTGTATGTGATTTCGACCGCCCAGCCGCGGTACTCGAAGAAGTCCTTCAGGCCGTCACCGTCCGAGTCTGGGTTCCTGGGATCGTATCCTCGCGAATGCTCGAACAGGTCGTTCAGGCCATCTCCATCTACGTCAATTCTCAGCGGGTCCGAGCCTATCTCGAGCTCGTAGTCATCGCCTAGGCCGTCGCCGTCCGTGTCCAACGACCACGGGTCCGTGCCCGCGTCGGCCTCCTCGGAGTTGTTCACGCCGTCGCCGTCAGAATCGCTCGAGACCATGCCCCTCCAGTTGTAGAACTCGCTCACGGTCCCGGGCATCACGTCGAAGTATATCGTGGTCCAGTGAGAAACCTGTGTGTTCGCAGGATCGTTCGTCTGCGACTCACGGTCACACCACCATCCGAAGAACCACCAGCAATCGTCATAGTACACCCTGTAGTCAGTGTAAAGGCCGACAGCCACTGGGAAGTTGACCATACCTATGCCCGGCCTGAGCCACGCCTCAGTCTCGTAGAGCACCGATTTCGAGGTTCCGGTGTACGTGGTGGAGTTGGCGACTGTAGAACTTCCTGAGACCGAGCGGGACCCCCACGGAGCCCACAGGACCTGGCGGGGGATGATATAGCTGTCCACGAGGTCCGAGTAGCTCCCGTCACCAGTTATCGATACGTTCCCGTACAGGCGGCTGCCGTACGAAATGTTGTCCCCAGCATCGACCCCGTTCGAATCGACATCCACGAAGGACATGTCAGAGTCAATGTAGTCCATGCTGACCTCGCTCCTTGTGCGCACATCCGTGAAGCAGTCGATCAGCCAGCCTATGAACTCTCCAAGGAAGTCGAACCCGAACAGGATCTGTGCTAGGATATCGATGATCATGATGATGTCAGCTATTATGGCACCCACCGGCCCACCATAGACCGCCAATGCGAGAAGCGCGAGCGAGTACGCGAGCGTGACGACTGCGTAGGTCACCGCGATCCCCGTCCCGACCGCGCCCCAGCCGAGCTCCTCACCTATCGAGAACAGCGCGTACAGAGAGATGCCCACAGCAAGGACCACCGCCACGATGTTCATCGCGGTTGTGATCCGCTGGAACACCTTCGTCTCGCTGATCAGTGATTGCTTGACCGAGTTGAAGGTTGTCTTGAACGCGTTCCATGTGCTCTGTCCCGCGCTCTTCGTTATCGTGCCGAGCCGGGAGAACGTCTCAGCGAATGCGTAGGCCGAATCGAGGATCTCGACGGCCTGCAGCAGCGCATCGATGACTCCCATCCCGATGTCGATGATGTCCTCGACGACATCGTCGACGAACACTACCTCGGGGCAGTCGTAGTCGATGTCTACTCCGCCGATGGACGCAACCGTGTGCTCTCCGCAGTACCATGCAGAAACGAGGCCCACCGCCGTCTGCAAGGATTCATCGCCCAGGTTCCATGAGCGCAGCTCGTCGATCACCTCATAGAGTTCCAGAGGAGTGTCATCGCCGCCCACATACCAGCTTGACCTGAGCATCTTCGAGACGACAACGGGCTCGCTCAGGAGGTCCATGGAGAGCGAACTTCCGAGCACATAGTCAGTCGACAGGTCGGACAACTCGACACTCGCATAGGCGTCCTCCATGCCGACGATTACCGGGAGTGTCGCACCTGCCGGGATGGCATCCACCGCATCTGGAATCATGCTGGAAATCGAGACCTGAAGGGCCTCGTCCTGGTGGGAGAAACTCTGGATGTCGACTGAGATCCCCGTCAGCTTGTGGTCTGCCAGAAGATCAGCGGTATCGTTCAGGCCATAGGATGAGTTCCTGAGGAACCTGTAGGCGAGTAGGAGGTTCGCCGCCATGAGCTCATCGTGATCGTTCCCACTGCAGACGGCCACCCCCGAGCCGAAGTTCTCAGTGACGGTCAGCCCGGTCAAAGTGAAGTCCTCGTAGTAGGTGGCAAGCACTGTAGATGAGGAGACCACCCCCAAGTCTACCTCCGCGAACAGGCTGGTCCCTCCCACTTCTGCTCCCGTTGCGCTGAGAGTCCCATCAGGAGCGGCGGTGAGGTTGTTGCCGTTGCCAGCAATGATCGTCACGGACCCGGTTCCCAGTCCCTTGAACTTGAACTCTGATCCAGAGGTCATCTCGCTGGACGATGCCGAGACCGTGCCTTCAGTGTCAAGTGTGACGTACATGCCATTTGCCGCTTTCAGGGCTGCCCTGTCGCCTCCTAGGGGCACCCAGAGGAACGTCTCGTTGTCGCCTACGCTGCCAGCGGAGGCGGATATCGAGCTGTTGGCCTGGAGGCTCAGGTAGTCCCCGCCCTCGGCCGAGAACGCCTTTATCTCGTTGTCGTTAAGGCCACTGACCCTCCATATGAGGCTGACGCTGAAAGAAAGACTCTGAGGCGTGGGCGCATAAGGCAGGAACATCCTACCCTTGAGGGCGACCATGTTGCCGTAGTCCCAGACAGGAAACAGCGGCACGAAGGCTGAGGTGCCGTCGACCGTAATCCCGTAGTCGACGACGGCGTCCTGGTCAGGCTGGCTCTCGCAATCGATCCTGAGGCACGGCACGATTACAACGTCGTCAACAGAACCGTCCAAGTCCTTGAATGAGCCCCGAGTGTCGGCCGGCCAGTTCCAGCTCTGCTGGATCAATCTCATATGGTCTGGGTTGCTCGTTCGCAGCTGGAATGATACATAGGTAGGCCTGCCCGATGTGCTGAGATCGAGATGGAAAGCGCTCTCAAGTGAGGTCTTGGCGAAGGGGGAGACATCGATGTAGTCTGCGACGCCATCGTTGTCGTTGTCCGGGTCCCAGGCATTCGGCAGATCATCGCCATCTAGGTCGAGCGACACGTTCGTCACTTCGAGGTAGTCGGAGAACCTATCGTCGTTCGAGTCGGCTTTGTTGGGGTTCATTCCCATCAGGGCCTCTTCATAGTCGTTCAGCCCGTCGAAATCGCTGTCCGGGTTGGACGGATCGGTGCCGATAACGAGTTCCACTGAATCGGGCAGGCCGTCGCTGTCAGAGTGATTTGTGTCGTCCGTGTTGTTCAGGAGTTCCCCGACGAATCTCTTCAAATCACGAAATGCCGCGGGGATCTCATCCGGGGTTTGAAGCGAAGACGTGCGCCTATGCTCTTGGCTGTTCACCATCGGCTGGAACGCAAGAACCATCAGACAGACAGCAACTCCAACCGACACTGCCAAGACGCGCTTTGTAGCGACCGTAACCTACCCCCCTCAATCCCCAATCCCGACTGACACTATATGACATTGGGCATGATAACTCTTGCCTCCAGATGGGAAATGTGTTCGAAGCATCCATTATCAGACTTGATAGAATACAGCACTCCGTCAGCTGTACACTTACCGACAAAGGCACTCTCTGAGAACATGTCAGCAGTCCGATCTGGATTATCGGGGTTTTATCTCGATATGCTAAGAGCAAGCACGATACAGTTCTGATATCCTACTCAATCAGGCTCCGACTTCTAAGCCGCTCATTCTCCCAGGTCCTGTAATCGGCCGGAGGCAACACGAGAGCGTTGTCTGATTTCCTTTCCAGCGTTGCGGCTCCGCTAGGGCACTTCGTGACACACAGCCCGCACCCGATGCACTTCGCGATATCTACAACCATGACGCCATTCTTCTCACCTATGGCGTCAACCTGGCACCTGTCCTCATTTACTGGCCTCTGATGTCTGAGTGTGAATGATTTCCCTGCTCTTAACAGAAGCACCCTCCTCAGACCAGTGATCCGACTCGATGACTTGAGTGGCCCTGCGATGAGTTCATTGCCCTCGGCCGCATTTCACGTGTTTGCATGAAGGAGGAGCTAGTCGCACCCTGCGGCATGAACTGCAACGTCTGCGCAGCGTATCTTGCGGCCACGCACGACGTGAAGAGTAAGGGCATACGGATGATGTACTGCATCGGATGCAGGCCCAGGAACAGGCCCTGCGCATTCTTGAAGAGGGACTGCAGCCTCCTCCGAAACAACGAGATCCAGTACTGCTACGAGTGCCCGAACTTCCCTTGTGAGAGTCTATCCGGCATCGACAAACGATACAGGACTCATTTCAGGATGAGCGAAATCGAGAATCTTC
>JAFGHM010000012.1 GCA_016930135.1 Thermoplasmatota archaeon | reverse complement strand
CATCACCAAGGTGTGGCCGCACAAGGACTTCCCGCCGAAGAAGATAGGGAAGCTCGTCCTGGACCGCAACCCGGTGAACTACTTCGCGGAAGTGGAACAGGCGGCGTTCTCGCCCAGCAACTTCGTGCCCGGGATAGGGCCGTCCCCGGACAAGATGCTCCAGGGGCGCCTGTTCTCGTACCACGACACGCACATACACCGACTGGGGCCGAACTACCACCTGATACCCGTGAACTCGCCGAAGAACGCGCCCGAGCTGAGCTACCAGCGGGACGGGTTGATGCGTGTCGATGATGGCGGCGGGTCGGGGCCGAACTACTGGCCGAACAGCATGGGCGGGCCGGGGCCGGACCAATCGGCCAAGGAGCCGGAGTTCGAGCTGTCGGGGAAGGCGGGGAGGTATCCGTACTCCTATCCCAATGACGATTTCGTGCAGCCCGGGAACCTTTACAGGGACGTGATGACCGAGCAGGACCGGAAGAACCTAGTGGGGAACATCGTGAGCCATCTGGGCGGGGCGCAGAAGAAGATACAGCTGCGGCAGACGGCCCTTTTCTTCAAGGCGGACCCGGACTACGGCAGGAGGGTGGCGAAGGGTCTTGGGCTCGAAGTGAAGGAGGTCGAGCGGCTGGCGAGAATGACTCAGGAGGAGAGGGTCAGGGCGACCGTGTAGGGCGGCGTCCAGACTCCCTATTCAGACGCATGGTTTCAGGTCTCAAGTCTCGGCCGCGGCCAGTATGTCCCACTGCTCCATCCACGAGGCATCGGCCTGATAGTCCAGAGTGGTCTGCGGTTCAATCATTATCCATGGTCCAGAGGACAGGCCCAGGTCTGAGAGATCATCGTACCAGTAGAATTCATGTGGCCCGAGGTCGTAGAGGTTGACAAGGACCATTGCGTGGTATGAATCGTAGTTGTCGGTGAAGAAGCCTATTGCGGATTCTATTCCAGCGAGCTCGAACAGGGCCGACGCCAGTATTGAGAAATCCTCGCAATCTCCTGATCTATAGGCAAGGATCTCCCACGGCGAGTAGAAACGTTCCGTCATGTCCATGCTGTAATCCACGAAACTGCATACACACTCGAGTATCTTCCCGATCTTCGTTACATGTGAATCGCCAGGCGCCACGCCGGCCATGGTGAGCAGGAACTCCAGTCTCGTTTTCGCGTCGTCATAGCTGTGCGTTCCGTAGTAGTTGTAGTACAGGTCCTCCTGAAGTGGCCAGAATGGTTTCCCCTGATCATGCATGGACAGGTCCGCCGCGAAACCTACTCTCTCCTGAGTGGTGGCTTCGAGTACCCATGATTCACCCGTCAGTATGCCACTCGCTTCCCTCACGCACTCGTAGAAGTCGGCCGCCGTGCTGTCAAGCCTGAATGTTTCATAGACGGTAAGGTAGTACTCCAGCAAACCATAGTCGTCTCTCATTGCATTGTAGTCTTCCTGCATTGCGCTGTAGTCCTCAAGCAAAGAATTGTAGTCATTCTGAATTCCATCATAGTCTTGGCTGAGATCGTAATATCTCGTGGAATCGTCATAGGTCGCATAGAACCAGCCAAGATTACTGAGCACCAACAGAACGGCCAGGCCAACCGCGGTGTACGCTTCGGTCCTCCTTCTGATATCCGGGCTCTTAATCGATGGACTTGGAGTCTGGGCATCGACGCCTGGGGGTGGCGCACCCAGGATCTGCGAGTGGTAGTCGAACCCGCAATACTGACACACCAGGGCCTCGTGGGGTATTGGCCGACCACACGACACGCACCTCCTCGGTACGTTTGTCTCCAACTCCCTCCCGCACGACTGGCAAAACTTCGCCCCCTCAGGATTCTCAGTCTCACAGTCTGAACACTTCATTGCCATTGCCTCAAAGTGCTGAATCTCCGTTGTTGTCTTAATTACTTCCCTGTCGCAGGCCTGATTATCATCTCTCGTCCTGGCATCTCCTGTTGTCTCGTGACTCTGGCACAGCGCGACCAGGCAGCCCCTCCACCGGACCACCTCAGTGATGCGGTAGGCACTGTCGGCAGCGTCCGCCTCTACCAGTCCGTTGGATACGGCCTTCTCGGGGAGGTTCTCCACGGTCCTCCACTTGCTGCTCATCCGATGCTCCCGCATGTGGTGTGTGCATGGCGTCGAGGACGCTCTCGCATCGTTCATGTGTGCGAGGGTCGAGCACAGTGGGAGCATCCTGTCCCGGCAGCCCTTCATGTCCTTTCCTCGGCGTAGCAAGGGGACAGGGGCGACAGGATTCCGGCCTCTGAGACAGTTTCGGCAGTCGCGATATGATCCAGACCTCTGGTAGCCGGGCAAGATTCCTTCTCGCACAGCCTTTAAGAACATTGTTCGCCATTCACGTCCCGTTCGGCATGGTGGGTCCGGACGGAACTGGGGGAGGAAGGTCAGGGACATCTGCATTCTAGGTTTACGAACGCCGGGAATCGTATCCTGATGTTGCTTGTTCTTGGGTTTCTGTCTCCGACCTGTTCTCTCAGTGATGGCGCGACCTTCATTGGACGAGGTCGCGCCAGCGAGAAAGGAGGGATTGACGGAGATGAGGAATCGAAGTGCGATAGAGTGGAGAATCGAGAACAGGAAGAGCAAGGGCGGAGTACGCAAGGTCGCTGCATTCGGCCTCGTTCTGGTGATGTCGGTTGCGGTGTTAGCAGCCGTGCCCTATGCCAAAGCGGAGCTCGTGCTGCTCGACGAAGTGAACATAGGCGACCCTATCAGCGAAGGTTCGAAGATCTCAGGATGGAGCCATGTCTGGGATACGAACACCGAACCAAAGGGAAGCTGGGGTGGCTTCGATGCGGGTGACACTTCCGGAATAAGTGGTGCGGTGAAGACCCTCAGAACTGTCTGGGCGGCAGAGGATGAGGACGAGAACTGGGCTACAATAAAGCTCAACGCAAAGACCCAGTCCCGACTTCTCGTCGTCCGCGCCCTGGACGGGTATGGAGATGACAGCTTCGTCGTCTATGTGAACGGTGACCCGGTTTACCCGTATACAGATTCATCACCAATATGGGATAGCCCCGAGGTCTGGACCGCGCACGAGATACCCGTCAAGTGCGCCGGCGAGGTTGTGGTGAAGATCGTCTCGACCGCGGACAAGTGGGACTACTTCGACCCGTGGGGCCAGCTCGGCGTGAATTACGTCCGGCTGTACGGAGTGGGCGGATTCGACATGTACGGGTACAATTACGAATCCCGTCTGTATGTGGGTGACTACGACGGAGCAGACCGCTACTTCGACGGCAAGTACTGGGGCAGAACCGGAGACTACGTCGATGACCGGATCGTGATGAAGTGGAGCATCGGATGGGACAACGCGAGGTTCGGAGACGCAGAGATGGGTCCAGATGCCTGGTGCACGAACCACGTCGTCGGCGACTACCTAGGGGACGATGGCGCCGAGCATCACTACACATGGTTCGTCAAGATCGTGTGGATCGGAGCAGACCAGTACGACCCCACCAATCCATACTGTCTCTGGAACGAGTTCATGATCGTCGAGGAGGTCTACAACGACCCCTACGGCGGGTACGGCGGTCTTCAGTGGAAGTGCGAGCCGGGGCCCGGGCTGGGATAGTCTGCCAGACTTCGGACCTTCATGAGAGGGGGTCTCAAACCCCTCAACAAACCCCTATCTCTTTCTGCCCGTTGTGATGCGACGATTTGTGCTGGTGGCAGGAGAACCGGACTCTAGCATGTTCGGTCGGCAAGGGAACGGGAAGACTGTCATACGCTCATATGGTTCTCTTCATACGCGGTTCGGATACTCTGGACTCATTCGTCCGCGCCAATTCTTATATATCGTCATTCGGATGACTGACTCAGCCAAATAGGGGGAGGAGACATTGAACGAAATTGGTAGAGGTAGAGGACTTGCTAGATTGGTCCTGGCCGCAACGTGCGTGATTATGCTGGCCGTTCCTTTGACGAGCCTGTCCGTGAGTGCAGCCCCAAAGGTTTCACTCGAGGTTCGCGAGACATGGGACACCGACATGATCAACAGCGATGTAACCGGCTGGACCGGGAAGAACGTGTATGTCGCAGTCCTGGACACGGGACTCGCGCCCAACTGGAAGGACTACTTCCCGGCCAAGAGCGTGTTGACCGACCTGGGAAAGGGGTTCAAAGAGAACCTCGTGTGGGATTCTGAGACCAAGACGCTCGTCGAGAGCGGCGTGGTGGAGGAGGTCAGCTGGGTGGGCTCGCTCGGGTCGACCCATGGAACGCACGTGACGAGCACGATACTGGGCTACAACTACTACGCTCCCGCGGACGCCCTATCCGGCCTTCCGCTGAGCCCTGTGTTCGTCAACGGAGTAGCACCCGGTGTGAGGATCATACCCGTGAAGGTGCTGGCCGACTACACGATAGGCGTGGCCCACATGGACCCGGTCAACTACACCGAGCAGAAGTTCGTGATGGGCACTGACCGCGCGGTCGCCGCGGGCATCCGGTACGCGACGGACCTGAAGCTCGCAGGGTACAACCCGATGATCATCACGATGAGCCTCGGAGGCCCGAGCCCCGCCACGGTCATGGAAGAGGCTATCGACTACGCGATCGAGAACGGCGTGATCGTCGTTGCATCGGCGGGGAACGAGGGAGCAGACGGCATGGGCTGGCCTGGGGCTTATCCGCAGGTCATATCGGTCGGCGCTTCCGGATGGAAGTACGAGTGGTACGCACCTGAGTACGTCGCTCCAGCGCCGTTCTTCAGGCTGTGGTGGCTGCAGGACGACACATACGGCTACAACGGCATCCCCGAGGACACCTCAGCCCTCGTCGACGAGGTCTATGTGACAGACTGGAGCAGCAGGGAGCTCGAGGGACAGGAGCTCGATGTGCTGGCGCCTGGTAGCTGGGTCCGGGGGCCGTATCCGGGATATCCGGGTTACTCGCACCTGCCGTGGTGGAGCTCCGGGATGGGCTGGCTCATGGGCATGAACCCGGGCAACTTCTACTACCTGGGTGGCACGAGCATGGCCGCGCCCCATGTGACGGGCGTCGCCGCGCAGATGCTCGAGAAGAACCCGACTCTGGACCAGGGACAGATCGAGGAGATCCTGAAGGAGACCGCGCTGGAGATCCCGGCGGGCTCCATGGACATATACGACCTGTCGCCCGCGCCGGGATGGTACACATACTCCTGGGACGCGGACGCGACCGGGTCGGGCCTGATCCAGGCTGACGCGGCCCTCGCGATGGTGACTGAGGACTGAGCCCGCGCCTCCTGACGAAGGCGGTGTCCGTAAACCCCTTAACCTTTGATCTTTCTGCATTGTTCGCAGGCGCGGCTGGTGCTGAAGGCTCAAGTTGCGTCCGGGAGAGCGATGGCATCGGGAACTCTGTGTCCGGCCTCTCCTGCCTTCCGACGACCGCCGATCCCGGCGCTGGTGCTGCGCAATCCTTATTATCGCCGAGGACCTCTCATTGTCGCCGGTCCAGTGGAGGGAACCAATGGCTGATGCTAAGAAGATCCTTGCGACAGCGATTGAGATGGAGCATTTCGGGAGCGAGTACTACTCGAGGTTCAAGGACCT
>JAFGHM010000087.1 GCA_016930135.1 Thermoplasmatota archaeon | reverse complement strand
TGTGCAGGGAGCCGGATTTGAACCGGCGGACGCCTGCGCGACTAGACCCTGAATCTAGCGCCGTTGACCAGGCTTGGCTATCCCTGCATCGTGGCCTTCAGACGATTACGGCTCCCGTATAAATAACTCTCCCGGAGCGCAAGGAACCAATGGCTGGCAGATATCGACGAATAGCGTTATCTAGGCTCGAAATCAATCCCTTGCCGCAGCGGCGAGAGGCGGCGCGTTCTTGTCGCGTGAGGGATGGGATATCGTGGATTGTGGCAGGGATACCTTTGGAGCTCATGTGACGGTCAAGAGAACTTGTAACCCCAGGCCATCGGTGATTGACAGGGGTGCGCTCCACCCCAAGGAAGCTCATGTGCGTAGGCCTCCTGCGAAAGAGGAGCGCGGGACCATCCCGGCCGCATTGATGGCGGTCGTCATCCTGGTCTTCTCCGCAGTCCTCATCGGATTGCTCGTGAGGACTGGCGAAGTGTCTGCCTACACTCCCAGATCCCCCTTCGTGATCGAAGGGGATTCTGGGCTGTCCACGTCTGATGCAGTGACCGGTGGAAGCGGGACGGAACTGGATCCCTATGTGATATCAGGCTGGGACATACATGCCGATGTATCGGTCGGTGCCCGGATCCTCAACACGACCGCACATCTGCTGATACAGGAGGTATGGATCCATGGGGAATGGACCTACACCTGCGTGGAACTCCTGAATGTCAGCAACGCTACCTTCTTGGACTCCGTCATCCAATGGGGCACAGAGGGGGTCCGCCTATGCGATTGCGCGGACATCTCATTCCAGAACTCCACCATCCATTCGTGTGTCGGCTACGGGCTCAGTTGCTGCAATGTGACGAGGTTGTCATTCGTTGACAGCCCTGTTCGGTACAATGACTATGGGGCCCTCTTCGAGAGTGATGTGGACGGGCTCAGCATGGCTGAAGGCGGGATCACGGAGAACACATACGTGAACGCGCTTTTCGAAGGAAACCTACGGAATGCATCTTTTGTGAACTGCACCTTCAACGGGTGCTGGCACGGTGACGGCGTCCGCATCTTGGGCGACGCGGACAACATATCGTTCGACGGCTGCGACGTGATTTCAAACATAGTCTGTGGCTTAGCAATCGAAGGTTGCTCGCATGACCTTGTCATTGCGAACAGCACGGTCAACGCGAACAGCGGCCTCTATGGTGTGTCCGTACGAGGAGACAGGGTGGACATCACGCACAACATGTTCGTCGACAATCATGGCATAGGGGTGTTCCTGGGCGAGGCGGATGAAGTGGGCGGGTGTCGGGTTGACAACAACACGTTCCGGTGGAACTGGGAGGCCGGGCTAGAGGTGTTCGGCCAGACGAACGTTGTCATCGACTGGAACTTCGCTGATTCGAACTACGAGGATGGCTATCGCATAGCCGCCTCGGACAATTGCCGGGTGAACTCGAACTCCGCGGCGGGCAACCACTGGGTCGGCATGCTCGTGAACTCGTCTGTCACCAACAGCTCGTTCAGAGACAACAGCTTCGTAAGCAACGGAATGTTCTTCGATTTCGACTACTGCTCCAACATATCGGTGGAGGCTTGCACTGTGAACGGGCTCCCTCTTGCGTACCTTGAGCGCGAGGACGGTGCGACCGTGACCGAGGCTGGTCAGGTCATAGCCTTCGGTTGTGATGCACTGACTGTGCGAGGTATGAACATGTCCTTCTCCACTGTATCGGTTGAGCTCTGGGGCTGCACCAACTGCACCCTGCAGAACGTGTCGGGAAGCCACAACTGGTATGGCATCTACCTGGCCAATCATTCCGACAACAACTCGATCGTTGACTGCGACTTGACCGCGTGGAACTATCACGGCGTGTATCTGGGAAGCGGCAGCAGCAACAACACTCTCTCGGGCTGCACTGTCGTTTCATGCTCCTACGATGGTGTGACCCTGGAAGGTGGTGCCAACGACAACCGCATCGTCGACTGTATTGTGCGCGACAACCAGCTGAACGGAGTGTACTCGTGTGGATGTGTAAACTTGTCCGTGGTCGGATCGACCATCAGCGGCAATGCCGGAGACGGTGTGAGCTTGTTGAACGGGAGCTGGCACTTGGTCGAAGATACGACGCTCGCAGAGAATGGGTACAGCGGCATTCTCCTGTCCAACACATGGTTCTCGAGCCTGCTGAACAACACGATTGAGTCAAGTGGTGCGTATGGCTTCAGTCTCTGGTGCGGCAGCTGTGATAATGAGATTGCCAGTAACATCGTCTTCAACTGCAATCAGGGGATTTACATCAGAGGCGACGATGGGACCTGCTCCCGCAACAGGATCACCAGTAACACACTGACGTTGAATTCCTTCTGCGGACTCCTCCTATACTATGCAAATGAGAACGAGTTCGCCTACAACTCGGTGACTGGCTCTCAATGGGGTGTGTACATCTCTGGTTTCAATGTTCAATACAACTATCTGTACCTGAACAGCTTCGTGGGCAACGACGTCAACGCCTACAACAACTGGGTTGGAAACGGCAACTACTGGAATACGTCGACCGAGGTCACTTACTTCTACGGCAGCTCCTACCACACGAGCTACCTGGGCAATTACTGGGACGACTACCATGGCTCTGACGCAGATGGCAACGGCGTCGGAGACTCACACTACTCCTTCACGAACGACAAAGACATGTATCCTCTGATGTCCGGCCCCCCGGTCTATGTGCCCGAATACACCGGTGTTCTGGCACTCGTGGTATCGCTCATCATTGTGGTCTTTTTCGTCGCCTCCAAACGTTGGATAGGCGACCGAGCCCAGCAGACATGAGCCTGCTCGGTTAGGTCTAGAGTCTGGCGACGTTGACCACCGGATATGTCCTCACCTGCATCGTGATGACCTGACGAACGCGTTGCCTGCATGGAGCATCTTACACCGGCGGCAACCACATTGTTGGTTCGAATGCCTATGATCTGCTCCATAGCTCGGGCCTCGGAGGGCCTTGCCTTCTCCGACGTGGTAATCCGTCCGAAACGAAGATAACCCCCTCATCCCATTCGATTGATCTAGATATCATGCGAAAGGACCCCCTCCGGGACCCCATGTTGCAGGTTCCGGCTTGTGCTCAGCGCACCCGACCTCTGCTCGACCGTTCTGGAATCGGATATGCCTCGCCTCTGTCGCTCCGTCTGAGAAGTGTTCGGGGCTTCTTGGCGGCGAACTTCGCTCTGCTCGCGTGCGTGATGCTCATCTCAGGCACCATGATATTCGCCATCTCCTCCATGCCGGCGAAGACGGAGGCCTACACGGTCAGGGCACCTATTGTCATCGTGGGCGACAGCGACTTCACTCCAGCGAATGGGGTCGTGGGAGGCACAGGGGCCATCGCCAACCCGTATATCATCTCCGGATGGCATATCATGATCAGCACGGGAACGGGCATATCGATCAGCGACACAACTGCATACTTCATGATAGTCGATGTGCACGTCAACGGTACTGCTACGTACTCCGGCTCTCTCACTGGCATATCCTTTTTCTCCGTCGAGAACGGACAGATAAAGGGCTCGCTGATAAACGCCACGAACTGCGCGGTTGATCTCCAGTACTCCTACGACGGCTCTGTGCAGGGGAACGAGTTCCTCGGGACGGTTGGCTGGGCGATGAACATCCAGAACTCGAACAGGATGCACGTGGTAGACAACTACTTCCAAGGCCAGAACGGCATCCAATCGTATCGGTGGAAATACTCGAATGTGATGCTCAACGAGTTCCTAATGAATGAGATGTGCATCAGCGGTACGGACGCCAATACGCTCTTGGTCAAGGAGAACATCGCGACCAATTGTGGATACCCTATATCTCTGTCTTCTTCGACGAACCTGCAGGTATTGAACAACCTGTGCGTCGACTGCATGTACGGTGTCGACTTCAGCGCGGTGTCATACTCGGACGTGCGCGGAAACGCGATCGAAAGGCCTTCCGCGACCGGTGTCAGTGTCTGGAGTGGCTCGTACGAGATAACCATCAGAGACAACCTTGTGAACGGCACTGTGGTCTTCGGTGGAGTGGTGGTCGAGGACTCCTGGGATGTGGAGATCACGCGGAACACCGTCTCGAACAACACGATAGGCTCCGGGCACACCGGTGGAGGCATCGCTCTTTTGATGGGCTGCCATGATATCATTGTGTACAACAACAGCATCGTGGACAACATGCCCCAACTTGCAGAGGACCGGGGCGGGCCTGAGAACCAGTGGAACGGCACATATCCTGTCGGAGGGAACTACTGGTCCAACTACACAGGCGTAGATCTCATGCAGGGGCCGAATCAGGACGTTCCTGGCTCTGATGGCTTTGGCGATTCGCCACTGGCAATAGATGCGGACAGCATGGACTACTACCCGCTGGTGGCTCTTCACGCCGGGACCGTGAGGCCAGTAGCTGAGTTCACCATCGACCCGACCCTGGGCGACGTGACCATGATCATCACGTTTGACGCCACCCCCTCGTACCACCCTGAACCGACGAAGAACATAACGGGCTATAGGTGGGACTTCGACTGCGACGGCAGGTTCGATACCGGCCTGTCCTCCAACCCGGTCGCGACGCATATGTTCTCCGTGCCAGGCAACTACACGGTCATACTCGAGGTCGAGGACGAGGACGGGATGACGGACATGACGACGCATGCGATCACCATCCTCGAGGGAGGGATAATACCCGAGTTCGGCGCGGTTCTCGCGCCTGTGCTCGCGGTCATCGCCCTCGTCGCGCTCGCCTTCAGGCGCAGGGCACAGGGGAGCTGACGGCAAGGCGGAAGGTCGGGTTGTTGTGACATCACCGCCGGTTCATCGCATCATGTTCAGGGCTGATGCTAAATGGCGCATCAATCCTGATGGCAGAAGGAAAGTACGATAAAATGCCCAAGATGTTTGGTAGAATCGAAGAAGGGTTTTGACCAGGGTTTGGGAAGAGGTAGGCGCGTGCCTACTTCTTCATTATCTTCATCCAGCCACCGCTCTCGTAGACCGCCAGTCTCCTCTTCGAGAGCGTCGCCTTGAACTCGGCCCAATCGATGACCTCGAGCCGGGAGTTCCTGCCCTTCGTGAACTGAATGCC
>JAFGHM010000086.1 GCA_016930135.1 Thermoplasmatota archaeon | reverse complement strand
CAGGCGGATACAATACACCGAATCGGACTTCTGGGACGAAAAGAAATACAAGTCCACCACCATCAGCAGACTCTCAAGGCTGTTCCTCGCGGAGGACAACCCCTATACGAACCATGAGAAGGATTCCTACAGCCGCCCGTTCATGCTGGAGTTCAGTCGGAACGCCGTGGACGATTCTGTAGAGGGTGACTACATCGACGTGATCCTGCCGGGCCCCTCGGGCGAAGCCCTGGGCTGGATAGAGCTATCAGGGACCCGTGCTGGAAAGCTTCCCGACGGGATGACAATCAGGTGGCTGGAGGCCATCGCGACCATCCTGGGTACGGCCATCGTGTGCAACGACATCCGGAGGATTATGGCCAGGGAGAGCGTCAAGAGGCCCGTCTGATGCGGTCCTCGAACCGACGAGGGCCGCGCCCCCTTCCACAACGATCGCGCGTATGCTCTCGTCTGCCCACGCAAGTCAGTGGTGCCGAGCGCGCACTAGTCATAAATAGCGCCCGGCATATTCAGGGACTGACCCATTGAGACAGACAGGGGGGAGGTCTTGGGGATGAAGGCACAAGGATTACTAGCAGTTATTGTGGTGTTCGTGCTCACCGTGAGCATGGTCGCGGTGCAGGGTTCGAAAGTGTCTGTGTCCGAGAAGCCGCAGCTGGAATTGGACCAGACAGCGCAGTGGAGGTTCCTGATATACCTGGGCGCAGACAACAATCTCGATGTCAAAGCCGGGAGGTTCCACGTGCCGGTCGTGGAGGACGACTTCAGAGAGCTGATGTCGGTCGGCTCTACAGATCAGGTGGTGTGCTATGTGTTCGTCGACAGGTGGACGGCGCCAGCGAACCTATTCAAGATACACGAGGGCTGGATGGAGGAGATGACGGACTTCCCGCTCAACGGTGTCGAGGCCAACATGGGAGACCCGTGCACCCTCAGGAGCTTCGTGGAGTACTCCTTCGAGGCCACGCGGGCAGAGCACACAGTGCTCATGTTCTGGAATCATGGCTCTCCGAACATTATCTGTTGGGATGACAACGGCCCTGAGCCTGGAGTCGGCGACGCTCTGACGCATCATGAGGTGATCGAGGCCCTCGCGGGTTACAAGGTCGACGTGATGGGTGCGGACGAATGCCTCGTCGGGCAGATAGAGGTGGCCTATGAGTACGCGGTGAGCGGCCTCGAGATCGACTTCCTCCTGGCGAGTCAGACATACACGGGCTGGAGAGGGTACCCGTACGACCAGGTCTTCAGGGAGCTGGTCAATGACCCGTCCATGACGCCACGGGAGTGTGCCATCATGTTCGTCGAGCAGGTGGAGATACTGCTCAGCCAGAGACCCTACATGTCAGAGGTCGTCAACTCCCACGCTGCAATAGACCTGGCGATGACGAGGACCTTGGTCGCGGACTTCCAGGCGGTCACCTCGCTCATCTGTCCGGAAATGGACGACTTCGTCCAGGCGCTCGCAATGGCCAGGGGTCGCTCGACATTCCAGTACGGTGCCAGCGCTATCGGGATAGTGGACTTCAGGAACTTCGTGGAGACGCTGATGCTCGCCTCGCCCTCACCGGAGGCGAGCGACATGTGCGCCCATGTGCTCGAGGACTTCGATCTGACCGTGGTCGCGCTCCAGGACACGCAGGCGCTCGAAGGATTCGTGAACGGCCTCGGCCTGCTGTTCCCGCAGCACGAGTTCACGATTCCCAGCTACTACGCGGACTATGCCTTCGGGGACGAGGGCTGGATCGACTTCCTGCAGCTCTTCTGGGACGTGCGTGGTCCAGGCGAGGCCGCCTAGTCCACGACCCTGAGCTCGACGGGCTGGCCTGCGCCGTCGAAGGCAGCCCAGCTCTCCATGTCGAAGGGCATGGCGGAGATGATGTGCACCCAGCCGTACTTCCTGAATAGCGAGAGGTCTGCATCCGATGGGTAGCAGTCGCCCGAGGGATGCGAGTGCACGGTGCCGACGACTGTGAAGTCTATCGGCAGGTTGTGGAAATGGAATATGGCATGTGTCTGACCCGATATGGTCCCCGGCAGCAGCATCAGCTCGTTGATCACCTCGCCCTCAGCCCTGAGCATCGCCCCGAACTCCTCTGGATACTGGGACTTCGAAGCAGCCATGATCATCCTGAGGGTGCGTTTCTTGATGCTCCTGACGCGCGCCCTTGGGTCCTTGGAGAAGTCGAATAGCGGCAACTCTATCCGTCCTCCTGGGTTCCGATCCGAGAACGCATGACCTCCATGAATCGGGGGAGATTGCTGACACTCAGGACTATGTCCTCCACCTTCCTCTTCCAGAGCCGGCCGACCTCGTGCTCCCCGTCCAGCTTGAGCAGCACGACGCTGCTGAACCCTGAGGTGACGAACAGCAGCTTCGATATCGTGAAGTACCTGACCCCTATCCCGACCCTCAGGCCCCCACGGTTCACTGAGGTCTCCTTCACCTCATCGATCCAGTCATAGGGTATCGACTGGTTGATCAAGAGTCCCATGCGGATTCTGATGGCCCTCTCACCTGCAAGATGGTTCGTGACTATCGGAGGCACGAGGAACAGGAACAGCAGCGCCGCCGCGATCGGACAGAAGACCAGCCAGAACTCTCGGATGACCGTATCACGGTTCAGAAGCGCTGCCGCGAAGAGGTACAGCAGGACGGATTCGAAAACGACCGCGAGGAGCGCGAACCAATGCTTTGGATACCTGATGACCTCGGCCTCTATCTTCCTGGTAGTCATGTCATCGTTCCTGATTCCAATCAGTGCCTATGCGCCGCGAAGGGCGCAGAGGCGATGAGCTTCTCCTCGAGGTTCCTGTAGAAGTCGCTCTTGAAGCTGACGAACCTCGCCTTCTTCTCGGAGGCTGTGAACACGAGCCGCTCGTCACCTTTGATCGTGAACTCGCACTGGCCGTCGATGACCATTATGCACTTCTTCGGCTCCCTCAAGGTCACAGAGATCTTGCTCTTCCCTGCCACGACCAGAGGTCTAGCAGCGAGCCTGAAGGGCGCGATGGGCGCTATGACGAACGCCTCCACTCTGGGGTCTATTATGGACGAGCCGACGCTCATAGCGTACGAGGTCGAGCCGGTCGGCGTGGCCACTATTATCCCGTCCGCGCGCACTTCTGTCGCGCGCGTGCCGTCGATCGATATCGCGAAGTCGCGCATCTTGGCGATGTGGGCCGTGTGTATGACGGTCTCGTTGGTCGCATCCGCCAACCTCTTGCCGTTGAGAACCGTCTTGAGCTTCAACCGCTCGTCTATGTGGTACTTGCCCGTCTTGAGCCTTCTGACTGCCTGCTTGGCCTCGTCCGCCTGTACTTCTGTCAGGAACCCGAGCACTCCCGCATTGACGCCCATGATTGGCGCGTCGTTTGCCTGGAGCGTCCTGAGGATCGTCCCATCTCCTCCGACGGTTATGAGGATGTCCACCTTCATCTTGCTCAGCGGGATGCCGCCCTTCGTTCTGAGCGCATTCGCGACAGCATTATCGATGACGTAATCCTCATCCTTCAGGGCTTCAAGGACCTTCCTCGCCGCGGGCCTGAACTTGCTCAGCTGGGGCGTGCCTGTCACTCCGAACTTCGTAATACCAACTCCTTGACCTTGGGGTCGCCATATGCCAGGAAGTTCTTCCTGTCCTTCAGGTCGAACGCCATGTCTAGCCTCTCGCCTTTGAGATCCACGACCTCGCCTCCGGCCTCTCTCAGTATGAGACAGCTGGCGGCGATGTCCACGATTCTGATCATCCTCTCGAAGTTCGTGCAGTTCATGTAGTGCGCCTGGACCGCTCCCTGGGCCACGAGACACATCTCCAAGGAGGCGCATCCCATAGTCCTCAGTCTGCTGGGGATCGACTTGACTCTCTCGGTCTCGGGGGCGACGTCCTTGCCGTCGAACACGATGAAGATCGAATTGTCTCTCACGTACTTCGAGACCGCGATTCTGTGTCCGTTGAGCTCGGCCCCTCCGCCTCTCCTCGCGTAGTAGGTGTCCCCCGTGTACAGGTTCTTCACAAGGGCGGATTCGCAGTCCCGCAGCCGGCTGTTGCCGACAGCCAACGACACGGAGAAGAACGGGATGCCCTTGGTGCAGTTTATCGTGCCGTCTATCGGGTCCACCACGAGCGTCTTGTTGCAGCCTCTGTCGACGTATCCCGCTTCTTCGCTGAGAACGTTGAGGCGGATGTCATGGGCGTCGAGATAGGCGAGGATCGCATCCTCTGCGAACTTGTCTATCTTCGAGGTCGCGGAGCCGCTCGCGCCCCTGCCGACCTCTATGTGCCCGTCGAAGCCCCTGGGCAGCTCCCGATAGGCCGTGTAGACCTCGTTCGCTATCTTGGTCAGCTCTGACTTCACGAGCGAAGTATTGGGCGAGCGGCGTATATTACTTTCCTGCAGACTGTCGTTCGCGTGTATCTGCTCCCGAAATTCTAAGCCCGCCTACGAGTCGCTTGACGCTGAGGTCGACAGCGTACTTGTCCGAGAGCTGGCGGGCCATCTCCGGGGGGATCCCGCCTCTGATCAGAGCGTCCATGAACTGCTGCGAGCTCCTCCGGGCCATCTTCCTCATCCTGAGGTATGCGAACCCGCTCCTCAGCACCAGCCCAGGGGACGTCCACATGATCGTGGCGATGACTTTGGGCATATCCTCCCGGTCAGTCATCGTCATCGCCTAGTGATTTCGCGATCTTCTTCTTCACCCGCTCCTTGACCATCTTCTCGATCTCGTCATCGTCGCTGCTGTGTCCGTGGCCGTGTCCCAGCGGGCCGATGACCTGCTCGATGACCTTCCCGATGCTGAAGCTAGCCATGAAGGTCTCTGTCAGCTTCGCGGCCTGCTCGTCGCTCATCCCAGCGTCCTTAAGCTTCTTGTAGAAGGCCGCTGTCTGCTCCCCCAGCCTCTCCGCGTTCTCGGGGCTGTATATCGTCTTGCTGATGGCGTCCAGGATCTTGGGTATCTCCGTGGACACTATGTTCAGCACTTCCTTCAGCTTGTCGATGTCCTTCTCGTCATCCATGAAGTCGCTCATGTCCTTCACCTTGCCGTGACCTATGCGGGGTATGGGTACATAAGCCGAGCGAGCATAAGTGGCCGACAGAAGGTTATCGCTGGTCCCCTTCGGTCTCATCACGCCTCTTGGACATCCCCAGCCCGAGGAGGTCGTACCACTTGTCCACATACTCCTCGGTCAGCCAGTAGACCTTCGACCTCGAGGACCCCTTGGCCTTGACGACGCCCTTCTCGGCCAACAGCGCCAGCCTCTCCCTGACTATCCTCCTGGAGGCCGTGCCCCTCATGGCCTTCAGCTTCTCAGTTATCTGGGATATGTTCTGGCCGTCCCTCTCGAACAGGACCTTGACGATGTCCCTTGAGATCGAATCCTTGACGCCCGGAATGAGCAGGTCGGGGGATATCGCGCCGTAGCGCTGGTACAGCCCGAGCATCTTGAAGTAGCTGCTCGATATCTTCTGGAAGCGCTCGACGTACTCCAGGAGCTGGGAGTATGGGGCGGCGACCCTGCTCATGGTCTCCTCGACGTTCTCCATCTTCTCGGAGAGCGCTTTGATCTGTTTCTCCAGCTCCTCCTCGGCCATCGGCGATGCAATCGTCTTCGTCGTATAATTCTTTATTCTGGAGTTCCTTGGCCCTTGTGCGATGAGGAAGCTCATGTCACTCGCGGGAGACGTCCCGGGGGTCTTCACGGACGGCTCGAGGCTGCTGACGGTCAACGCCGCCCCTGGAAAGGACGTCTACGGCGAGGAGCTCGTGAAGGTCGGGGGAACAGAGTATCGCGTCTGGGACCCGTACAGGTCGAAGCTGGCGGCCGCGCTGCTCCTCGGCGCGAAGGGCATGGGCATAGACAGGAGCACCAAGGTCCTGTATCTTGGTGCCGCTTCGGGCACCACCTCCTCACATCTCAGCGATATAGTGGTCGACGGGATGGTGCACTGCGTCGAGTTCTCGGAGCGCTCGTTCAGGGACCTGGTGAGGGTCTGTGAGACGAGGAAGAACATGATACCCATCCTGGCCGATGCCAACGAGCCCGAGGAGTACGCGCACATGATCGAGGGTGTGGAGTTCGTGTACCAGGACATCGCCCAGAGGAACCAGGTAGACATCTTCGTCAGGAACATGGTAGCGTTCGAGGCGGAAAGGGGGGTGCTGATGCTCAAGTCGAGGAGCGTGGATGTGAACCGGCCACCCAGGGAGGTGTTCTCGGATGTCAGGAAGGCCCTGTTATCCAGGGGCCTGCGGATCAAGGGCCTGGTCCTGCTGGAGAAGTACTCCAAGGACCACGCTTGCTTCGTGGTGGAGGCATGAGCTTGGAGCGTTTCGTGTATGTGATTGCCTTCGAGGGCGACAAGTTCGTCATGGTCAGGCATAGGTCGCGCGCCTGGGAGATGCCCGGGGGAAGGTTGCTCAAGGGAGAGACCTACGAGCAGGCAGCGGTCAGGGAGTTCTTTGAGGAGACGGGCATGAGCCTGCACATCACGGGCGAGATAGGAAAGGATGTGAAGGGGGGCAGGGTGTTCGTGGGCCTGGTCAATGGCCGCCTCTCGAACCGCCCGTCGGAGAGCAACATAGCCGAGGTGCGGGATTTCTCGGAGCTCCCGAATGAGCTGTCCTTTCCCCTGGTCGAGTACGAGACCATGCTGGAGCGCGCGAAGATCATTGTGGAAACCTTTAAAAGGGGGAAGAATATAGACGCTTCTGCCTCGCCACGATAGACAATCAGACGGAGTCAGATAGGCAATGTCAAGGATGCATTCAAGCAAGAGAGGTTCCTCGGGATCGAAGAGGCCTTTGGTGACGGAGAGCCCGAAATGGGTTCAGCAGACACCTGAGGAGGTCAGCGAGCTAGTTGCGACGCTGGCGGGCGAGGGCATGTCGATGGCCAAGATCGGCCTTGTGCTCAGGGACCAGCATGCGGTGCCCAATGTCAGGCTTCTCACGGGCAAGAGCATCAAGGAGATCCTGGAGGAGAAGGGCGTGAAGTCGGAGCTCCCGGATGACCTACAGGCGCTCATGAAGCGCGCAGTCGCTATGAGCGGGCATGTGAAGAAGAACCCGAAGGACCTGCACAACCTGAGGGGCAGGCATCTCCTGGAATCCAAGATCAGGCGGCTCGTGAAGTACTACAAGAGGGAAGGCATCATCCCCCAGACATGGAACTACTCTCTCGAGACTGCCGCACTGGAAGTAGAGTGATGCCCTTGAACGGGAGCGTGGCACTCCCGGACGCTTTCTCGGACAGCCTCAAGCAAGCGCTCAAGATTGTCAACTCCGCGGGCACGGTCAGGGTGGTGTCGCATTACGATGCTGACGGCCTCTCCGCGGCGTCGATAATTGTCGGCGCGCTCTCGAGGGGCAGGAAGCAGTTCCATCTCACGATCAGCAAGAGCCTGGACCAGGAAATGGTCGAGTCCCTTGCGAAGGAGGGCAACGAGGCCGTCCTGTTTCTGGACATGGGCTCGGGCCAGATAGAGGCCCTCGAGACCCTGGAGGCCAAGGTGGCGACCCTCGACCATCACAAGCCCATCAGGAAATCCAAGAAGGTCGTCCAGGCAAACCCTCACTTCTTCGGCATCGACGGAATGTCCGAGTCCTGCGCCTCCACCGTGAGCTTGTTGCTGGCGGTCATGATGGACTCGAGCAACTGGGACCTCTCTCCGATCGCCATTGCGGGGATGATAGGCGACAGGCAGCACATGGGAGGCATGAAAAGCATCAACCAGCAGATCCTGGACTACAGCAGGGAGAAGGGGTTCATCGAGGTGCAGAGGGGGCTCAACCTCAAGGGCGCGACCGTCGCGGACGCCATCGCAGATTCGGTGGATCCGTACTTCGTCGGCCTGTCGGGCCGAAGGGAGAATGTGCTCGCATTCCTGGAGTCGATGAAGGTCAACCCGGACCATCCGATGGGCGGGCTGGACGAGATACACAGGCGCAAGCTCACTTCCATGCTCTCCCTCAGGCTCATGGGCCAGGGGTGCAGGCCGGAAACCGTCGAGGAGCTGGTGGCAGAAGTCCACTGGATACCGCGCATGAGCCTCACGACGGCCGACCTGGCGGACCTCCTGAACGCGTGCGGCAGGATGAATCACGAGGGGCTTGGGATTGCCATTTGCATGGGAGACGCCAAGGCGCTCGAGCGCGCGGGCGAGCTCAGGCGTGACTACAACAACAAGCTGATGGAGCGGTTGCTGGCCATCGAGTCCGAGGGGGTCGAGCAGATGACACACGTTCAGCACTTCGATGCTCAGGATGCTTCCCTCGCAGGTGCCCAGTGCGGTCTCGCCATGGCCTACATCCTTGATCAATCGAAACCTACCCT
>JAFGHM010000085.1 GCA_016930135.1 Thermoplasmatota archaeon | reverse complement strand
CCGTCAGTGACCCCCGGGAAGTAGTAGTGCAGGTTGTGAGAGTAGTTCTGAATCAGACCATATGTGTAGATGATGTCGTCGACCGTCAACGGGTGCGCCATGCTAGACGGGTCTGTCTGCTCGACGAAGTAGGCGTTGTCGACGATGTTGAACGTCCATGTGAGTCCGTCAGTGGACATGGTCCAGTCCGTCGCCAACCCACCGATCCTGTTCATATCCTCATCGTACGACAGCAGTGCGCTCATACACGGCCAGATAGCCATGAACTCGTCGACCATCGTGTATGTGAACGGGTTCAGCGTCGCGACGGCTATCTCGACTGTTCCGATGGTGAACAGTCTGTCGACGTCTGCGGCCGCAGCACTGCCCACAGCCTCCGTTTTCGAATCGCTTCCGGGCAGCGAAGGCAGGCCTACCATGGCCGCTCCAAGAAGTATTGCCACAATCAGGGTTGCTCTAGTCATTCTCATGTCTTTTCTCACTCTTGCATTCCCCCTTTTTCTTCTCTTGCTCTGCTATGTTCCTTCACAGACGGGCCAGGTCGACGAGGTGCGCGCCGGGGTTGCTACCTTCGTGAGACGCGCGCCCCTGGGAGAGGTCCAGACGTGTGGCATACGATGCGGAAAAGGTCGACCTCCGCGAAAGACGGTCGAACAGGTCGCCCACCAACGTAGCACACGAGACTCTCCCCCCAGGCCTCATCTTGCGTTGTACACGGTACTGAGAGTTATGCTATAAGAGCTTTTCCAGCACTGACTACCTAGCGGTCAAGAGGGATGACGCGGATGTGATGACGGACCGTTTTTATCGTACTAGGATGTAGATTATCGTACTTGAGAATGGACTCAGGTGCCAGACACGAGGAAATCGTACCGCCCTGATCTTCCCCCGCTCGCAAGCAAACCAAGGCTCCGCATGGTCCCGCCCGCGGCGCCGGTCTCCCTCACCGCTTCCTGAGCTTCGGGTTCAGGATGTCATCGAGCACATAGCCTAGCAGGCTGAAGCCCAGCACGATCAGCACGATACAGAGACCTGGTGCGACGATCCATGCGCTGAGGCCGATGGAGAAGGCGTTCGCAGCCTGGGCGTAGTCCAACATCGTGCCCCACGTAACGACTCCAACAGGCCTCATGCCGAGGAAGCTCAGCGTCGCCTCGGATAGAATGGACACTGCGACCGTGAGAATGGTGTTCGCAAACACCAACGGGAACGAGTTCGGAAGTATGTGCCTCCTGATTATTCCCAGGTCCGAGGACCCGATCGCCCTGGCCCGCTCGATGAACTGCCTCTCACGGAGAGAGAGCACCTGTGCCCGCACCATCCTCGCAGTCGCGGACCACCCAGTGAGCCCGATTATGAGTATGATGCCTGTCAGGTCTATCTTCTGAAGCATCGCGGCCACGATGATCATGAGGACGAGCCAAGGTATCGACAGAACGACGTCGTTCGCCCGCATTATCACCTCGTCCTTCCAGCCGCCGACATAGCCCGAGTAGAGGCCGACCAATGCGCCCAACACCGACGCAATTATGGCGCTGAAGATGCCGACTATGATCGAGGTTTTGGCACCGTAGAACAGCTCGCTCAGGACGTCGGATCCGAAGCTGGACGTGCCCATCCAGTGAGTCGTCCAGTGGCCGACGAGGTATGCGAGAACGCCTGTGAGAACGACCAGGGCGGACGCCAGGCTCCCCAGCCCCTTCAGGGCGAGTGTGACACGGGATGCGCCGCGCGCATCGATGCCGGTCGAGACCTGCAACAGCGCGAGGTGCTTGAACGAACCGTGCATCATCCCCGCAGAGACTCCGGCCAAGAGACCGGCGACAACGTATAGGCCAAGCAGAAGGGAGGAGAAGGTCAGAGGGTTCAGGTCCGCAAACGGACTCGCCACAAGCGGGACCGGCACGAGGGCCGCGAGCACAAAAGCTCCCTTCATCCTTCGATCCGAGTATGCCTGGAGGACTCCGAAGGCGAACAGCCCCAGTGACAGACCGACCAATGACAGAGGATGAATCCAGTCCGAGTCCCACCCGAAGCCGACGCCCATCTCCCCGAGGCCGACCCATGTTAAGCCAGAAAACGAGATTGTGAGGCCGATAGCAGCTAGCAGGGTCGAAAGCCCCTTGTGGGGCAGGTCGCCCTTCCGCCTAGTCGCGAGGATCACCCCTCCCGAGGCTATGCAGCTCGCAGCCCATGGCAGAAGATGCAGAGTGACCTCCGGCATATCAGGGACCGGCACGTGATAATCAGGCACAGACCGGAAGGTGATATCATACTTGCCGGCAGGCACGTAGACATACAGGCTGCCTTCGTTCCGACCGGCTCCGTTGACGTATATCGTGGAGGGCAGATACGGGTCTGTGTTGACGCTCAGCAAGCAGAGCTCATTGAATTGGGCGGAGTACTCCAAGACCTCTCCCGCGAATATCCTGATCGTCTGCGGGTCGGGAGTGGAGAACCCAGGCACATCGCTGAACGACAGCGAGTAGTTGCCGGGACGCAGCCGTAGCATGTCGACGCCTCTGACGTCCGTCCAAT
>JAFGHM010000084.1 GCA_016930135.1 Thermoplasmatota archaeon | reverse complement strand
CCGGCGCTCTTCTTGTGTATCAGGACCCAGATCTCAGTCTCGCGGGCGTGGTTCCTCCGGAGCCAGTTCCTCCAGGCGCGCCTGTCCCCGAAGTGCACCGCGTCGTCCGCATTCACGGACATGGGAGCGCCGGCGTGCATAGAAAATAGTTGCCTTCGCTGCCCGCGGTCGGAGCCTCGCGGTCAGCTCTTGGACCGCGATGTGTTATAGAAACGTAGTCGTTGAGACGAACCGGTTGATGGGGCTCGTCGAGAGGGACTACCGGAAATCTGGAAAGGCTCGAGACAAGGCCTAGATAAGCCTTTGCCGGTTCATTTGGGTTACACTTGATGGGTGCTCCATCGAAACGCATATATCTGGTCTCATTCTAACCGCAAAGACATATACCCGATTAGAATGACGATGAAAGAGGTGCTCAGGTGATTTTCTCGAGACTTGCCGATTCCGTGGTCAAACACCACAAGAAGATAATTGTCGCGTGGATTGTGCTTGTGCTTGTCTCGATACCGGCCATGTCCAAGGTCAATGATGTCCTCGCGTACCAGGAGTCAGAAATGGTAACGGGGGATATCGAGTCCCTCCAAGCGCAGGAGATCATCAACGAACAGTTTCCCACGTCCCTGGCCAACAGCACTCTGATGGTCGTGGTCACGGGCCCGGACATGACCTCTGAGGAGGTCAGGGATTTCTCGCTGTACCTGGGGGATCTGGTGGCCCAGTCGACTGAGATCAGGTACCTGGAGGACATCTCATCGGTCTACTCCCTGCATGAGCAGATGATTCTAGGGCTCGTGCTCGAGGTCGGCCCGATGATCCATCAGGTCGAATACCAGGTCAACTCCACGGCTTCCATCCTATACGGCATACCCGCGCTGTATCTCGGGAACTGGATGTACCTGCTCGTCGAAGAGCCGACGCTGAGCACGACTGAGCGCGATGAGGCGGCACATCTCCTGACTATTGCATCCCTGGACGCCATGATGGCCACGGTTGACGACGCCACCGCCCAGGTAAGCTATCAGTACTACTACGCCTTCCTGAATGTCTGGAACTCCACGGCGAGCAACGCGACTCTTGTAGCAGACCCGGCTGCCAGGGCGGAGTTCTCGATAGGCACTTCCGCCCCCTTGTTCATCGAAGGCCTCCCCTATCCGGAGGAACAGAAGCTGGTCATGCTAGGCGTCCTCTCGACATTTGACCTGGAATCGTTTGACAACGCGACGATGGTTCACTATTACTCGATATCGACAATCGTTGCGATGGCGGGCATCCCCGACATGGCCTTCCTCGAAGAGGTCTACGAGCTCGGTCCGGACTACTCCTACCCTGAGGTGGCGGCTTTCGCCAGGCAGGTCGTTTCGAGCGGCACGCTCTCAGAGTATCCGGTCTCACTCCCGGAGGAGTACCTCGCGGGCTTCCTCAGCCCCGACAACAGCGCGATGTTGGTCGTGCTCAGCTTCTCCAGGGACTCAGGATTCACAGAAGGCGACGAGAAACCGATAGCAGTCAACGTCCAGGTGCTCAGGGACCTCGTCAAGGATGCGAGAGACGCGCACCTCGATTCGGAATACATGCTCTACGTCACGGGCGACGCGGCTCTGACTGCGGACATGGAAGCCTCGATGGGTGACGAGATGATGCTCATCGAGCCCATGACGATCATCATGATAATCGTCCTCATGGGCGTCTTCTTCCGTTCAGTGGTCGCCCAGTTCGTCCCACTCGGAAGCGTGATGGTCGCCCTGGGCGTCAGCCAGGCCATCATATTCTTCATTGGCAGCTACGTCGCCGACATCCACTACTCGGTGACGATGATGCTGTTCAGCATCCTCATGGGCGTCGGGACCGACTACGCCATCTTCATCGTGGCGAGGTACAGGGAAGAGCGCATCAAGGGCCATGTGAGGGAGGAGGCGGTCCGCACATCCGTGACCTGGGCGGGGGAGAGCATCTCGACGAGCGGGGCGACCGTGATGGTGTCGTTCTTCGCCCTGGCCATAGCGGACTTCTCGATGATCCGCACGATGGGGCTCGTCCTCGGCATGGCGATAGCGATATCCCTTCTCGTCGCGCTCACTCTGGTGCCCTCGATACTCATGCTGCTCGGCAACAAGGTGTTCTGGCCGAACAACAAGAAGAGGTGGTACAAGTACGCCGAGAAGTTCATGGCCAGGAGGAAAGCTGGTCACAGAGGCTACTTCTACAAGGCCGCGAACTTCTCCATCAAGCACGCGAAGGCGGTGATGGCCGCGGCGATTCTCATATCGATTCCCACGACCTACATATACGTCTCCGCGGAGACGAGCTTCGATTTCATAGAGGGCATGTCCTCAGGAGTCGAGAGCAACGAGGGGATCTCGGCGATGACCGAGGCCTTCGGAGCTGGCAGGATAATGCCCACCCAGGTAGTCGTCGTGATGGGCACCCCCGTGTATGATGGCTCCAACTTCAGCATGGAGAACCTCGAAGCGATAGAGGACATCACCTACGCTATCGCCTCCACGGAGAACGTGAAGCAGGTTACTGGCACGACGAATCCCCAGGGTCCGGCGATAGACTACAGGAACCTCAGCCTGATGTCCCCCGATGCCCGGGCCAGCCAGGAGGCGCTGATGCTCCAGACTATCGGGGTCGACAGCAGGACAGTTCTGATCACGGTCGTGCTGGAGGCAGGGCCTATGACCGCCGAGTCGCTTGACACGGTCGAGGACATCAGAGCCATCGTGGTCGCCTTGTCCGCGGAGAGCTCGGTCATATCCTCCTCGGATGTCTTGGTCGGTGGCTCCACAGCGATCATCTACGACCTGGCGAACGACCTCAACGAGCAGTTCAGGGTCATGGAGATCGTGGTCGTGATAGGCATCTTCCTCGTGCTCCTGATCGTGCTTGGGGCAGTGCTCCTGTCCCTGTTCGCGATCATCTCGATCCTGCTGAGCATATCATGGGCCTTCGCGGCGACCGTCGGGATCTTCGGGTTCGCGCTCGATCAGCCGATCCTGTGGATAATCCCGCTCATACTGTTCATCATG
>JAFGHM010000083.1 GCA_016930135.1 Thermoplasmatota archaeon | reverse complement strand
CCCTCTCACGTCGTGGCAGACAATCTGGTATTGTCTCTTGTGTCCACCCGTCCTTTGGTGGGTCTCCGATGTGAATCCTGCAAGCAGCAGACTAGGGGCCATCTCACGATTCTTCTGGTTTGGATACCTCGGTCTGCCGCCAAGAGGACTCCTAGGACCATGGCAGTTCTTCGTCTATCTCTTGATCATACTTGGAGTGCCCGCAGCCGTGGTCGTGTTTGTGCTTGAAACACCTGAGCTGGAGCCGGCACTGTTCCTCGCGGCGCTCGTCTTCTTGTGGGCTTCGATTCTATACTTGCTGTATCTTCCCCAGCAAGGCACGGTGGCAACTGAGAGTACAGAGTTGCCATGAGCACAATGCCAACGAGAACCCCCAAATCGAACTGCCCATGCTTGACTCTGAACCGTCTGCGCAGGATTCACGCTCAGAAACGAAGCATTCCAGGGGCTTGTGTCCTTAACCTACCTGGATTCCGTTCATGCAACACGAGTCGTGACTGTCGCGTGCAGCCTCCGTGCACGTCCCTCGCGCTGGGCAGCACTGGCCCCTCTCCGAAGGACTGTAATAATCAAGGATGACAATGGCTCCCGGATGACGAGAAGACCTTAAGCCTTCAGAACGATTCATGGGCGTCGACCTTCCGACAAAAGAAGGCTCAGCTGGCATCACAGGGCGACTATGATCCGGACAACATGAGCCTCATCCGTCGAAACCCATCACAACAAAGAGACGACCGATGGAAACAAAACTGAAGGGATACTATGCAGAACGTTGAACCTCGGGACGGCGACCACATAGCGAGCCTGGAGAGAGTGGCCAAGTCATTTGGCACCTTCAGGGCGCTCAACGACATCACATTCAACATAAGAGAGGGCGAGGTCTTCGGCTACATCGGCCCGAACGGCGCAGGGAAGACGACGACCATCAAGATCCTTGTAGGTTTGATCAAGGACTACGAGGGCGTGGCCAGGGTCGGCTCAGGAGGCTCCGGAGCCAACATGGACAGGGCACTGGGATACTTGCCCCAGCACGCAGCCTTCCAGGAGTGGAGGACAGTTGACCAAGCACTTACCACCTTCGGCAGGCTGTCGGGCATGAGCATTCAAGATGTGGAGAAGCGTATCCCCGAAGTGCTGGAGCTTCTCGGAATCCTGGACACGAGGAACAGGAGGATCGTGAACCTCTCAGGGGGCACCATCCAGAAGGTGGGCATGGCACAGGCAATACTCCACGACCCCGATTTCCTCGTACTTGACGAGCCAATGGCCGGCCTCGATCCGGCCTCCAGATATCAGTTCAAGAACGTGTTCAGGCAGCTGTCCAAAGAGGGCACGACCGTTCTGTTCTCCTCGCACATCCTCAGCGACGTCCAGGACATCGCGAACCGCATCGGCATCATAAGTCACGGCACGCTGATCCACGAAGGCACGCTGGAGGGACTTAGGCAGAGGCTGAAGGTGCCCAAGGACATCGACATAATGCTTTCGAAGGATTCCCGCCGCTGGAAGGAGCTGGAGAGCATCCAGGGTGTTACCAGCATCGACCGGACTGAAGATGGGAGGATGATCGTACACCTAGCGGCAGAAGCCGACATCGATGCCTCCGTCGACAGACTCATCAGGAAGATCATCGAGGGGGGTTCGAGAATCCGATTCATCTATCCGATCAACCCAAACCTCGAACAACTCTACATCCGGTTCGTATCCGGGGGTGCGTCGACATGAGCCTCGCGATATTGCTCAGGGATGAACTGAACGGATTCTACCGCTCGAAGGTGATGCTGTTCCTCTGGATCGGGCTGCCCGCGCTAGCTGTCATCCTTTACTTCGCCACGTCCGGCGCCGAAACGGAGGGGATCCCGTTCTCCTCTTTCGCCGCCCTGCTTGTTTCCGTAATCGGAGGAGCCATCTCGGCTGCGATGCTCACAGTAGGCATCATAAACGAGAGGGAGAAGCACGTCTATGACCTGTTCGTAATACGGCCGGTCAAGAGGCGCAACATCGTCCTTTCCAAGTTCCTCGCGGTCTACATCTGCGTAGTCATCGCGAGCTTCGCCGCGATAATGCTGGGCATCGCAGTGGACTACTTCGGCTCCGATGTGCCACCATCCACCATGCTGTCTGGGCTACTGCCAGCGATTGTGATAGCCGTGTCGATGGTGGCTATCTCCTGCTCCGCGGGCGTGCTTATCGGGATATTGTCTCCTTCTGTGCTTGTCGGCGTCATCCTCGTGATATACGGGGCGAACCAACTGTCCTCAATCGCAGTACTGCCTGTGCTCACGGCATCCTCTTCTGAGTACTTCCCTCTCATCCCGGGGGCGGTCATTACGGCAATCCTCCTCCTGGTGGCAATCCTGGTATTCAGCAAGAAACAGCTCTGACTGATGCGCAAAGCAGCTGAGTCGTATGCTTGATCCCGCAGGATCTTGGGCCGACATCTCTGAGCCTCAGACGTCTTGCACCACTGCTGCGTCGCCTGTCGCTTGATCGCAGACAATCGAGCCGCATCGAGTAACACTCCCAAGTCTCCCGTCCCTTGCCAAGCGCCTGAGGATGTCCAGATCTTGTGGCGGGAACCCTTTGTCCTCCTTCGGATGAATTCTCACAGATGATAACGGCCCCAAGAGCGAAGGGCAACGGGGTCAGAGGTCGTCAGCGACGCGGAATGCACAGAAAGCATCAATGCCCTTGGTTGGCTTCCGTAGAGAGAAGAAGGCATCTGACTAAGCCAGCAGTGCACCGAAGCCGAAGACCTTTCAAGCGTTCCCCATGGGAGAATCTGGAAGCGCGGAACGGCCTGGAAAAAACCTTAGAGTGGTAGCTACAATAGGGTATGGGGGCAGTTGAAATCGGAGACGACAAGCAGGATCTAGTAGCCACCTTGAAGCGCCGCCGAGACGAAGTCTCGGCCTACGAGGAGAAGCCGGGGCGCACAGGCGATCAGGACCTGCCTTTCAGGTGGCGAGCGGCCCTCAATGTCTACAAGTCCCATGAGACGAGACAAATGGGGAGCACTTACTACCCTCGCCTTGAGAGACTGTTCGATATTGTAAGAGAGGATGGCAGGATCAGACTCATGCTGAGCTATGATGAAGAGAATCCGAATCCCGACTTCACAGACCCGGGACAACGCCGTCAGGTGGAGGCCCTGCTGAAGTTCGAGCAACCCTTGGCACAGCTGATTGATGAAGCCGAAGACTGCTGGCGGGCGGGGGACTTCAAAGCGGAGGCAGCTCTCCTTGAGGAGTACGCCATAAGCAACCCTCAGAAGGATACGATTCTTGATTTGGCGGCTGAGGCGAGACGCGATGACGCCCTCTCAGGGGCGACGTCTCGTTCGAAGACCAAGAGACGATAGGATTTCTTCAGTCCGACCTTGGCTCTGGCATGGTCACCATACAGAGAGGAGCACGGCAAGAAGACATGGTTCCGATGACCTCGTCTTCGGCGCGCGCCAAGCTGCATTGAAATAGAATGAGACGTCTACACATCACTCAGGCCAAGAGGAGGGGGACGCATGAAGATACTGGTTGTCTACGATACAGTCCACGGCAACACGCAGAAGATAGCGGACGCAATGGGAGGCGTGCTGGGCGGCGATGCCAGAGTTGTCAGAGCAGACCAGGTGGATCCAAGACAACTGGACTCAATCGACCTTCTTGTGATCGGATCCCCAACCCATGGAGGGAAGCCGACAGAGCCGGTCCAGAAGCTGCTTGACGGCCTCCCCGACGCGACGGTCGAAGGTCTGAGATTCGCCTCTTTCGACACCAGGGTTCCGAGCAGGATTGCGAAGATATTCGGCTACGCCGCAGACAAGATCTCCAAGAACCTCACCTCTAGGGGCGGGGGCAATGTCTCTTCGCCCATGGGATTCTTCGTCTCAGGCACGAAAGGCCCCCTCAAGGATGGCGAGCTTGAGCGCGCCGCCAATTGGGCAAGAGAGATAGCACGATAACCAGAACTCGACGACTCGACGTCGAACCAATTCAGGACACAAATCGACGGCTCAGTCCGACTTTACGCTCAGGCTAGCTCACACCCAAGCGCGAGCCTGTCCGGACGCCCTCTGGATGGCGCTGGTACGATTATCGACTCTGATAACCGTGTCTTAAGGTATATACCCCGCTCGGGGGCTTCTTTTCTACACAATGGACAGTCAGAGAGCGGTGGACGAATGAGGGTGTTGGTGGTCGACGACCCGATAGCCAACCTGTCGCCTCTAGAGGAGGAGCTGACCCAAAGAGGCTTCGAGGCGACCAGGACATGGGACGCATCTGAGGCTGGGAACAAGTTCTCGAAAGAACCCTACGATGCGGTCATAGCTAGCTCCCTCTGCGCCCCATTAGATGCTGCGATATTCTGCCTGGACTGCAAGCAGACCGCGAAGAAGCCCTTGGCAATAGCGATTTTCGCCCCGTATCCGATCTCGGCCGAAGATGAGCGCTATCTCATCGACGTCGGCGTCGACTACGTGTTCAGGTCAACGTCGGACAAAGGCATCGTCGAGTTCCTAACAGAATTCCAGAACAACGGGTCCGTCATCCAGAGACAGGTCAAGGATACCTACGACACCAAGAGGCTGATGGCCATCGCCAGATCCTCGTACGAGGCCGCAGTCAGGGACCTCGCCTCGAGGGCGAGGAAGCTAGAGGAGATACTGGAGAACTCGAGCGACGTGATTTATGAGCTGGACCCCTACGGCAAGATCATACTCATAAGCAAGGTCATCGAGAAGCTCACGGGCTACAGTCGAGAAGAACTCCTTGGCATGAGCGCTCTCGACGTGACCTCATCCGACTCGCTCGAGGTCGTGGCCGACCACATCGCGATGCTGCTTTCCGGGCAGTCGGACCCTCCGGCAGTCGAGGTCGGCGTTCAGAGCAAGGACGGCCGGGTCATACCTGCGGAGATGATAGTCAGGCCCATCAGGCACGAGAACCAGGTGGTTGGCATCCTCGGCATAGGCAGGAACATCGAGGAGAGGAAGCGGCTCGAGGCGAATCTGCTCAGGGTCATCACCGAGAAGGACTTCTACCTCGACCTCATGTCCCACGACCTCCAGAACTTCAACCAGGCCATCATGGGGTACCTCGAGATGATCATGTCCATGGAGAATTTGGACCCGAAGCTCGAGAGGTATGCCAAGGGCGCTCTGAGGCAGGTGCTGGCGACCTCTCAGCTGATCGCTCACCTGAAGAAGATAGCCCAGATACGACAGGAGGGCAAGCGTCCGCATGTGAAGCGGGACCTCAAGGAAATCCTGCTCAGGAGCATCATGAACCAGCAGAGCCGGCTCGACAAGAGCAATGTGGCATTCTGGTTCGAGCCGCCGCCGGGCGAATTCCCAATCTCGGCGAGCGAGGACATGAACGACCTTGTAGACCTGCTCGTGTCCTCCATGGTCAGGTACTCTGTTTCTGATCTCATACAACTCAGGATCTCGCTGTCATCCGAGACGAGGAACGGCGACAAGTACTGGGTCATCGAGATCTCCGGCAAGAACCTCAGGCTCTCCGAGCCGGTCGTCAAGTGCATGATCGCCGAGGATTTCGCAGGGTGTCAGATGATAGAGAGGCCCGACCTGCAGCTGCTGGTAGTCAGGGCCATCGTCGAGACCCATGAAGGCGCGATAGAGACAAGGACCCTTGAGAATGGAAGAGGTGATGGGTTTGTCATCCGACTCCCGCAAGCGAAGTGAATCCGCCTCGGCCAAGAAGCGAGGGCCCTGCCACGACCCGGCCAGGCTCGCGATCGTCTCGGATTTCCTGAAGAGGACCATCTCCGATAGGCCCTACGCGTTCATCATGGAGAGCCTCTCGGAGAGACTCGAGCTGCGCAAGGTGGACCCGAGGCTCTCATCGGTTGGTATCATACCCGTTCCCACGGACTTCGACATAAGGAAGTTCACAGAGGAGAAGAGCCTGGCATTCGTGCCTTACTGCAGCAAGCCCTTCGACTGCCCCCTCAACTCCGAGCACGGCAGGAAGTCGAACATATGCCAGGCAACCTATGACAAGTGCGACCACCAGAGCTGCTCGATAGGGCAGTTCATCAAGGTCGCGAGGAGGCTCGGAATCCAAGAGTTCCACGTCATCGCCACAGATGCAGGCCTCTTCGAGTGGCTGGCCCAGAAGAGGGCCGAGGGCTACCTGCATGTGATTGGGGTTGCATGCGAGTACGCCGTCAGCTACGCCCTCGAGGTGATACACGGCCAGCTGGGATACGACGGTTTCATAATCACCATCACCGGTGACAAGTGCAAGACGAAGGAGGAGTATTCGGAGAGCGACGCTGAGGACAGGGACAGGCTGACATTCATCGACGAGTGGAGCATCAGCACCCTTGATGAGCTGATAACGCAGATGCTCAACAGCAACGGCGAGCCGAACGGCAAGAAGGCCGACGTGGCGACAAGGTGATTAGGGCGCCCCGCGTCTAGATCTTGCCCTCCCTCGCACGCCTGATTGCATACTTGTACAGTGATTCCTTCCTTGGCAGGAGCTCGATCCCATGGGACTCCTTCAGCCGAACGGCGACGGCATCGCGGACAAGCTTCATCGGCAGGGTGCCAGAGTACAGCAGAGTGTCGTGAAAGACTCTGAGAGTGAACCTGTCGCCCATGGCCTCCCGGACCTCTTCACGCAGCTGCATCATAGCCAGTTTCCCGAGGAGATAGGATGAGTAGAAGGTAGGTAGCATGGCACAGGCCCTTGCCTCCATCCGAGCGTAATCCATCTCCGTGCCACACTCCTTCTTAAACATCTCGGCTGCCGAATCCAGCGTGAGGAAGCCCTTGGGGAGTTTGATCTCCACGATCAGCCTCACGATTCGGTATATGAGGTCCGTGATGTTGTTCAGCCGACCCACGGGCGTGCTGTTGAACCCCGACGCGAGCATCAGCTCCTCAACATAGAGCCCCCAACCCTCCACGAAGTCCGGCGAGAAGGAGAGGGCGCGGATGTAGGATGGGTGGCTCCTCGCGCACACGGCCTGTACATGATGCCCCGGATACGCCTCGTGAGCTGTGGAGTTAGCTATGGATACGAAACTGTGCTCCTTCAGGGACTCCTTGTTGTCTCCGGTCGGGGTGACCAGGAAGAATCCACTCCGACAGTTGTCGAATCTCCCAGGCTCGATCTGCGTCGCGAAAGGACAGAGCGGGCGCATGAACTCCGGGGTCTCGATCACAGACAGCTCCTCGCCGGGAGGAATCGTGACAAGGCCGGCCTTCATGACGAATTCACGGCAGCGGCTGACTGTGCCCTTGTATTCCCTGAACGCATCCTGGAACGTCTTTGGACAATCTGACCGCATCATCTCTATGGCCTTGGCGGGATTCCCACCGGGCAGCATCTCCTTGGCCACCTCCCGCAGTCTCCTTTTCGCGAGGTCGAGGTAGACCTCGCCTATCCTGAGGGCCTCGTCAGCGGTCACGCCGTATCCTTTCAGCAGGAGGTAGTTGGCATACTCCCCTGGCGTCAGCGCGTATCTTGGGCTCGAGGTCGGGATGACGGTGTGAAAAAGCCAGTAGTTGTGTCTCTCGAGCTCCTCGGCTGCTTTCGTTACTGCTCGCTTCAGCCTCTCCCGTTTGTCATGGCTGACCGGTTTGCCCTGGACCAGGGATTCTATGTTTCTCAGCAGGGCTGGCATCTGCCTTCCAGCTTCGAGAGCCTCTTCGTTCCATGCCCGGTAGGGGATCCGAAGCGCCGCCTTTGATCTCTCCAAGAACTGGGGAACCGCCTCAAGCCTGGCGATTATGGCATCGAGTCTGTCCTCGAGGGGCGGGTGGTCACGGACCATGAGCAGGAAGAGGGAGTTGCCGATGTCGGTCGCAGCGGACGACACCTTCTCGTGCATCCTCAGCCCCTCTATCTCGAACAGCCAGAGCTTCAGAAGGTGCTCTGCAAGGTCGCGGTCTACCCTCTGGTCAGGCGAAAGCCTCTCAGTAGAGTACGTCTTGAGCTCCGCGATGAGCTGAGAACACCTGATTGACTGATGCTCGATGGCAGTAGGACTGAAGTCCCTGAGCAGCCAATCGTACTTGTGCCATCCGAGCTGTGTGGAATACGCGGGGTCCCAGCTGAGGTACTCATCCATCAAAGAGCGTGAGAATTCTTCGAAATCGGCAAGCATCGTAACGGGCAAGGAACAGCCTTACGTACGATTTAAAGCGTGCGTTTCAGCTGACTTGGGGTACGTCACAACAGCAAAAACAATGCGTCCTCAGGGAATGTGAATGAGGGCGACACGCTCGTGCATCCGTTTCATGGTGCTCGCGTGCGCGCATAGGCTTGTCCCGACAGAACCGCCCTCTGTGCCTTCCCCTCGATCATCGCCTCGAACAGAATCCGATCCGGGGATCTCTCGTCGACACCGATCCTGAACAGGTTCTGCTCCAGACGCACGAGTTGTTGCTCTTCGCCAGAGGGTTGGACCATCCATAAAGCGCCTTTCCTGACCAGCACCCTGAGATTCGTGAGCCAGGGGTTGCTGGATCTGTAGTGCCCGCAGTATGCATCGTACTCCTTCGGAGAGATGACTAGCTCAGTCTCGCCGCGCTGAGTGCGCACATACACCTCACTCCCGTAGAACACCTCGCTCACTCGGCCCTCCTCACGGCCGAACCGGACATGGAATATCTCGAACCCGGGAAGGCCCACGACGAAGGCGTCCTTTCCCCACGACTCCAGCATCGCAGAGCCACCATGGGAGGCCATGAACAGCATACCATGCCCGTCAGTGAACACTTCCAGCGAGTCACTGCCTGAGCGGTACGTGCCAACGTACTCGGCGGCATCGGCCGCACTCACCGAATGCGGCATCTCCTCGGGTTGATCCCATGGGCCTGAGGCTGAGCGGCCAATCATCGTGAGCGCGTATCTCGCGACATCGTCCACATCTGTCGCTCCGTTAGTGAGCACAATCGCACCGATCCCGGCGTCGAAGTCCATCCTCATTGCCGAGACATAACCTACCATTCCACCTGTGTGCGCGATGACTCTCCGACCATCGGCATTCTCTATGCCCAGACCGTATGCGTAGTACTCGTTCGGAGGCGAATCGGAAGGCCTTATCACGGGTTTCGTGAGCGCCGCGAAGCCCTCATCAGACAGCAAGCGCCCTCCTGGATGTCTCCCCGAGTTCAACAGCATCCTGATGTACGCCGTCATGTCCTCGGGGTTGGAAGATACTGGCCCGTCTGCGGATTCGCTCTCGACCCAAGGCGCAGGGACCATGCGCGTTCCTCGCCTGATCGGTCTGTCATCAGGCGATGGCTCGTAGGGCACCGCGAGCAATCCCCTCATGTCGTGGGTTATGGCAGCGTATGAGCTCTTCATCCCCAAAGGCTTCAGGATCCGCTGCGCGATGGCCTCAGCGCAGCTCTGGCCTGTTATCTTCTCGATCACGAGCCCGACTATCTTGTAGCCCATGTTTGAGTAATGGAAGAACTCTCCAGGACGGCATCCGAGCTCGGACTCTCTGAGCGTCCAGACTTCGGACATCGGCTCAGGAGTCGCCTCTGTGCCTGTCGGAAGACCGGCTGTGTGCGACATGAGATGATGCATGGTGAATTTCTCCTCCTTCCAGTTTGCCTCGAGCCAGGGCAGATACTCATCTACCGGGCGATGGACGTCGAGCAAGCCCTCATCCACGAGCTGCAAGGCCACGACGCTGGCGAATGACTTACTCATTGAGCCGATCTCGAACAGCGTCTCGGAATCCGGTGGGATCTGAGCATCGATGTTCGAGAAGCCGTGATACGAGTATCCAATAGACCTCTCCCTGTCCGTTATGCCTATGGCGAGTCCTGGGATGCTCCCGAACTCCATCTTCCTTCTGATGAAGGCCTCCAACGCTGCGGAGGCTCTCTCCGAAATCTCCAAGCTCCTACCCTCCCAAACGAAGTCCCCTGGCGTCAGTCGACGAGCGCCTTCACGCTCTCCCTGAAGACGGACGTGTGGAAGTCGACATCTCTTGCAGTCGTCGAAGGTGAGATGAGCGCCATGTTGTGGAAAGGCGTCAGCAAGATGCCACGATTGAGGGCCATCAGATGCATGAGCTTCTCGAGTTCGTGGTCCTTTGATGCATCGTACTCGCCGCCGTTCCTGGGAGGATTGGGGGTGTTGTGGTACTCTATGCGCACGCCCAGGCGAACGACATGCCAAGGCATGCCAACCTCCTCAATGACGTCCCGAACCCCCTTCTCGAACCTCTCTGCCAGGGGCAGCATCTTCGCGAAGTTGCGTTCGGTTATCACCTTCTCGAGGGTGGCACGCATGGCCGCGACGGCGAGCGCGTTCCCGGTGAGCGTGCCGCCGAGCCCGCTCTCATCAGTGCCATCGGACAGGATGCGCTCCATGATGCGGTCCGCAACATACTGGCTGATGCCGAACGCGGCGACCGGGACTCCGCTGGCCAGCGGCTTGCCCATGGTGATCATGTCCGGTTTCAGGTGGTGTTCACGTGTGTATCCGCCTATGCCACAACAGATCGTATGAGTCTCGTCGATCACGAGAAGGGTCCCGTGCTTCTTCGTCAGCTTCCTGAGCGCTTCGTGATATCCTGGGTCCGGGAGGATTATGCCCCTATTGGTCATGGCGGGTTCCATCAGCGCGCAGGCCACGTCGCCAGGGGACAGCGCCTCCTCGAGCGCGTCAATGTCGTTGAACTCTATCGCCTTGGTGGTGACAGACGGGTCCACTGGCGGACCTATGTTGCCACTCCTGGGCAACACTCTGCCCTTTTCGAGGACGATGAGAGTCTCATCGACAGTGCCGTGATAGCAGCCGTTCACCACCATGATCTTGCTCCTTTTGGTGACCTCCCGCGCGAGCCTTATGACGAACCTGTTGGCGTCCGTCGCTGTCATAGCCACCTGCCAGTACGGCAATCCGAACCTCCTCGAAAGCTCCTCCCCGACCCACACGGAGTCCTCAGTCGGCAACATCATCGTGATGCCCTTCGCCACCTGCCTCCGGACGGAGTCGACAACGGCCTTGGGGGAGTGGCCGAACATCGAGCCAGTATCGCCAAGACACAGGTCCAGGTACTCGTTGCCGTCCACGTCCGTCACGTAGGTCCCGCGGCCTTCTTTCACGAACACAGGGTACGGTCCTGCCCAGCGCACCATCCAGTTCATGGGCACACCTGCGAGCAGCGATTTCCTGGCTCTCTCGAAGAGCGCCTTTGACCTCTTGTGATTCCTGAGGAACCGCTTCGTCTCCGCCTGCATCAGCTCCTTGATCCTGGACCTGTCCATCTCAACCATGCGAGGCTCACCTCTTGAGAGCCGAAACAAGGAATGCACACCGGATACAAGAAAACATGCCCGCATGGCAGGAGCGCACGAACCAGTCGTTGGTTCGCGAGCTCGGCACTGAAGCTTAATCTACCACTGACGGAATCACCGTTTCTAAGCCTTCGAAGTGAAACGATGCCATCCAAGCCGAGACGCGCCATCACCAGAGAACCGGGCGCGCGGTACACGGAGTGCATCTCCTGCCATCCTCTGAAGCGAACCGTGAGCATCCAAAGGGCAAGGGAACAGCACGGGGCGTACTGCAAGCTCCTTGAAGAGCTGGGGCTTGAGGTGATCAGGATGCCTAGGGACGACCTCAACGCAGACTCCTGCTTCGTCGAGGATACTGCAGTCGTCCGCGGCGGCCGCGCCTTGATGTGCCGTCCTGCCATTGAGAGCAGGAGGGGCGAGGTGGGAGCGGTGGCCGAGCTGCTCGAGGGCTACCTCGAAGTGACCTACGCAAGGCCTCCTGCCACGATAGAGGGCGGGGATGTGATTCACCTGGAGCACAAGCTCGTATCTGGAATCACCCAGAGGACCAACAGGAGCGGCGTGCAGCAGATGTCCGATTGGCTCGGTGTGACCGTCGACACCATCGAGGATCATGGGATTGTCCATCTCAAGAGCTTCGCCACATACATCGGCAATGACACTATTGTCGCGTCTGACCGGTTCTCGAGGCGCGACGCGTTCAGGGGCATGACAGTGATCAGGATACCAGAGGACGAGGCCTACGCGGCGGACGCGCTGGCGATCGATGATGTCGTTCTGATGGCTGCGGGCAGGCTGAGCTCACACAAGCTTGTGAGAGACGCCGGTTTCACCGTCATCCCCGTGGAAGTCAGCGAGTTCGAGAAATGTGAGGGGGCAATCACATGCTTGTCGATACTCATCTAGAATGTGGTCTTGTTCTTCTACCCTGAAGACGGCTCCTGAGCGAAGCGCTGGTCCTGCGACTTCCCAGGTCTGCCCCCGATATGCCAAATGATGTCCTGTCTGGTCAGTATTCCTACGACGTGGTTTCCTTTCACCACCGGGAGCCGGTTGACGCCGTGCTCGGCCATCATGCGGATTGCCCTCTCGAACGAATCCTCAGGGGACAGGGTGAGCAGCTTCTTGTCCCTGGAGATGATGGCCTGGACTGAGCTCTCCGACACGGCGCGTATTGCCAACGACAGCTCGCGCAACTCCTCCTTCTCAGCCGCTTCCGCATCCTGGGTGGTCGCAGTCGCCTCTCGCAACGACCGGGCCTTCTGGAACTTGTCAATGATACTCCGGAAGATGTCTGTTACGCTCAGTATGCCCACGAGGGAGCCCGTGTCATCCACCACTGGCGCCCCCGATATCCCCGACTCCATCAGGGTGATCCAGGCGTCCTTGACTCTTGAGGACTCCTTTACGAGTATCACATCCCTAGTCATGGCGTTGTTCACGCTCATCCAGCGCATGCGATCCGGCCTAGAATCCATCGCCTATCCCAGCAGGGACGTATCGGCCCGAGGAATAGATTATGCTTTTCCGTGCGGAGAGCGGCTACATGCCCAGTCTGGGGTAGTTGCGGGGCAGGTCCGCGTCGCCGCCAATCCCGATGAGCTTCCTAATTCCCGGGGCGAAGTGGCAGTCTCTGAGCTCCTTTGCAGCTGCGGTCGAAACGAGAGAGACGCTAGGATCTCCTCGAAGCATATCGCTATCGAGCAGAGGCTTCAGCATCCTCTGCATCTCTGAAACGTAGTCCTTGTAGTCCTTGAAAAGGTAGGAGGTATACGCCTCGGACTCGCGCTCGAGGGTATACCAGGACAGATTGACCCAGTCATGTCTTGAAAGCGAATCCCTGGTCTCCGGATCCAGGTCCGCCCTGAACCGCAAGTGGACATAGGCGATCAGGTCGATGTTCCAGGTCAGCAGGAGCGGGATGCAGGTCCTAGTGAACATCTCCTTCCGCTGCAGCCGCTTGCGCACGTTGGTCGCGGTCTGCCTGGACTTCCCTATGCACGCTGCTATCTGCGCATCTGTCGCATGCGGGAACTCTGAGAGATTTGTGAGGGTCCGCTTCTCGATAGCTGACAGCTCGATCTCCTCGACATCTAAGTGCGTAGGCCTCTTGGGGATTGGTCTGGGCGTGTCGAGCCCGAATACCCTGTGCAGCCCCGGTGAGAAGTTGTAACTGTAGCGGACCTTCGATATCGAGAAAGGGAAGAATACCGGCCTCAGATCTGCGCGCTCGGCCGCGTGCGCGCCAGTGAAGTGTCTGTCGTACCTGTCCAGGGCTGACACGTAGTCCGAGAAGCTCTTGAAGCAGCAGCTCATCATTATGAAGCTCTCGCCCGAGACCGCGTCGAAGACCTCCGGGGTCGCGTCGAGATAGGCCAGGTGTGAAGCGTCCTTGACATCTTTCGGAACCGCTGGGTTGGTGGAACCGTAGAGCTGCACGATGAGCTCGCACCCGAGCTTGTGGAACGACGGGACGTTGGCGAAGTAAATGTTCCTGGAATCCATGAGACGCCTCCGGATCGACGAGACGGTGCTTTCCTTCATGCCGAACCTCCTGGCGAGTGAGGAGTCGGTCAGGTTGGCGTCCTGCGTCAGCCCGAATATGACCAGCTTCTCGGATTCTCTGAAAGGGCGTTCCATGGCGCTGACCAAATCGCCTACTTGATAGATAAGGCTGCCATCGATGGCAGCTGGGAGAAACCTTGTCAGGACAGGGCTAGGACAGCTATGGCAGAACACAACCTTTGTGTTTCCCACGCATCCGTCGGGGCAACAAAAAGCCCCGTCTGAGTAGCCTATTCGCAAATCGTTCGAACGTACACTGAGGATGTGCTCCGAGCATGGCCTTCGTTTCAGATGGAATGCGAACGGCCAGCAACGGCAGATGAGCTTAATATATCATCAAATGCGATACACCAAGGTCTTTCCAAGAGGGCGCCTCTTGGGAACAGGTGGGGGTGAAACTCAGTGGGAGAAGTTTTCGCAAGGAAAGCCAGCGGACTTGTTCGCGAGGCCTCGCTCATCGACACATTTGGCATAGGCTTCATGAACAACACGCTGGGTGTGGGCATATGGACAATGGCCAGCTGGGGGTTGTTCATATCGCCGCAGGGGAACATGATGCTGGGATCCATACTGGCATCCCTGATGTGCATATTCGGAATCGCTATCGTCTGGGGCTTCCTGGGCGGTTCCATGCCCAGGAGCGGCGGGGACTACATAGCCAACTCGAGGATCATACATCCTGCAGTCGGAATCGCAATGTCCATGACGAATGCTGGTTTTGTGATGACTTTCTGGATCGCGACACTGGCTCCGTTCTGCGCCGATCCAGGAATGACCTCGCTGCTCGGGTCAATTGGGGCCAGCCAGGAGGCGATAGACTGGTGCGCGTCGACAACGGGAATCGTCGTGATCGGCTCCCTGGTGAACATCTGGGGGTTCTTCATCGTCATAATGGGGCTGAAGGTCTACAACTGGAACCAGAGAGTCGTCATGATACTGGCGTTCTTCACGCTGATCGTGACGGGAATAATCCTCACCGCCAGCAGCCACGCGGACTTCGTGGCGGCCTACGATGCACAGGCTGACGCCGACGGCTCGTTCACGTACGCAGAGACCATTGAGGCCGTGAGAGACGAGGGAGTAGGCATAGCAGATGGGGCCAAGCCTGGAATGGATCTCGGAGCGACACTGGCGTTGTTCCCCGCGATAGCCTGGGCTACCGCGTACGGCTACCAGATCACATTCATATGCGGTGAGGTCAAGCGTCCTCAGAGGAACATCGTCCTGGGTCAGGTGCTCGCGGCGATCATACCGATGGTGTTCCTTGTCTGGTTCTCGTGGGGCCTCGTGAATGTCATGCACCAGGACTTCCTGGGAGCGATCGCCTACATTGACAACGGCGATGCCGAGACCTCCGAGGCGGTAGCGAACTTCGGTCTGGCTACCGGCAGTAACACGTACAGCATGATATCGCTCCTGACCGAAAGCAAGTTCGCCCAGTTCTGCATAGGCTCGGTGTTCATATTCTTCAATGTGCTGTGTATGCCCATATCATACATCGCATTCAGCCGTGCCGCTTTCGCGTGGGGCATGGACAGGTTGGGGCCGATGTGGTTCACGGATGTCAGCCCGAGATGGCACTCGCCTGTGAAGAACATCCTCGTGATGCTCGTCATGAGCGAGATAGGCATATTCATCTATGCCTACTGGGCCGAGGCCATCGACGCTGTCGCCATAGTGGCGCTCGAAGCGATGTCTGCCTGGGGTGTGATGGCCATATCCGGGCTGCTGTTCCCCTATGTGAAGAGGGCCAGGACTATCTGGGAGGCGTCTCCATACAAGTTCAGGTTAGGTCCGATCTACGTACTGACCGTAGCTTCCGTGATCAATCTGCTCTTCGTGGGCATCTTGATCTGGTACTTCTTCACGGTACCTGAGCTTGAGGCAATATCCACCTGGGGCGCGGCCGTCTACATCTCGATATGGATATTCGGCCTCCTGTGGTACTTCCTGTGGATCCGCCACTGGAAGAAGCAGGGCATCGACCTCAAGCTGGCCTGGAAGGAACTGCCTCCGGCGTGAGGGGGCAGGGATGCAGCAAACCCTTTCCGCAAACCTTTCTTGTTTTCAATCTTACGGACTCAGCGGCCTCGCTAGGGCTTGGGGACGACCTGGTAGTGGTTGTATGACTTCTTGAAGAAGAACATGGTCTTGGGCTTCCACTTGTCCTTCACCTCTATGTTGTCGTAGTCATCGAAGTACAGAATCAGGCCATAGTGGTTCGGGTCCTTCTTGGTCCTGATCATTTCGCGTGCGAGGCTCTTCATCATCTTGTTCACGCACTCCTTCATCTTGTCTCTTGCAGAGGCGTACTCGTCCGCCGTGGCCGCCTCGTATGCGACGATCTTCTTGCGGAGCCTGTAATCCCAGATCGTCGCTATGTTCATCGAGATGACGACCAGGGCCACGAAGACACCCGCGAGAATCAGGCCGGTGCCACTCAGGAACTCGCTTCCGAAGGTCCTTCTCCAGACGGGCACGATCTGTATCGCCAAGAAGAATATCAGGACTATCAAGAACAACCTGTTTGCCACCTTCAGCCAAGCCAGCCGTCTGATCGTCTCCCTGGCTCCCGGGATCTTCATCGGCATGTCGACGATCTTCTCAGCTGCAGGCCGTGCCTTGACCCACATGTCGTAGGTGTCCTTGAAACGGCTCTTCTTCAAAGGCTCGAACTGCGCTTCGATCTGCTCCGGATCCTTCCTGCGGTATGCTCTGATATCGTCCAGTAGCACGATGCATCTGGCGAGAGTGGTCTCAGGATCCTCTTCAACCTTCTTGCGCAGGGCCATTCAACACGCACCTGATGTGTCGGACGGAAATCCGCTATCGCATCCCCCGTTTAATAGATTATGCGCGGGAGGAATCGCGCGCCTACATCTTGGCCTGCGTTTCCTTGATCGCTTCCTCGAATATGTCTATGCCAAGATCCAGCTGTTCCTTCGATATGACTATCGGAGGCGCAATCCTGAACACATTCCCGAACATGCCAGCGGTGATCATCATGAGCCCCTTTCTCCACGCAAGTCCTTGGATCTGGGGGACATAGAGAGGCTCTTTCGTCTTCTTGCTCTTCACGATCTCTACGCCGATCATCAGTCCCTTGCCCCTCACGTCGCCTATGATCTCGTACCTGTCCTTGAGTTCGTTCAGCCGCTTGAGAGCATGCTCTCCGAGAACTCTCGACCGGGACATCAGGTCGTGCTCCAGAATGTACTTGACTTGTGCGTAGCCAGCCGCGACGCTCATGCCGTTCCCTCCGAACGTTGACGAGTGCGAGCCTGGGCGCCAGACGTCCATGATGCTGTGCTTAGCGATACACATGCCGATTGGGATGCCTCCACCAGAGGCTTTCCCCGTCAAGAGTATGTCAGGTATGACTCCGGCCGAATTGCACTCCCAGACCTCTCCAGTCCTGGCGAGCCCCGACTGTATCTCATCCATCACCAACAGGCACTTCCTGTCGTCGCAGAGCTTCCTCATGCGCGGGAGGAACTCCTTCGGTGGCACGATGTAACCTCCTTCCCCTTGAATTGGCTCGACGAATACCGATGCCAGATCGTTGCTGGGACCACCGAACTCCAAGATGCCCTTCTCGAGGTAGTCCATGCAGAGCATGTTACAGGAAGGATACTCCTGGTTGAACCAGCATCTGTAGCAGTAGGGATACGGAGCGAAGTAGATACCAGGTGAGAACGGTCCGTGGCCGTACTTGTACTTGATGCGGCTGGCCATTGCAAGGGCATTTCCGACCCGCCCGTGGTACGCGCCCATGAATGCGATGTGCTCCGAGCCTTTGGTGTAGTATCTCGAGAGCTTGAATGCGGCCTCCACGGCCTCCGCGCCGCTGTTCCCGAAGAACGTGGATCCCAGTTGGCCGCCCGGCGATATCTTCGCGAGCAACTCGGCGTAGTCCGCCTCCAGATCATAGTACGCGTCATTCGCAAGAGAATGGACCAGACGGTCGGCTTGGTCCTTGATTGCCTTGACCACTGCGGGATTCCCCCAGCCAGCGTTCACGACCGAGATCCCAGCGGAGAAGTCCAGAAACACATTGCCGTCGGCATCCATTATCGCTGCCCCTGAGCCTCTGGTCATAGTGAACTGGAACAGCCTGTCGTACGCATGCGATACGTACTGACGGTCCTTGTCGATTATTGCCTTGCTCTTCGGACCAGGAGGCGGCACCTTCATATTCGGAACATCCCGCGCCCAGTCGGCGACCCACTCTGGTAGATCTAGATTCATTCTAGTCCTCCGCCTTCGAGAAACCTGAAATCCTGTACAGTTCCCCGCTTCCATTACCGCCGCTTTGAGATATTAAGATTGCTGGAAGCGCGGCAGCATCGACGAGGAAGCTGGGTTGCCTGCATTCTCCAGTTGCACGCACAGCCTTATGCTGTTATGCATCCGCCCGAGGAGAATTGGTGGCAATTCCACGTGCCGACCGAAATCACGATGTGAATTCGCCCTTCGCGAATGCGCTCGCAGGCGCGGCGACGAGTCTGCCCGAGAGACCCGCGGAACCGCTGTCTCACAGACGCTGGACAATATGGTTAAATAGCGTTCTTCTGTATACTCGTCTGCTCAGAATGCGGAGAAGCTCAGGGGGCAGGTCTTGAGGCCGATACGGCTGTTTTTCGTGACTGATTTGCACGGGTCGGAGCTGTGTTTCAGGAAATTCATAAGCGCGGTTTCGATATACAACGCAGATGTCGCAATCGCGCTCGGAGACCTTGCTGGCAAGATGGTGGTCCCGGTGTTCGACAATGGCAACGGGAGCTACGACTGCAACTTCCTCGCGCAGGACATACACCTGAACAACAAGACCGAACTCGAAGAGCAACTGAAGAAGATAAACGCCATAGGATTCTACCCCTACATGACTGACAGGGCAGAGGCCGATCGGCTGAGATCCGATCAGGACGAGGTCATGAAGATATTCCACCGCCTCATCAACGAGAGGCTTCAGCACTGGGTCGACCTGGCAAATGAGAAGCTCAAGGACTGCAAGGCGCCGATCTTCATGGCGCCCGGAAACGACGACCCCCTCGAGATGGACGACATACTCGAGGAATCCAAGGTCATGAAGCCCTGTGTGATGAGGAATGTCGACGTGCTAGGATACGAGATGATCACGGTCGCCCACTCATCGCCGACACCGTGGGATACGCCCAGGGAATGGCCAGAGCCCGAGTTGGCGGCGAACATAGACAAACTAGCTGCAACGATCAAGAACATGCCCAAGGCCATATTCAACTTCCACGACCCGCCGTACGGGTCGATGCTCGACTATGCACCCAAGCTCAGGGACATGAGGCAGTCTGCGGGCGAGACCGAGCATGTCGGCAGCAAAGCGGTCATGGACGCGATCAAGAAATACCAACCCTTCCTCGGTCTGCACGGCCACATACACGAGTCGCGCGCCGCTCAGTGGATTGGCAAGACCTTCTGTGTGAACCCGGGGAGCGAGTACGGCGAGGGAGTCCTGAGGGGAGTGCTGCTGACGCTGTCGGACACGAAGATGAAGAGCTACGTCTTCACGTCAGGTTGATTTCCCAGGAGGAATATAACGAACATGACTTGGAGGGTGCGCTATGACGGTGAGATTGCCCGCAGACATCCCGATTGAGGAGTATCCAAAGCCGGAGGTGTTCATCGAGGAGGCGAAGGCACTGGTCGCGGACGCGGCCAAGCAGGGCCTCATCCTCCGAGTGATGGGTGGCATGGCCGTCTACATGCACAGCATCGAGTACGAGACTCTCTGGAGGAACCTCGCGAGGCTCGGCTCGAAGGTCTTCACCGACATCGATTTGGTGGCGTACGGGAAGCAGAGGAACGATCTCTACGAGTTCGTGCAGAAGAGGGGCTACAAGACGGACCCGAGGTTCCTTTACCAGTTCGGAAAGACCAGGCACATCTTCTTCGGCGGGAAAGTGCCCATGGTCGAGATATTCTACGATCAGCTCGCGATGAACCACACGGTCCCGTATGCGGGTCGCCTGGAGATGGACTCACCCACGACGCCTGTGGGCGAGCTGATGCTTCAGAAGCTGCAGGTCGTCAAGATCAATGAGAAGGACATAAAGGACCTCATAGTCCTGATAAGAGCGCATGACATCGGGATGGACGACAAGGAGAAGATAAACCTTCAGGTATTCGATTTCGTGGACATGTGGAACGACTGGGGCTGGTGCTACACTGCCACGACGAACCTTGGGAAGGTGAAGAAGTATGCCGCAGAATACCCGCAGCTTTCCGCCGAAGACAGGTCCGTTGTGACGCAGCGCGTCGACAAGATGCTTGCACACATCGAGAGCAAGCCCAAGACTTTCAAGTGGAAGATGAGAGCTAGGATCGGCACGAAGACGATGTGGTACAACCCTGTGGAGGACTGGTGACACCCCGGTCCAGCATGGGCAGGTGTGTCGGGCCGCGGCAAGAAGCATTGATTGAGGGAATCCCTCAGAATCGATAGCTCACGCAACAAGAGTGTAAAGAAAAAGAAAGGAGGGGGGAGTTGTTGGGTGACTATTGGTCCTGGTCGCCATATATAACCGTATGCTAGACCCACCCTGGAGCACCCGCCGACCGTACACAAAGTATTTATAAGAAATGCGTGCGCGCGGGGGGTTTGGTGACTATGCCAAGCGAGTCGCTGGGCGCTCACGTCGTCAGGAATGCCGGCCCGACGACCCCTGGGAGACGACCCGCAGCACCTTGTACAGCACTCTCGGTATCTCGTCAAAGCCTGAGACCGCGTACATGTGCCCTCCGCCCGCCTTGGCGACGGACGCGCACACTCCAGGTTGGCAGTCATGGCTCTCGGTCATCAGGACGAAGAGCTTCCGATAGGTGGAGGCCGCATCAGCGGGGTCAGGCCCAACCGTGTAGTTGCCATCGGTGATCAGTATCCCGACCTTGTTGCGCGTCTTGGTCACTCCTATCTCTTCCCGGCCCTTGCGGAGCGCGCCGTCTATGTTGGTGTATCCTCCTGCCCTGGCCTCAAGCAGATCCGCGATGAGGTCGTCCGTGCGCTTCGCCTGGTTGGCCCTCTTCATGACTGCGGGCCTGTCGCTGAACGTGATGAGAGCATAGTCCACGGTTTTGAGACGATATGCCAAGACCGCGATTGCCGCAGTGGCGATGGCCAGCTTGTCGCCTGTCATCGACAGGCTAGCATCAAGCATCATGACCACTGACAGTTCTCTGGGTTCGCGCTTCTCGACCACGAGATCGTAAGGCGTCGGATAGCCTCTCTCGAGGACGGCTTCGAGGGTCGCCTCCACGTCTATGTCCGCATCGTCACCTATGGCGTACTCCGAGCGGGTGATCCTGGTCGGGAGGTTGACGGGGCCGAGCAGCTGCAGCACCCTCAGGATAGTCGCCTTGATGGCGATCCTCTTCGCCATTTCGATGAGAGTCTGGTCCTTCAGTCTGATCCTCAGCTGGGAGTAGTTCCTAGCTATCGCCCAGCCAAGGTCTTCCGACCCGGCGAGCACTTCATCGTCGCCGAGCTCAATCGCCTTCACGAGGTCGGAGATATCGGCTCTCTTGGCAGCCGCCTCCTCCGTTCTCTTCCTGGCCTCCTCCTTCTTTCTCTCCTCCAGAGGCCGTCCGGGTCCTGGCAGGGGAATGGAGAAGCACTCGCTGACTATCTCCTCCACAACCTGCTCGACCGTCTTCTTGGATTCCTCACGCATCTCTATTCTTGTCGGCAGTGCCATGTGAGCAGCCTTCCGGATGCCCTGGTATAGGTCTTCCGAAAGGCTCTCGGACATCTGCACTATGCTCATCGCGGCCCTGACGCTCGCTCCTCGACGGATGTTCGGATGATTCCGAGTCCGTCGGGCAATCCAGACCGATCTAGATACGGCTTCGGGGACGGCATGAGGGAAGTTCTTGGAGACTATCGCCGTCTCCTCCTCTGCCGACTGGTAGTCCAGCAGGAGCAGTTCGAACCTATCCGAAAGCGCCTCCGATATGGCAGTCGTGGCAACGAACTCCCTCGGGTTCTGAGTTCCAATGACAACGAAGCCCTTTCTCGCCCTCACAGTGCCGATCTTCGGCACTTCTATCAATCCCTCGTCCATGGCCGGGAGGAGTATGTTCTGCACGCCCTCCGGCATGCGGTTCATCTCGTTTATGAACAGGACACCGCCCTCTTTCATGGCGCTCATCAGAGGCCCAGGGACAAATGCCTCCGGGACATAGCCCTTCTCCATGACGATCGGTGGATCGAACCATCCCGAGAGCTTCTGCTCTGTATAGCGCTCATCGCCATCTACCCTGAACACCGGCCGCTTCAGGTGCGTGGCGACCGCGACTGCCAAGATCGTCTTTCCCACGCCCACCGGGCCCTCGATCATCAGATGTTTGCCGGATCCGATTGCCGCGATGGCGTTCTCCAGCTCGCGCGCGCGTCCCACTATTCCGTTCTCCTTCTGTATCGCTGACACATCGTCCGCCACGGTCATCATCCAGGTCGGCGGCAGATAACGCAGGCAGATGATAATCATTTCTGAGAGGACGGCCGCTTGCACTCAGGGCTTCCCAAAGAGCACACTGAATACGCTCCCCCTGGTGTAGTCATCGTACACGCGGTTCTCGGCCCATATCTTGCCACCGTATCTGTCCACGAGGGCCTTGACTATCGAGAGGCCCATGCCAGCGCCTCTGGCCTTCTGGAGGATTGGCCTGTCGAGCCTTGCGAGCCTCATGTAGTCCTTGGAGAAGACCTTGTCCTTGAGGTCGTCGGGTATCCCGACTCCTCTGTCGACTATCCTCACACTGGTCCACTCCTTTCCCTCGAAATCCACACCCTTGACCTCTACGTCGATGACCACTTCCTCGTGCTCGTCGTACTTGATCGAGTTCGTGAGAAGATTGTACAAGACCTCTGTCAGCAAAGTATCGGCGACGACCCACACATCTTGTTGTGGAACGGAGTATCTGATGTTGATCTTCTTCCCGAGGAAGGCGGTGCTGGCCTCCATGGAGGCCTGCTGTATCGATTTGGTGAGATTGGTCGGCACCAATTCGACATCGGAGGCCTCCAGCATCTGCGCGGACCTGCGCACGTTCCTGACTATGTGCTGCACGCTCTTCGCGGCCTCCTGCGCCGATGTGATGTACTTGAATTGGGTGTCCGTCAGAGAGGTCGTTCCGAGCACGATCTCGAGATAGGCGTTCACTGGGTTCACCAGGTTGCCGACATCGTGTGTGAGCAGGTCCAGGTACATCTTCACATGGTCCCTCGCACGGGTCAGGTCATCGAACACCTTCGAGTTCTCGATGGCGATGGTCGCTATGGAGGCAAAGGCCTCCATGGCCTCCATCGTCTCCTTCGTCGGTATCCTGTCGTCCAATGGGTAGTCGAGCTGTATGTAGCCGAGCATCTTGCCCGCTCTATCGTACATCGCGAAGTACAGCAGGTCGAGCTCGTGCCAGCTGTCGGGAGCATCCCTCGTCCGCGCCGCCTTGTCCGGGCTCTCCATGAAGACGAAATCGGAGCCGTTCCCTTGTACCTCCCCCGGTATGAAGAAGCCAGTCCTCGTGACCCTGAACTCCTCCCTGAAGTCGGCCAGTATCTTGTCCTTCAGTATCGTGCTGGATAGGATGACTTCCGATTCGGCCTGGGAATATCCCGTCATCGAGTGCACGGTGACCTTGTCGGTATCCTCTGAGAAGAGGGAGACTCCCGTTTTCCTGAACCCGAACGTGTAGGCCATCGCATCCGATACCTTCTGGAGCACCAGGTCCAAGTCGTCGATGCGGAGAACGCTCTGGATGAGGTCAAGCATCTTGACCAGCCTATCGGTCTTCACCTCGTTTTCACGCAAGAGCAACATGGAACGCCTATACACACCGGAGTTCTCGATTGCGACGGCGGCTATCGATGCAAAGAGCTCGATCTCCTCGATGGTCTCCGTCGTGGGTATCTTCCCATCGAGAGGATAGTCGACCTGGAGGAACCCTATCATCGAACCGTGCCTGTTGTACAGGCCGAAATAGAGCAGGTCCAGCTCATGCCACGAATCCGGCGATGCGCGGGGCTTCATGGCCGCCTCGGGGTCCCTGACAGCCAAGAAGTCGTCCGCACCCCCAGCCTGCTTCTCAGCCGGGATGTAGTAGGCGATCTTCGAGACTCTGCAGTCCTCTCGGAAATCCTCGAGGATGACGCCGATCTCGAAGGCGTCCAGCGAGCCTCTGATCTCCGCCTCGGCCTCCTTGGGATAGCCCGCGAGTGCGTGGTCCGTGAACACGCCCTTTGTCTCGTCCATGGTCGAAATCGCGACCCTGTCGAAACCGAATATCTCCCGGACGGTCTCGGCCGTCCTGCACAAGAACACGCTGACATCCTCGACCTTGAGGAGGTCCCTGGTGAGCTCGAATATCCGCGACAGGCTCTCCGTGCGCCTATCCAAAGAACCCTCGGATGGCCCGGACGGGATGGATGGAGATGTCATTCCACGTCCAGAGTAGTGGCTAGGGCAGTAAAAAATCTTCGTATCGCATGCATCAGAAGGCAAGCTATATCTTCGCGAAGCTGATACTGAATGCGGTAAGCATGAAGGTCTACATAACGGCGGATATGGAGGGCATAGCCGTTCTATGTCACGATGAGCAGGGGGACTACAAAAAGAGCGACTATCCCCGCATGAGGGAGATCATGACGGGGGAGGTCCAGGCGGCGATTGAGGGCGCGAAAGAGGCAGGAGCCGAGGAGATACTCGTCTGCGACGCCCACGACACTGGCAGGAACCTGCTCGTGGAGAAGCTTGACCCCGATGTCGAGGTCATACAGGGGTCCGCGTACGACCTCGGCATGATGAGCGGCATCTCGAGGGACTTCGACGCCTCCATGCAGATTGGATATCATTCCATGCGCCACACGCACGCGGGCGTGCTAGGGCACACGTACACCTACGACGTGTCAGAGCTGAGGTTCAATGGAAAGGTGATCGGCGAATCGGGACTCAGTGCGGCCATTGCGGGCCACTTCGGTGTGCCACTGGTGCTTGTTTCGGGCGACGCGCATGCGGTCAGGCAGGCCAAGAGCCTAGTAAAGAACTTGGTGGGGGTGCCGACCAAGGAGGGCGTGGGCCTTTACGCCGTGAGAACTCTCACGCCCGAGATGGCTAGGAGACTCATAAGGAAGGGGGCGAAGGAGGCAATCGGAAGAGCGGGCGACATCGAGCCCTTCGTGGTCAAGAGGCCCGTCACTATGGAGGTCGAGCTTGAGAGACCCCTGATGGCCCAATACTGCTCCAGGATACCCACTGTCAAAAGGAAGGACGCGAAGACGGTAAGCTACAGGGCCTCGGATGTTGTGGACGCATTCCAGGTCTTCCTCGTGATGAACCAATTGGCCTCTTACGCCAGAAGCGAAGGGCCCCTGTGAGCGTCCTGGTGGCCCGGCTCAAGCCTGCAGGGGGAGAGGACGCTGCCCTTGATGCGAGGATCTGCGTGCCCATCACGGGAGGACATCGCAACCGTCAGGCGTCGCCCCATCGTAACACCCAGATGATCATCACCTCTTCTGGGTGCAGTCGGACCGAATGATTCATTCCCCAACTACGCATTACGACCGATGCTAGGACCTGTGATGCGCAGTGGGACCAAGTCCATCCGGATTGAGGATCAGACCCCTCAAGGCCACAGAACTGCATGCGATGAGGAGCGTCTGGGAGCGCGCCGGACTTCCATACAGGCCGAGGGGCAGGGACAGCATGCAGAACCTGAGAAAGCAGCTGAAAGAGAACCCAGAGTGCTTCCTCGGCGCGTTCAAGTCGGGGCAAATGGTCGGCGCAGTCATTGTCTCCGACGATGGAAGGAAGGGCTGGGTCAACAGGCTGGCTGTGGTCCCCCAGGCCAGGGGGCACGGAATAGCGAAACGGCTGATCGCAGAGGCGGAAAGAATCCTGCGGCGAAGAGGCAGACGGCTCCACTGCGTGCTTATCGAGAGCTACAACAAGGACTCGATGGAACTTTTCGAGGATGCCGGCTACACGCGCGAGGATGACATACTCTATTTCACGAAGCGCGAGTTGAAGTCCTACTGATGAGAGATCACCCGAGCTCGAACCCAACGAGGCCGAGGACATGCTCAGTCCGACCTGTGTACCTGGCATGTCCCCTCGCCATCAGGTGAGTGCGCCAGGTGCGGATCGGCCTCAACTTCGAGGCCTGTCTCAGCGCATTCTCGTTTTGCACGAAGATGCCCATGAAGACGCCTCGGTCGTCGAGTCTCGAGACAACGGAATCGAACAATGCTCTCTCATCGCTCTCCAGCCCGCTCACGCAGACCCAAGGCCCTAGGTCGTTTGCAGACGAGGTCGCCCTGCCGAATGAATAACCCTGTATCTCCCCAGACCGCTCAATCTTGAAACAGAGGTCAGGATAGTCGCGCCAAAGACGTGATATTAGCCCGGACCTGTCATCTCCGAACAGGGCAGCGTCCATTTGGCTTATTCTTCCGAGGTCTCCTTCCTTCACGGGCGAGAGGCCCGGGTACTCCTGCGGCACCATCGGTCCGCTCTTCTCGGCTCGGATGCAGAAGACCTCCGCTAGCGTGCGAAAGCCTAGCTTCCTGTACATCTCCGCTCCTTCCTCGGTCGCGTAGAGCAACACTGACTCGGTTCCTCTTTCCGAAGTGTACTGTAGTGCCCGATCCACCAGCGTCTGGCCGATCCTCTTACCTCTGGCATGCTCTGAGACGATCAGATGACCTATGACGCCTGTCCTCAGATAGGTCACGGTTGTGATGAACCCGAGCGGCTCGGTCTCCTCGTAGATGAAGCTGCCCTCCGGATCCATGTCGAGCATACGCTCCAGCTCAACCCTGTGGTACGACCACCCTTCCTTGAGGACCAGGTCGAGCACGAAGTCGATGTCGTCTATCCTGAGGTTCCTTATCGGCACTGAGCCTGCACCTCTGTCCGTCCAGCAGATATGCAGTCGCGTATTTCAGTTTCTGGGTGAGGTGCACATCCACATCGATTGCCTCAGAGAAGGTGCGACGAAGGCACATGCGCTTGACAAGCGGGATATGAAACAACCCGGCATCCCGGAAGCGAGCCGGCTACCGGCAAGTCCGAAGAGCGCGGGTCTACTAGGCTTCATGGCCGTGGCCGGATGGACATGACTCAAGTGCATCGGGGAAGCTCTTAAGTGTCATTCTCGCATTCACCGGCATGAGCGTCATGCAACAGCGCAATGGCCTGAATCTGGAGCTCAGGCGCACACAGGACTTCGAAGGAATCCGGAGACTGGCGCTCGAATCCGGTCTGGAAGATGGTTCGTTCGCGAGCATTGTGGCCGCATTAGGACTCTACTCCGGGAAAGACCTCGTGGGATGCGCGGCGCTGAAGCAGACCGATCGTTCATTCTCAGTCGAGTGGCTTGCAGTGTCCGAGCCTCTGCGAAAACGTGGGCTGGGCGGGAGGCTGATAGCGGAGATCGAGCTCGAGGCGCGTCTGAGGGGCGCAGACAGGTTGTGGGCGCTCGCGAGGGCGCCCGGGTTCTTCCAAAGGCTGGGTTTCCGACTAGCTGGCGAGAGCGAAGGAAGCGGCCCGACGCTAGACAACTGCATGAAGTGCCCCCAGTACATGAGGAGTTGCAGGCCTGCCATCGTCGTCAAAGCGCTCTGAACTGAACAAGGTTGCATCCATTACCGGCAGCCTAAAATACAGATACGCGTTTTAATAGGCAAAAGGAAGGTTTGAAGGATGGCCCTGACCGAGAAGATGATCGCCGCATGTGCCAAGAGCATGGTGAAGACCTGCAACCTCAAGAAGGGAGACGCAGTGATAGTGAGGGGCGGGGCACACACCCAATTGCTGTTGGAGGAGATCGCCCTGGAATGCTATCGCAAGGGGACCACGCCCTCGATAATCAGTGACTCGGACGGGTACGCGAAGAGGGTCTACAAGGAGATACCAGCATCGACTCTCAGCATCACGCCCAAGCACTATGTCGCAATGGTCAAGGCCGCCGACATGCTCATAAACATCGAGCCCTACGACGACCCCTCGATTGTTGCAGGCTTTCCCAGGGACAAGCTCAAGGCGCGCCAAAGAGCAATGCTGCCGCTCTACGACATCATCTACGACAAGAAGGACGGCAAGAAGTGGCTGTATGCAGGGTGGCCGACACCGAAGGCGGCCAAGAGCTTCGGAATCAGCTATCCCGAACTCGAGAAGATCGTCATCGGAGGGCTTGCCGTTTCACCCGATACGCTCATGAGGATTGGCAAGAAACTCGACTCGAAGTTCAAGGGTGCAGAGTGGGTTCATGTCTGGGATGACAAGGGGACGGACTTCAGGGTCAACATAAAGGGTAGGCGCAGCAACATAGACGACGGCATCATAAGCAAGGAGGACTACGACCTCAACGACCGCGGAGCGAACCTCCCCGCGGGTGAGCTCTTCTTTGCGCCCCATGAGATGAAGGGCAGCGGCACCCTGTTCTGTCCCATCACCAGGGACCGGCTCTCGGACAAGATAATCAAGGAGGTGCTGCTGGAGTTCGAGGACGGGGTCATACAGCTCGATAGGACAAAGGCAGGCAAGAACTACAAGGATCTGGTCTCGAGCTTCGAGCAGTGCGAGGCGGTCGACAGGACGCAGTACAAGCCAGTGAGAACAAGGAACGTGGCAGAACTGGGCATCGGGTTCAACCCCAAGATCACGAAAGCGATCGGGTACATACTCACGGACGAGAAGGTCGCTGGCACAGTGCACGTTGCCTTCGGCTCGAACGCCGGCTACGGCGGCACTTCGGAGTCGACCATGCACTGGGACTTCGTCACGGCGCCTGGAGCGAACATAGAAGTCGAGAAGCATGACGGCAGGACCGTCAGGGTGATGCTTAGGGGGAGATTCCTCTAGATCCGGATGCAAATGGCAGCTCAGTCACACAGGCGCACACCGGCGATTTTGGCCTGCTCCAGGGCCTCGTTCTTGCGAGAGGCGAGTTCCGGTTCGTCAGTGTGCGGGAGGAGAATCTCTCCCACGTACTCGTAGTCGATTGCGGCGAAGAATGCTTTGATGACGTGTTTTGCCGGCTCGAAGACTATCGGCTTTGCGGATCCTGCGCACGACACAAAGAGCCCCTTCGGCCTCCTCTTGCCGTCGTAGAACCTGACCTTGTTGATGTACTTCTCAACCCAGAAACACTGGCAGCGGTCTATCATGGCCTTCGTCTGCGAGGTGACCCCCATGAAGAATATGGGTGAGGCGACTGCGATCGCGTCCATCTCCCTGATCGCTTTGTATATGCGCGACATATCGTCCGTCCTCTGGACGCAGCCTAACCCGGAGTCGCATTCCCTGCATTCCCTGCACGGGTCGATTCTCATCCTCGCAAGCTCGAGCCTATCCACATCCGCGCCTGCGCCCCTGGCACCATCGAGGACAGCGTCCAAGAGCTGCGCTGTATTGCCGTCGAGACGAGGACTGCCGAGTATGCCGAGTACCTTGAGGGCCATCATAACCACCTCCAGGCGCACGATTGTCTCATGGAGCACCCAGGGCTTATTTGTAGTTACTGGCACGGACCGCAACAACATTAATCACACGTTCGTACATTCCGGCTGCGGTTGGATGGAATTGCAGCAGAAGAGGTTCAAGAACAAGGCCGTGATCGTGACCGGAGGCGCTTCCGGGATTGGCAAGGCGACCGCCGAGAGGTTTCTCGAAGAGGGAGCCAGAGTGGCCGTCATCGATATGTCGAGGAGGACCGGCGAGCAGACCGTGAAAGAGCTCAGAGAGAAGGGATACCGGCCTCTCCTACTCACGGGCGATGTTACGAAGTCCGCCGATGTGAAGAGAATGGTCGCTGAGGCGAAACGCAGGCTAGGACGAATCGACATCCTGTTCAACAACGCCGGCATACTCGTGGAGGGGACCATCGAAGAGGTCTCCGAGAAGGATTTCGACAGGATAATGGCAGTCAACGTCAAGGGCGTCTTCCTGATGTCGAAGGAGGTGATCCCGATAATGCTGAGGCAGAAGAAAGGGGTCATCGTCAACAACGCCTCATGCAGCGGTCTGGTCGGAGACAGAAACGCCATCGCGTACAACACCTCGAAGGGAGCCGTTGTGCTCATGACGAAGTGCCTTGCGCTCGACTACGCCCTCAGGAACATCAGAGTCAACTGCGTCTGCCCGGGAGAGATCGACACTCCGATGTTCCGACAGGAGGCAAAAGCCAGACGGCTGCCAGTCGAGGAGTACAGGAGACAGCTGTGCGAATACCATCCGATAGGCAGGCTTGGTAGGCCGGAAGAGGTCGCGAACGCGGTGCTGTTCCTCGCATCCGAGGAGGCTGGGTTCATAATCGGGACTGCGCTCTCGGTCGACGGCGGATACACCTGCCAGTAGTGAGGAGATCACGGGGCCAGGACGTCCAGCGGCGTCCCTGGCTTGACCTTCTTGAGCACTCCCGTGTCGCCCTCGACCCTCCCTAGGATGTTGCATGGGCTGTATGCCTGCGGCGAGGCACCAGAGCTCGCAGGTGTGGGCCCGAAGAAGACCGCAACCGCATCCCCGTCAGGCCAGAAGGCGACTTCTCCGACTTCCATGGCCGCTCTGCCATCCTTCTCGAGATCAGCGTGGAACGGCGCCTCGAAGTACACCTCGTCCCCCCACGTCTGTGCCCTGGATGAGAACGGTAGCACCGAGAGGAGCGACCGGATAGAAGGCGTCTCGTCAGGCCTGAGAACCACCAGGATCTCAGGACCGTCTCGGAATCGTATCCTGACCTTGCTCATGGGGATGCCTGGAGAGAATCAATGATGCATGCCTAAATAGCTTTTGCAGAGGTGGCTCGCCTTCGACCGCTTCGGCTGAAGGCCTGTGACGGTCAATCGCATTCCTCAGACGCCCAAGAAGACGTGTCCTTGGAGCAGACACTCCGTTGACGCGGAGGCCTGCGATGAGAAGAGGGAAAGAGATGGCATCAAAGAAGATGAAGGGCTTGTTGAACCAGGCGATTGCCAGGTAGATCCAGATCTCGGTCCAGCACATGTGACAGCACGTGCAGTGGGCCGGCATCGACCACTTCGTCGTGAGCGGCAAGTCCAAAGAGATGGCCGCAGAAGAAATGAGGCACGCCGGATCACCTGCTGAGAGGCCGTGTTATCTCGGCGGGAACCCGACCACGTAGAAACTGGTAATGGGCGCCCTCGCCGGTGGAGAGGAACACGACGAATTCATCGGATCGATCAAGGAAGATTGCTGTCAGCCCTTTCTCTTCCTGCCGAAGAGCTTCCTCTTGAACGCGGCTATCTTCTGCCTCTGAATGGCCTCAGTCGGGTTGAGCTTCCTGGGGCAGACCTCCACGCAGTTGAACTGCGTGTGACATCTCCAGACCCCGCTCTCGCTCTCGACGATATCGAGACGCTCGTGCTTCAGAGTGTCCCGCGTGTCCGCCAGGAACCTGTATGACTTCAGCAGGGCCGCCGGGCCAAGGTAATCCCTGTTGGTCCAAGCCATCGTGCACGCGCTCGTGCATGAGCCACAGAGGATGCAGTCTATCGGCTCGTTTATCGGCACGCGCTCCTTCGGCAGCTGGATGTACTCCTTTTCCGGATACGGCTCCTTGCCGACCAGATATGGCTTCACGCGCTTCAGCCTTTCGAAGAAGAGGTCGTAGTCGACCGCGAGGTCCTTCACGACCTTCTGGTGAGGCAAGGGGCTCAAGCAGATCTCGTCCTTGTCCAGAAGGGTCGCGATCTGGGTCTCGCATGCGAGCCTGACCTTTCCCGCGATAACCATGGCGCATGATCCGCACACACCCGCCCTGCAGCAGAATCTGAATGCCAGCGACCCGTCCTGATGGTTCAGTACCTCGAACAGTGCGTCCAGGACAGTCATGCTCGGCTTCAATCCGACCTTGAATGACTGCCAGTACGGCTCCGAATCCATGGTTGGGTCGAACCGCTGTATCTTGAGCGTTATCTCATTCTCGGCCATGTCAATACCTCCTTGCTTCGGGCTTGTACTTGCCGGGCTTGACATCGCGGTATGAGATCTGCGGGCCGTCAGGCGTGTAGACGGCGACCGTGTGTTTCAGGAACTTGACGTCGTCCCTCTCCTTGAAGTCGAGCCTTGAGTGCGCTCCCCTGCTCTCCTCCCTTCTCAGCGCGCCGACGAGCATCGCCTCGGCGACCTCGAGCATGCCCTGGAGTTCATAGCAGCGAATAAGGTCCAGGTTGTAGGTCTTGCCCTTGTTCTGGACTGTCACCTTCTGGTAGCGCTCCTTGAGCTCCCGGATCTTGGCCAGGCCCTCATCGAGCCCCTTCTTGTCCCTGAATATGCCGCACTTCTCGAACATCGTCTGTCTCATCTCGGCCCTGATGTCCGCATGGTTCTCGTCCCCCGACTGCGAGAGAAGCCTGTCGATGGCAGCCTTGGTCTCTCGCAGGCAGTTCATGACCGCGGATTCGCCCTGCTTCTGGTCCTTCTTGGACAGCACGTAGTCGGCGGCCGAACGGCCCGATATCTTCCCGAAGACAACGGTCTCGAGCATTGAGTTGCCGCCAAGCCTGTTGGCCCCGTGCACGCTGACGCAGGCGCACTCGCCCGCGGCATAGAGGCCCTTGAACTTCGTCGCTGCGTTGACGTCGGTGTCTATCCCGCCCATCGTATAGTGCTGTCCCGGCTGTATGGGGACGGGCTTGTCTATGGGGTCGACCCCGACGAAGTTGATTGCCAGGTCCCTGATGCCCGGAAGCCGCTCGAGTATCTTCTCCCTCCCCAAGTGTCTGAGGTCGAGGTATACGTACGGCCCGCCATTGATGCCCCTGCCCTCGTTTATCTCCGTCTGGATAGACCTCGAAACGATATCCCTGGGGGCGAGCTCCATCGCCTTCGGGGCATACTTCGTCATGAACCTCTCGCCGTTGTTGTTGATCAGGTAGCCCCCCTCCCCTCTGGCACCTTCCGTCATCAGGATGTTGGTACCCCAGAGGGAGGTCGGGTGGAATTGGATGAACTCCATGTCCTTCAGGGGGACGCCCCGCCTGTAGGCCGCAGCCAGCGCTGAGCCGCTGCTTATCAGCGCGTTCGTCGAGCGGGCGTAGATCTGTCCGCTCCCACCTGAGGCGAATATGACGGCTTCAGCCATGAACGGTTCCAGCTCTCCCGTCTTGAGGTTCCAACAGATGACCCCCCTGCAGGCGTCACCATCGAGCACGAGGTCGACCAAGACCCTGTCCTCGTAGAGCGGTACGTCGAGCTTCACCGAGCGCTCCCAGAGCGTGTGGAGCAGGTACATGCCGGTCTTGTCGGCGGCAAAGCATGTCCGCGGGAACCCCGCGCCTCCGAAAGGCCTCTGAGCGATCTTCCCCGCATCCGTCCTCGAGAACGGGCATCCCCAGTGCTCGGTCTCATATATACAGCCGGGAGCTTCCTTCGTCATCAGCTCGGCCGCTTCCTGATCCGCCAGGTAATCGCTGCCCTTTATCGTGTCGAAACCGTGCTTCTCCGGGTTGTCGTCCGCGCCCTTCGGGTTATTGGCCAGGGCGGCGTTGATGCCTCCCTGGGCCGCGCCCGAGTGAGACCTCACAGGGTGGACCTGCGATATGATGGCAGTATCGACCCTCGGGGCGGACTCGATGGCCGCCCTGAGCCCGGCCAGGCCGCCTCCTATGACCAGTATCTTGTGGTAGTACATTCGCAATCAGCCTCCATTGACGCCTATGAACGGGAACAAGACGATTATGCCCCAGATCAAGCTCACGACGCCGACAATGAACAGGGCCGCATCGACCGCCCTGTGCCTCTTGGCGAACATGTCGAAATCGAGCATGACGGTTCTCGCCCCGTTGAGGCCGTGGAAGAGCACCACCGCCAGCAGCGCGTAGTCGACGGCTATGTAGAGAAGCTGGTCAAGCCTTGTCTCGACCCCTGCCACGGTGATGTGCACTTCGGGGTCGATGTCCGCGAAGTGCGTGATCCATATGTGCACCCCCAAGAGGACTATCAGCAGGACCGCCGAGAGCCTCTGGAAGAACCAGGCCCAGGTGCCCGCGACCTTAGATGTCGCAAGTCTCTTGTCGGCCATCTCACGCACCTCCGAAGATCAGCACGGATATCAGCCAGAAACCCACGAGCACGAGCACGGCCGAGATCGCCATCATTATCCAGAAGACCAGCTTCTGCTTCCTGATCCCTATCCCCATGTCGAACAGGACTACCCTGAGGCCGTTCATCGCGTGGAAAATCACCGCGCAGACCAGCAGGAAGTCGAGAAGCACGAAAAGAGGCTGGGCCATCGTCTCCATCAGCTGGTCGAAGCTGTCGTGGTTCAACGACGCCTGACTCAGGAACGACAGATGTAAGAACAGGTACACGACCAATAGTATCCCCGTGAGTCTGTGGCCGACCCAAGCCCACATGCCCGTATTCATGTTGGTCGGCCAGAACTCAGAATTCCTGCCGAACAACCACTTGAAGCTGCTCACCTTCATTGAAACACCTGACTGCCCTTGCGTCCCGACCCAGTCGGAAGATCCATCGTTGCGAGGCATCTCCGCCCCGGGTTCCCCGGCGCCTAGACTATCAAGAATGTACTTAAGCGTATCTCTTCGAACAGAAACCAGGCGATTTCCATCGCTCGAATTTCAAACACCGCCCTTTTGTCGTAGCGAAATATTCGAAATTCGCCATCTGAGGTCGAAAGCCGTTGCCGTCGACATCAACGCTGAGGCGCATGAGGAAAGAAGCGCGAATCGGCCCGCTTCCTGCGAGGCTGCTTAGAGGAATCACGAAACCCAACAATGTCAAGTACGCATACCATGATACGAGTGCGGCGAAGGCTATGGACAAGTACCAGTGTAATGTGTGCGGATACATATACGACCCCGAGAAAGGAGACCCGACCCAGAACATCCCCCCGGGCACACCGTTCGAGCAACTCCCCGACGATTGGACCTGTCCTGAGTGCGGCGTCGGAAAGGAAGAGTTCAGCAAGATGTAGTTGGTCTCCGGCGTTCGTCCAAGCACTGGCTCCGCCCCAGGTGTTCCATCGCTCGCTCACACGTGTTCATATGATACTCAGGCTGGCATTGGTTGGGTTCGGTAACGTAGGCCAGCAGTTCGCGCGCCTGCTCATGGCGAAACGCGACTGGCTCCTCAGGAAGAAGGGACTCGATGTGGAGGTCCTCGCAATCGCAACCAGATCCAGAGGCTCTCTGCTATCGAAACGAGCGCTCGACCTTGAGCGGGTGCTGAGCGCCATCGGATCGGGCTCGCTTCCGGCTTACGGGAGCGATTCGACGGCGCTTTCACCGATCGGCATCATCGAGAAGTGCGATGCGGATATCATGATCGAGCTGTCGACTCTGAACATCGATTCTGGTCAGCCGGCGATAGACCACCTCCGCACCGCCATGCGGGCAGGCATGGATGTGATCACGGCCAACAAAGGCCCCATAGCCTGGGCCTATGAGGAACTGCGCGACATCGCCAGGTCCAAGGGCGTGCATCTCAGGTTCGAGGGGACCGTCATGGACGGCACCCCCATATTCAACCTGGTGGAGAGGACTCTCCCGGGGTGCGAAATCCTCGGCCTGACGGGCATACTGAACAGCACCTCCAATCTCATCCTCGGCGAGATGTCCAGGGGCAAGTCAATGGAGATGGCCGTACAGGAGGCACAGGCAAGGGGTATCGCGGAGGCCGACCCATCTCTGGATGTGGACGGCTGGGACGCCTCTGCCAAGATAACCGCTCTTGCGAACGTGCTCATGGACGCCGGGATGAACCCGAAGATGGTTGACAGGCTGGGAATCCGGGGCATCAGCCTTGAGGAGATCAGGGAGGCCTCTGCAGAGGGAAAGAAGATCAAGCTCGTCGCCCGCGCTTTCAGAGAAGGATCCTCGATCAAGCTACAGGTCCGTCCAGAAAGAGTGGGCCCGGATAGCCCCATGTGGGCTGTGGACGGCACTTCAAGCTCGCTCACTATGAGCACGGACCTCATGGGCGACATCACGGTAGTTGAGTCTAGCCCGGCCCTGACTCAGACGGCCTATGCAGTGTTCTCGGACATGCTGCTGACTGTCGAGGCGATAAGACACGGCACGATCTGAATCACATGACCTCTAGGCTGAACTCCGGTTCGTCGTAGTAGAATCCCGAGCCCTTTCTGTATTCATACTCGGCGCTCAGTATCGTCAGGTGGCCCGACTCCTCCTTCACCAGCCAACTGAATATCGCCTTGGCCTTGGTGTTCGCGACCCGATCACGAGCTGAGGTGTAGTAGTCTATGGATTTCTGCTCCACATCCATGCCTATCTTCAGCGCTTCCAGCTCCCCCGCATTGGAGGGGAACCTGATTCGCTTCAGTTTGGCGTCCTTGAAGACGCTGACCCTGGGTAGGCCAGAAGGCAGCGCCTCGGCCTCTTTGAGGGACATCCAGCTCTTCCCCTGGCTCAGCCTCTCGAACTCCTTGCCCAGAACATCAATATGCCTCTGCTCCTGCTTGACGAGGCCCTCGAACATCTGCTTCGCGCGGGCGTGCTGTACTTTGCTGGCAGCTCTCTCGAAGAAGTCCTTGCCCTCCATCTCCATCTGTATGGCGTTCCTCAAGACCAGGAGGTGTTCTTCCGATCTGCCTGCCATGACACCAGCTCCGCCATCCATGAGGGCGTGCGCCCGGATTTATCCCTTTCCACGAACGCAGGCCCATAGGAGGCTACTGAGCGGTCAGCCCACCGTCGATCGAAAGGGCTGCACCTGTGATGAAGGCCGCCTCGTCTGAGACCAGGAATAGGACCGCATGGGCGACCTCCTCCGGGGTGCCCACTCTGCCTATCGGGTGGTCCTTTCGCGTCTGCTTCATGTACTTCACGGGGTTCCCAGACGCCATCGCTTCCTTGGCCAGCATGGGTGTGTCTATGCACCCAGGGTTCACCGTGTTGACCCTTATCCCGTACGGGGCGTAGTCGAGGGCCATGGCCTTCGACATTATTGTGATGGCACCCTTCGAGGCGCAGTAGGCTGGACAGTTCTTGTTCCCGACCAATCCCGCATCCGACGAGCTGTTGACTATCGCGCCGGATCGCTGCCGCTTCATGTGCGGTATCGCGTACTTCGTGACAAGGAATGTTCCCTTCAGGTTGATGTCGAGTACCCGGTCCCATTCCTCCTCACTCGTGTCCTCTGCCAGCTTCTCCATGTAGACCCCTGCGTTGTTGAAGAGGATGTTTATCCCGCCGAAGGCCCTCACCGTTGTCTCGACCATGCGCCTGGCGTCTGAAGCTTTCGACACATCACCCTGGACGAACACGACCTGTCCGAGCTTCCTCAGCGATTTCAGAGCCTTGGCGGCCTTCTCCTTCGATCTGCCAGTGATGACAACTCTGGCACCCTCCTCGAGGAAGAGCTTCGCAGTGCTGTAGCCCATACCTTCGGTTCCGCCCGTGATAAGGGCGACCTTTCCATCGAGTTTCATGGATTTCAAGATACCAGAACCCACGTCTTGGAGATAAAACTTCCCAGGGGCATGAAGCACACTGGAGCCTACTTCCCGGAAACCATGGGGAGCGCGACCCTGAAGATGCTCCCCTTGGAGGGGTCCCCCGGCACCCTGTCCTCTACCCAGACTATGCCATGGTAAGCATCGACTATGGCGCGCACGATGGAAAGGCCAAGCCCGCTTCCGGGTGGCCGGTCGGTTGTCTCCTGGAACCTCCCGAAGACAATGTTCTTCTTGGAGTCCGGAATGCCGATGCCGTTGTCCGCTATCGACACGCACCAGTAGCGCCTCGGTTCGACTGTGAACACACCGACGGAGATCTCGACCGAGACATCGTCGTGAGGATCGTAGTCCACAGCATTCTCCAGGATGTTCGTGAATATCTCGTCGGCGAGCTCGTTTCCCAGAACGAAATACCTGCGGTCCCCGAGCTTGAGGTCGAACTTGACCGAGGCGTCAGCGTTGTTCCTCTGCACCTCAGCGATGCTCTCCCTCAAGATCTCGCCAAGCTCGATGGGACCCAGGTTCTTGGCCCCCTCCTCCTCGATCTTCATCAGCTTGTTCGCCCTCTGGATGATCTCGCTGATGCCCCACGCTGAGGATGAGGCGCGCTCCAGATAGGTTCCGACCTTCGAGGAGAGGCCCTTGGACCCCAGGGCCATCTGGACGTAACTCGTAACTGCCTGGTTGCAGTTGTTGATGTCGTGAGAGATTATGTCGCTGAGGAACCTGAGCCTCTGGGCTATCTCGACCTGTCTCTGAAACATGGTCGCATTCTCGATGGCCACAGCTGCCAATCCCGAGAACACCCTCATCGCCTCGATGGTCTCCGCGTCCGGGATCCTATCATTCTCTGACTCGTTCACCTCTAGGAACCCGATCGGCTCGCCATCTCTGCTCCTGACCACGAACCTGATGTAGTCTAGCTCGTGCCAGACGGAGGGGTCAGTCCTCGGGATGCTTATGCGGTCCAGACGTATGTAGAAAGGCTCCTCGCCCTTGATGATCTGGCCGGGTTCCGGACGGACGAGATACACATCATCTGCTATCCTGTACTTCTCTTCGAGGTCGAGTCTCAGCCTCTCGTGGGTGTATGTGAACTTACGGATCTTCTTCCCTCTTTCCTTGTCATAACCGTAGGTGACTCTGACCCTGAACAGCTGCTCCGCTGGGTCAAGGACTGCTATCACGAGGGCTCGCATGGAGAAGAGCTCGGCCACGGTGGACGCGATGCGCTCGAGGACAGCATCGAGGTGGCCTACCGACATTATGTCGGATACAACGTTCAGCATCTCCCCTGCGAATTTGGGCGAGATCGGGCGGGGCCTATCCGCCTTCGCGCTCTTCGCTATCGGAGCCGAGCTCTGCATGATGCATCCCCTGGCTGATTCCGCGGACGATAGGTGAGTGAAACACTCCTTCCTATTATAACTTGTCGAGAAGTCCGATTGCCAATGGCCATCCCACAACATAGGGATGACACGGGGAGCGATGCGTCATTCATCACGCAGATAGCTGATAAATAGCCGGAATGCGATTAGAAGTCCGAGGGTTCGCATGGTCGAGGAGGCGGAGGTAGGCAAGGTAACGATCTTCTTTGCAAAGCCGAGCGTCGTGGCTGTCGAGATCACATCGGGCACGCTATCGATTGGTGACACCATCAGGATCAGGGGCGCCACAACCAACTTCGAACAGAAGATAGAGTCGATGGAGATAGACAGGAACCCTGTTCCGAGCGCTTCGGCTGGCCAATCGGTGGGAATCAAGGTGAAGGAACGCGCGAGACCGCACGACAGGGTATTCAAACTAGTGGGCTGAAACTCCCATCGTCGGATCAGTTGCATACGCTGACGACATGATTGGGGTTGCCCCTGCGACCGGATGGGGCGAGAAGATCATATCGGTGGTCCTTGCTAAGAGCGCACTGGAACTGGTGAAGGATACCAAGGACCCGATGAAAGCATGTCGACTCGGAATCGAAATCCTCGCAGATCGGGTCGACGGCTACGGTGGCCTGGTAATGGTCACCAGGAAGGGCCGCGTCGGATACGACCACAACACCCTAAGGATGGCTTTCGCCTTCAAGGAGGGTCCATCAGGCAGAGAACATGCTGGGATCAGGGCCTGACTTGTCCAGCTAGGACGACTAGTGAGCCCTCACAAGCTTCATAGCCTCGCGCTGAAGATCTCTCTCATGGCCGGAGGGCCCACATATCGAGACCTCAACCTCGCGCACTAGCTCATCGTGTTCCTTTCTCGATATCCTCATGACGCGCCGAAGACCTTCGAGGATCGACTCCTCTGGACCGGAGATCGCCTTGTCGGCAAGCGCCACCTCCAGCACCGTTCTGTAGATCCTTCGGAACTCCATGTGGTCCTGGGCGAGACTCTTCACTATCTCGGCTTCCAGGTTCCGGTGCTGTTCCTCCGATATGTTGAGATGCTTCCTCAGCTCCTCGACCAGGAACCTCTCAGTTGCGGTGACCCTGCCGTCTCTCCAGGCAGTGAGAAGTGCCCGCTTGTACACCTCGGTGTCCTGCTCCTTTGCCTCGAGCGCCATCCTCTTCCTCTGCTCGATCGTCTCCAAAGCGCTGATTGTCAGGCCGTTGCCCCGAATGGCTTCCCTGACTATGTCGCACAGAGTTATGTGGGCCGACGTGGCGTCATCTATGTCGGCCACGCGCATCTCCTTGACACTGCCGTTGATCACGATGGGGACGACCATGTTCTCCACCCTGCATCTCAGGCCAGTGGCCCGCGAATAGCCCCCCGGCGTCAGGTAGTATCCGTTCATTCGCTGCTTCATGCCCTGGATGTGGGCCTTGCGCTCTACTATGAGATCCTCCTCGATCAATGAGTCCAGGTACTGGGACAGGTGCTTCCTCTGCACACCTGTGGCAAACGCTATGGACTGCTGTATGACGTCCGAGGGCAGCTCATATCGATCATCCATGTTATGGTACTCCGAAAGATACAGGATGATCCTCTCTTTGCTCGTAATCTCCTTGAGCTCCTCGATGGACATGTTCTACTGAATCCCATTCACGTGTATATCGAACTTCGCCAAGTCACAGGCCTTCTCGGAAAAGAAGTTAAGCTCAGCATGCAATTCGATTCCCGAGACGCATGATCGACAGGAGGGCGCTGTGGTTCCTCTTCGCTCTGTTCATAGGGATATTCGTCACGATAGGTCTTATGTTCGTCCTTTCGAGCTGACACGCACGGACTATCCATGATTCGCCTTCCAGAACATCGGCGTTCTGACAACGAGATTCGATGTAACTGTGATTTTAATCTACTATAAATTATATATCAAACATCTTTTTAACAAATGGATGTTCAGAACGAGATAGGTGCAGGAGTCCAGACTCCGCGCATGTGATGTCCGAGAAACGACGCATTCATTCCGGTTTTTTCGTCATGGAATGTTTTTATAAAAATATTTTTATACAAACAAATGGTAACGGCAAAACCCTCAAATAACCCCGCAGCCTAGGGGATATTCGATAAGTATGTTCGCGCCAACCCACAGAGGACTGGATTGTTCGCCCAACGATTGGGGGATAGCGCGAGCATCCTTCGAGTGATCGGCGGAGACCACTTCGGTGGAATACGCCAGGTTTCTCACTTCTAAGGAGGTGGATGCAATGCGACCGAGCAGACTCTGGAAAACATACAGACAGATTCGTCTTGAGCGGTATCTCGCCAAAGTCCCGAGGACGGAGAGGAGAGCCATCAGGATATCCGGCCCCAGCAAGAGGAACATATGAGCCGGCCAAACACTTTCCACACATGTTTTTTCTACTTCATGTCGAGACGGTCTGATCAGAAATGGCTCAACTCAGGCGAGCATGATAGTGCGCTATCGCCTTCTTGATGACGCCCCTGAGGGTATCCGGATACCTGACAGGGTCCTTGAGCTTGAAGAACCAGACCGAGCCTGCGGCCCTTCCGAAGGCGGATATCGCGTATACCGCGCCAAGTCCCAGCACCCAGTTCCCGCCATAGTAGTCCAGGAAGAAGTAGGCCAGATAACCCCCGATTATCGAGCCGACGAACGTGGCGACGCCGATCATCGTGTTGTAGACCGCGAAGTACTCGCCCTTCTTCTCAGGTGGAGCGACGTCCAGTATATAGGCGAAGAACGCCACGTTGGACATAGCAGTCGCAAGCCCAAGGGCCGCATTGATGGCATAGATATGCCACACCTGCGTTGCAAGCGCGTAGACGACTGGCACCGATATGTACGCGAACCTGGATATGAGTATCTGCGGCATGGGACCTATGACATCCAAGAGCTTCCCGACCTTGGTCTGGAAGAAGAGAGTTGCCGCGGTCGAGATCACGGCCATTATGCCTATCTCGAACGGCGAGGCGTGAAGGACCTCGAGATATGTCAGGACCAAGATAGGCCAGATCAGGGACATTATGAAGTTGAACGCCGTGTTGAGCGTCACGAGGTTTCTGTAGTTCTTGTTCTCGGTGAGGTCGGATATGAATATGAACGATTTCAGGCTGAACGCGAAGATCCTTTTCGGAGACGCGAAGAGCCGACGCTTCACCTCGTAGACCTCGTACAGAACCACCGATCCCACGATGCCGCTCAGACCAGCAATGCAGAAGGGCACTGCGAAGTCCATCGCAGTCTGGTCGTTTGCAGGTATGACTGACCCAGCGAACAAGGTGCCAATCAGACTGGCGAAGGATGATATCGCGAAGAACTTGCCCATGACGGAACCCCTGTTCTTGACAGTCGTGACGTCTCCGACCAGGGCGGACCAAGTGGGTACCATCATCGACCCTATGAACATCTGCGCTGCGACGATGATTATCAGCTGCCAGGCGCTCACTGCCCCGATCATGAAGAAATACAGGCCGAAGGAGAGGACGCCACCCGCTGCGAGAAAAGGTATCCTCCGCCCGAGGAAATCGCTGAGTTTGCCCCAGGGGACCTGCATGACCGTGGGGAACAGGTTGACGAACGCCTGCAGCCATCCCAGCTGGATGGGTGTTGCGCCCAAGACGACTGCGAGCACGGGTACGTACGGGTCCGCCATGCCCCTTCCCAAGCTCACGCCGGCCTGGTTCTGGGCCATCTTGGACAGTATCTTCCGCTGCGACCCCGTCTCGGACTGGCCGTCTTCCGCGATGGTGGAATTCACCCGCGCCCCATCCCTTCTCGCCGCGAATCGCCTTGTTAGAGTATAAGAACCTTGTGCGCGGGTCTTCCTTCGAAAGACATTCACTCACGTTTCCCGATGCCAGTATGGAGAAGAAACACGCTTGCGAGATTCATCTGGAAAACATCGGAAAGGCTATATATTGACACTAGCCGATACAGGCGTGGTGGGAAATCTGACGAAGGCCTACTGTGTCAAGTGCAAGAAGTCCGTCGAGATGAAGGACCCGAAGAAGGTCAAGCTGAAGAACGGAAAGCCCGCTATGAAGGGCACATGCCCAAAGTGCGGGACGAAGGTCTTCAGGATCGGGGCCTGAGGCAAACACCCTTCAGAAACCCGTTCCAGAAGACTCCGGGACAATCCGTTCCGACCTTCTACCTTGGGTCTTCTGAGCGCGTTTTTCTCCTCTTCAGGTACGCCCCGCGCTCTGCGAGAGCTTGAAGCGCTCTTACCGCACGCCATATCGTTGGATATGCCAGTACACCCCGCCTTTCGAGCACTCGTATCAAGGCCGATGTGCGTTCGCCGCCAAATGCGCTCACGACAATCGGCGCTCCTTCGGAAATGGCCCTGCGCTCAGTGATCTCGACCAACTTGCTCGTCACATTCGGTGGCTGCAACTCTAGCGACATCATGATGCCGTCGACACCGGGGTCTCTCTGCAGCAGACCGAGCACTGCGTCGTACATCGCATCCGTGACGCCCGCTGTGAGGTCCACGGGGTTGCTAGTCGAGGAGAACTCTGGTATGACCTTCTCCAACTCCGATCTCGTTTCAGGAGAAAGCTGGGCCATGCGCAGACCTGCACCGCGTTCTTTGGACTCGACGTAGTCAGCCGCCACGACGCCATAGCCTCCCGCGCTGGCGACGACACAAATCCTGTCACCTCGGATGCTCCCGGTAAGCGAGAGAGCCTTCGCGATATCGATCAACTCTTCCTCGTCGTAGGCTCTTGCCACGCCTGCCTGTCTGAGGACGTCGTCGATCAGCGCGTCAGAAGAGGATGCGATGGCGCCCGTATGCGAAGAGGCTGCGTGAGAACCGGCAGCCGTGCGCCCGGCCTTGAGAAGCACGATGGGCTTGTCTGCGGAGATCCTGCCGGCCGCCGTCAGGAAGCCCGCCCCATCGGCAAAGGACTCTAGGTACAATGCGATGCACCTGGTCGCCGGATCGTCTCCGAGATACTCAATCAGATTGTTTTCTTCGATGTCGGCCTTGTTGCCGAGGCCGACGCATGCCGATACGCCCAAGCCGGATGCCGCGGCGCGTTCCAGGAAGGAGACGGAGATCGCCCCGCTCTGAGAGAGCATAGCGATGCCGCCCCTTCTCGGCCGCCTGCTCTTGTCCTTGGGGATCAGCAGAGTATCGAGGCGCCTTGAAGGAACAAACACGCCCATTGTGTTCGGGCCCAATAGCCGCGTCTTCGATCCTTGTACGGCTTCGACCAGGCTGCGTTCAAGCTCCGCCCCCGCAGGCCCTGATTCCCTGAAACCTGAGGAGGTCACGATTGCGACGTCCACTCCCTTCTTGACGCATTCCCTGACCGGCGCGAGGGCTGACTGTGCGGGGACTGACACCAGTGCGAGGTCCACTGGGCCTTCGATGTCCAGCACGGACCGGTAGCACGGCAGGCCGAGTATCTCGCTCTCCCTGGGGTTGACAGGGTAGATCTTGAATCGTCCGTGAAGGAGGTTCCTGAGCACTACGTTGCCCAGCTTCGACGGGTTGGCGGAGGCCCCCACGAGGGCCACCGAACGAGGCTTGAAGAGTGCATCCAGGGCACCTACCATGATGCTACCGATTGCGTTGCCCGGTATTATGGATTCGCCAGCTACGAGCGGTTGGCCGTCCAGGCATGGGCGAAGGCGCACGACTGACCTCTGAGAACATTGAAATACAGTAGCGTCAATAACAATCGTTACACCCAGCTCTTGGTAGGGGGGAGTAAGTGGAGCTCAGAGACATAATCAACCGCTCGAGCCCGGTGAGGATAGCTCCGGATGCGACGGCCGCCCAGGCACTTGTGACTATGATAGAGAACAAGACGGATTTCCTCCTGGTCGACAGGAGCGGATACAGCGACGCCTACGGGATCGTGACGAGATGGGACATCGTCGAAGGGCCCATCGCCCATGGCGCGGATCTGAACACAACCCCCGTTATGGACTACGCGCGTAAACCGCTTGTCGTGATGAACAACCTGGACCTGGAACTGAGATGGGTGGCCAAGAAGATGTCCAATGAGAACGTGTCGAAGATAGCGGTATTCGACAAGGAGGAATTCCTCGGTTTCGTCTCCGACGTAGACATAATGAAGGCCTTCGCCTCGAAGGAGGCGAAGGCCGAGAAGGGGGCGGGCCAATGACAGCCCCATTAATCCTGAAGGATGTCGTGAAGACTTTCGAGTTCCCGACCATCCAGCGGGACGCCACTGTGGCGAGCGCCATCAAGAAGATGCTGGACGAGAACAAGTTCACCCTTCTGGTCCCCAGACGGGCCAGGCACGACGCCTATGGCATATTGACGAAGAAGGACATAATCGTCAAGGTCGTAGCCGAGGGCAAGAACCCGGCCAAAGTCCTGGTCAAGGACATCATGTCGAGACCCCTTGTCATACTCACCAACCTGTCACTGGACTTGCGCTGGGTCGCGAAGGCGATGGCAAACTCGGGGGTCTCGACGATCGCGGTTTTCGACAAGGGGGACTTCTACGGCTACGTGACCGAGGCGTGCATACTGGAAGGAGTCTACAACGCCCTGAGACGCGCGAAGCTGGAACAGGGCGTTGAGTACGTTTCCTGCTGAGGATGTATAGAGAGACGCCTGGGAGCGACGGAGTTGACGGTGATGCCAGAACGGTCGAACAATGATGTGAACGTGCGGAAGGGCCTTGCGGTCTTCCTCTGCGCCTGCAGGGGCCAGATAAGCAAGAAGGTGGACCTTGAGAAGATCGCCGAGGACCTGAAGAAGAACCCAGAGATACTCATCGTCGACATACACGAAGCCCTCTGTTCGAGGGAGGGACAGGACTATCTCAAGGAGAAGGCGAAGGAAATAAACTTCGAGCGTGTGGCCGTAGGCGCCTGTTCCCCCAACGTCCAGGGCATAATAGTCACGCGCGCGCTGGAAGAGGAAGGTCTGAACAAATACCTGGTCGAGCAGATCAACATACGGGAACACTGCGCATGGGTTCACAATGACAAGAAGGCCGCCACGAAGAAGGCCGAGAGCCTGGTCAGAGGAGCCATTGCGCGGGCTGAGAAGTTGGTGCCCCTTGAGGACATTGACATAGAGATACTCGACAAGGCCCTGGTCATCGGGGGCGGCGTGACGGGGATGCAGGTCGCTCTGGACATCGCCAATTCCGGGTTCAAGACATATCTCGTGGAGAGGTCGGGTGAGCTTGGCGGGAGGACCTACAAGCTCAGCATGACCTTCCCTACGCACAACTGTGGCATATGCTGCATGCAGTACTGCAAGGAGTGCGTTTTCACGCCCAAGATAGAGGATGTGCAGCAGAACAAGAACATCGATGTCATGCTGGAGTCCGAGATCGAGGAGATCACGGGAGGTTTCGGGGACAGACATGTGAAGGTCAGGACGCCCTCGGGTACCAAGGAGTTCGATGTGGGCACGATAATCGTAGCCACGGGTAGCAAGACCTTCGACCCTAAGCGCATCCCTGAGCTCAGGTACGACCTCCCCGATGTCATAACGACAGTGGAGCTAGAGCAGCTCATAGTCGAGCAGAGGGAGAAGGGCGGGGGCCTGAAGAGGCCGTCCGACTCCAAGGTCCCGAAGACCGTCAACTTCATCCAGTGCGTCGGTTCGAGGGACAAGAACAAGGGCAATCTGCACTGCTCCCTTGTCTGCTGCACCTATGCCATAGGCCAGGCAAGGGAGATCAAGCGCATGAACCCCGACGCGGACATCTACATCCACTACATAGACCTCAGGGGACCCTACCGGGGTTTCGAGGAGTTCTACGAGGCCGCCAAGGAGGAGGGGATCAACTTCGTGCGCGGCAGGATATCCGAGATCGTGCACGACAAGGGCAAGATATTCGTGAGGGCGCTTGACACCGACGCTGATGTCCTCTTGAACATCGAATCCGATCTGGTTGTTCTATCTGTCGGGCAGGAGCCGGCTGACGGAAGCGACGCGATAGCGAAGATGCTGCACGTACAGACGGACATAGACAAGTTCATGAAAGACATCAACCCGATGTTCCCGTCTGAGTTCAGGCGGGGGGTCTATGTCGCCGGGACGGCCCAGGGGCCGAAGGGTATCAGGTACTCCATCGAGGACGCGAAGGCGGCGGCCGCCAGTGCCATCGAGCTGATGCGCAAGGGCAACGTCAAGTTCCCACGCATAGTCGCATTCGTCGACGAGGAGAGATGTAGGGGCTGCGGCAGGTGCGAGAAGACCTGCGAATACGGCGCGATAACGATAGAGACCGACCCGAAGAGGGGCGTCCTGGTCTCGAAGATAGACGAAGTGCTATGCGAGGGGTGCGGGCAGTGCGCGGTCGTATGCTGCAACAAGGCGATCACGGTGAACGGCTTCCGGCCGGAGCAGGTCGAGGCGATGGTCCGCGCGCTAGTTGAGGAGGTGGATGCAGATGTCTGAGAGGTTCGAGCCGAAGATCATCGCGTTCACGTGCACGTGGTGCGGCTATCCCTCAGCCAGCCTGGCAGGCGTGAACAAGATCGAATACCCGCCGAACATCAGGATAGTCCGCGTGATGTGCAGCGGTAGCGTCGAGTCCGCTGTGATAATGGATGCCTTCGAGAACGGCGCGGACGGCGTGATCGTCATCGGGTGTCTGATGGATGACTGCCACTATGTCTCGGGCAACAAGAAGGCCCAGGAGAGGGTGGATGCACTCAAGAAGCTCTTCGACATAGTCGGTTTGGACTCAAGGCGACTCAGGACCGAGTGGATCAACGCCTCGGAGAGGACCAAGTTCGCGAAGACCGTCACGGAGTTCGTCGAAGAGGTCAGAGCCCTCGGTCCGCTGCCGCTCGAGCTCGCCAAGAAGGTCAAGAAGGAGAGGACCAAGGAACAGACCGTGGCCTCGGTGAAGCAGCTGATCGAGGACACGGGCGCTTTCGATTGCGTCGAGTGCGGGAAGTGCACGACCGTCTGTCCCATAGCAACGTTCGACAACAGCTTCGCGCCCAGGACGATAGTGCTGAGAGCCATGGAGGGCATAGTCGACAACATAGCCAATGACAGGGACATATGGACCTGCATCACATGCGAGCAGTGCAATGCCATGTGCCCCTACAAGGTGGACTACTCTGGCTTCATAAGGGGGATGAGAGAGGAGGCCTCGGAGTTCGGAGCCGCACCCAGCTGTTCCCAGGGAGGGCTCATACATGCAGTCCAACGGATCATGGCCAAGGGGAACCTGAAGCAGAGACGTCTGGACTGGGTGAAGAAGGACATGAAGGTCGCCGACAAGGGCGATGTGTTCTACTTCGTCGGGTGCCTGCCACATTACGATGCGATATTCTACGAGAGCAAGGACCTCCGGCTGCAGGAGATCTGCGAGAGCGCTGTGAGGATAATGAACGAGGCGGGCGTGGTCCCAGTGGTCAGCAACGAGGAGAAGTGCTGCGGCCACGACCTGAACTGGACAGGGGACGAGGAGAGCTTCGAGAAGCTGATGGAGCACAACGTCGAGCTCGTCAAGAAGTCCGGAGCGAAGAAGGTGGTTTTCACATGTCCTGAGTGCTACCGCACGTTCAGGGCCGACTATCAGGACCTCATGGGTGATTTCGAGTTCGAACTGGTCCACATATCCGACTACATCAAGGAGCTCATGGACTCAGGCGTTCTGAAGCTGGACGACAGGGCGAAGGACGAGTTCACGTTCTCGTACCATGACTCGTGCAGGCTCGGGAGACACTCCGGAGTGTACGATTCCCCTAGGGAGCTGGCAAAGGCGTTCACGGGCGCCAAGTTCGTGGAGATGGAGAACACGAGGGACAAGGCCGTCTGCTGCGGAGTGAGCGCGTGGACTAACTGCAACGCGAACTCGAAGAAGATGCAGGTGGATAGGGTCATGGAGGCGAAGAAGGTCGGAGCGCAGAGGCTGCTGATGTTCTGCCCGAAGTGTCAGATACACATGAAGTGCGCCATCCAGGACAAGGTTCCCGTGGACCCGTCAATGGTTGACGTGAAGCTAGAGGACTTCACTGTGGCGATTGCGCGCATGCTCGAGCTCCTGCCGGAGGAGGAGGCGGAGTAGTCCTTCGGATAACGGGGAAAGAGATGCCTCGGGAAGAGGCAAGGGCCCCTTCCTTCAGTGTTTGGGGGACCGCTCTCAGTAGTACTTCGTCGTGGTGGTAGTCTGCTCGTCGACGAGTATCTTCCGCTTCCCCAGCTCCTTGAAGAAGGCCTCTGGCTCGACAGTGGCCTCTGCCGGGAAGACTCCTGGCTCCTTGATCCGCTTGGTGTGCTGCCAGTGCGCGACTATCGATGGCGGGACCGACGTGTCTCTCGCAGAGGACACTCCCCTATCGGGGTCGTTCCAGGTAACTATGAAGTACGTGACCATCTTCGGCATCCCGTCCTTCTTGCCAGCGCAGTCGACCCTGAACATGTCGTACTCGAACTTCTCCTTTGGCGGAGAGCTCCTCCCCTCCGCGATCCCCTTCTGGTACATCGCAGTGAGGTAGTCGAGTGGGGACACCTTCGCCCCTCCGACCTCGAGTGGGTTCGTGTCGGCGAACCCGAGAGACCTGAGCGTCAGGAAGGTGTTCATGTCAGTCTTCGGGAACCCTATCCTGAAGGTGACGTTCTTCGCATTCAGGTACTTGCCCATCGTGGCAGGCTCCGAGTGCTTTATGAAATAGGCCTTGATCTTGCCGATTGGGTCGGGCATGAGGACATCTGCCTCGCCCCCGAGTATCTTCTGCTTTGCGTACTTCCCCCCGAGCCACTGGACCGACTCCTGAGTGAACTCGTCAAGGACCGTCCTGATCGAATACCCCGGCCAGCCGGCCTCCTGGACGGGCAGCGTGTTGCCCCAGGCGCACACGATGTCTATGCTGTCGACCTGGTCGAGGCGCTTCGCACCGGCGGCACCCGCGACGTTGGTCATTCCGGGCGTGCTCCCCAGACCTATCGTCGCGTTGATGCCTGCATCCTTCCACTTGTTGTGAAGCTCGATCTGCTTGAGGCACGTGTCGAAGAACCCTCCCAGGTCAGTGTATGTTGCACCGCCCTTGAGGCAGGCGTCCATGACGCCCAGGTTAGTCTGGTACCAAGCGCAGTTGACTACCGATTCGACCTTCTCATTTCTGATGGTCTCGAGGACCTTGGAACCGTTGTTCGCGTCCAGCTCCATCAGCTTCGTCCTCTCTGTGAGCTTGAGATCGTCCATCGCCCTCTTCACGTTGGCCATCTTCCGGCTCGAAACTATGACGTCCTTCTCACCGCCGAACTCGATGAGGTCCTGGACAGTGTAGGCACCTATCTGACCTGATGCACCGAGAACCAATATACTCATTTCCTGCACCTCCTAGTCTGACAATCCTTCTGACTTGCGCAAAACCTTCGTCTCGGACTGTGCGTAGGTCCGTACAGTCACATTCTACTTAAACCTTCGCTGAACATGGCATCGGACGAAAACGACCACGAGTATCGGATCGCGCGTGACAGGGACTCCGAGAGCAGAAACGCTAGCGAATCTCGACCCTGCGCTTCTTGACCTTTCTCACCCTGATCACGAGCCACCGACCTTCCTGCTTCGCTTCCACAGAGTCGGGGTCCAAGGTGTTATGGGATTCCACGCTGACGTAGTAAGGCTTGCAGATCAGGTCGTCTGAGCATGCCGACACCTCGATGCTCCGCCTGTCCACATCGATGTGGACGTTCCCCGGAGGGACACCCGGCAGGACCACCCTCAGGCTGATCTCGTCCTTCGTTTCTGAGGTCTCGAACCTCGGCACCGTTGGGAGCGGCCTGACACATATGGAAATCGGCCGGTACATCGAGTCCCAGGCAGTGTGCCCCATGCCCATCTCGATCCTGTGGAACTCCTCGTCGAAGTTGCGCATTAGATCTGAAGCGTCCCAGAAACGGGACTCCTCCACCAATTCCCTCAGCTTCCTTGCCCTAGTGATCTCATCAGCCATACATGTACGACTTCCCCAGGCGGTCTGCCTGACTCTGTCTCGCTGCGAGCATCTCCTTCGTGCGCTCGACCGTGGCCTTGACATTCTTCTCAATCATCTGCGCCTCTTTGTAGAGCTCCTTGAGATCGACTTGGACTTCTGGGAGGAGTCTGGAAACCGACTCTACCAGTTTGGCAGCTCCTCTGGCGTCGGGGTACATGGCGTTTGCCTCGACGAGCAGGCAGATCACATTCACACCGGTCCTTTCCCCCTCGCTCAGCAGTGCTCCTGAGACGCCGGTGATCATGCCGACCTTGAACTGCTCGATGCCCGCCTTCGATATCCTGTCCCTTGCTGCCTGGGTCGAGCCGACCCCGAGGACGCGCAGCTCCTTCTCCGGTTCCTCTGAAGGCTCCTGACCTGACATCAGGCCCTCGAGACCTACGATGGTGTCGTAGCCGTGGGAACCTGCCCAGGAGAGGACCGTCTTGGCAAGGCTGGATGCCATCGTCATCGGTATCTGGAACTCAGAGGTAAGCATGGAGAGGTGCTTGTGGCCGAGCACCCTCAGAGGATAGCCTGGGACCCCTTCCTGCACCAGCGCTGCGGGCGGGACGTCTTCCGAAAGGACGTAGGCAATCCTCTCCATCTTCAGCGACTCCGCGATGAAGCTGCCGGCTATGGTGCTGACCATTCCCACGCTCGGGAGTGCAGTGATGAGAGAGCCTCCTGCCGCTTCTGCGTCTTCTACGAGCTGGATCTCGAACATGCCCCTCAAGCTCCGCAATCACCAAAGGGCTGAAGCATATAGAATCTTTCGACGGAATCTCGGAATGCCTGCCCTCAGCCCACTTCGGCTATCGCGTCGATCTCCACCAGAGCGCCCTTGGGTAGCTGTGACACCTCTACCGTAGTCCTCGCGGGCTTCATCTCGATGAAATGCCGCGAATAGACCTCGTTCACTTCCGCGAAGTCCCTCATGTCCCTGAGGTAGAGGGTGACCTTGACAACGTGCGAGAGCTCGCTACCCGCGCGCAGGAGGACCGCCTTAAGGTTCAGGATGGCGCGCTCCACCTGCTCTGTAGGTGTCTTTCCCGAGATCTCGCCCGTGACAGGGTCCAACCCCAGCTGACCGGAACAGAAGACGAAGTTCCCAGCCACGACGGCCTGGGAATAGGGACCTATCGGTTTCGGCGCTTCCGGAGTGTACACGACCTTCGCTGTTGACACCATTCAATCAACCTCCATTGACCACATTCCTTTCGTACATCATCTTACCACCAACGACCGTCTTGAGCACTTTCGCGTGGGACAGCCTCACAGGATTCCCGAACGGATCTTCGGAGAGCACCAAGAAGTCAGCCAGCTTGCCCTCTGATATCGTGCCCTTCAAGCTCTCCTCGAACGAGGCGAAGGCCGCGTCGCGCGTGTATGCACAGACCGCCTCCTCGACGCTGATCTTCTGCGATGCATAGGGGGCGTTCACCGCAGACGTGATCCCGTACACAGGAGACATCGGCATGCAGTCGGAGCCGAAGACCATCCTGACCCTCGCGCGCAGCACCTCCTTGAAGGGGTTGTTCCTGGCGGTCCTCTCAGGTCCGAGCCTCGAGAGATACATCCCGTTCGTGCCGCCCCACTCGCCAACGAAGTTGGGCTGCATAGACGCTATGACCCTGAGCTTCCTCATCATCGACAGATGTGACCGGCTTGGCAGTTCAAGATGTTCAATACGATGCCTGTGGTCCTTCCTTGGATACTGATGGAGGGCCATGTCCAATGCAGCTATGGTTCGTCCGATCCCCTTGTCCCCGATCGCATGTATCGCAAGCTGCAGCCCCCTTTCGTTCGCTCTGCTCACTATGTCTCCGAACTCCCTCTCATCGTAGACGAACATGCCTATGTTGCCAGGGTCGTCTGCATAGGCTTCTGAGACTGCTGCCGACCTTGCTCCCAGGGCACCATCGCAGAACATCTTCAGGCCGCCCAGGCGAAGCCACTCCGAACCGATGCCGGGTGTGATCGAAAGCGCAGAGACGTGGTCGAGATCCTTGACCGGCATGTTGAACCAGATGCGTATCTTAAGCCTTCCTGCGGCCTCAGCCTCCCTGTATATCCCGAAGTCCTCACTCTGTCCATTGTCTTGGACGGAAGTGACCCCCAACGAGTGGGCCTTCTTCACCGCCAGTGCGAGGCCTTTCATCCTCTTCGCCCTCGTTGGCGCGGTCGCATCCCTCGCTATGACCACTGCGCTCTCCCTGAGTATCCCCGTCAGATTCCCTGAGGAGTCAACATCGACCTCAGGCGTCCTCCCGTCTATGCCGAGCTCCTTGATCGCGAGAGTGTTGACAGAGGACAAGTGGCCGCAGACCCTGTGGGCAACCGACGGGTGCCTCGGGCAGCATTCGTCCAGGTCCTTGCGGGTGATGAATCTGGCGTCTTCCCAGCCGCTCTCCTTCCAGCTGGTGGCGACTATCCATTCGCCCTCGGGCGTCTTCTGCGAAGCCGCTCGCATCGCCCCAAGCGCCTCATCCCGAGACCTGGCCTGAGAGAGGTCAACACCCATCGAATCAAGCCCCATCTGCAGGAAGTGCGTGTGACAGTCGATGAAACCGGGAAGCACGACCTTGCCGCCGAGATCGTGCCGCTCGCATCCTCTCGGCGCAACACGCTTGATCTCGTCCATGCCTCCAAGCCCGACAATCCTGCCATCGGACACGGCCAACGCACGCACGAGAGGGCGCTCCCTGTCCATCGTGTATATGTCCCCATTGTAGAAGATGGCGTCGGCGCACCTAGAATCCAATGGAACCCCCTAGTCGGTGGGATGGTCTATCGCGGATATTATGCTTCACCCTTCTCACCGGAAGGTCACTTGGGGAACAGCATCATCTCGACGAGCGTCGAGAACGCCTGCTCGACGTTGTAACCCGTCTTAGCCGAGCTGAGCATCGCAGGTGAATCGTGCTTTCTCGCGAATATCTCGATATCCTGATACGGCACGCGGGTCTCCTCTCTCAGGTCGCACTTGTTGCCGAGGAATACGATGGGGACCTTCCCTGTGGTCGATGTCATTGCCTTGATCCAGTATCTCAGCTCGCCGAGGCTCTCCTTGCTGGTGACGTCGCACACAGCGATGGACCCCTCGACGCCGTAGAAGTATGCCTCCCTGAGCACCTCTCTAAAGCTCGGCTGACCCATTATGTCCCAGACAAGCAGGATGACCTTCTGCGGAACGCCAGTTCTCGGGTCCTTGACCTCTATCTCCTTCTTCGTCACCTTGGTGCCTATGGTCGCGATGTACTTGTCGTCAAAAACATCCATCACGTAGCGTCTGATCAGGCTCGTCTTCCCTACGCCGACGTCGCCTATCATGCACATCTTGAGCTTTCTCGTATCCTCAGCCGGGGCCAATTGAAGAAACGCTCCTTGTCCTCTTGATGTATGGATAGCTGTCGTATAAAGTCTTTCCACGAAGCTCAGGAAACATGTTCTCGTCCTTGCGACGATCCGATGTCCGCCTAGCAGTTGTTCTCGATTGTGAGAAGCGAATCAAAAGACACTTATGTTCAAAACAACATACATGTGCAAAGATGTGTCTGCTTCGGAGCAGCAACTTGAGCAGAAACGGCTCCTTGACGGGGAAGATGCATCAAGCCCGGCCGGGTCGACGCACACGATCTGGCACATAGGAGGAAACATAATGGCGTGCGGAAAGAAGGCAAAGAAGAAGGCAACAAAGAAGAAAGCCAAGAAGAAGAAGAAGAAGTAGAAGGTGTGAGGGCTCCTCTGTTTTCAGGTAGGTTTCTGACATGGCCAAAAAGAAGAAAACTTCCAAGAAAGCCGGGAAGGCTGCTAAGAAGCGAGGATACTACATGGGCAAGGAGGTCCGTGCGGCCAAGTCAAGGTGAATGCACGAAACCTGGCAGTACCATGTCTGAACTCCGAGGATCAAACTCCACCAAATCTCTTTCTTCTTCTATTATCACGCATTTCCTTGAGACCAAACCGTTCAGCGAATATGGCAGTCTGAGCAGACGGGAGCCTCCTTCGGTCACCCACTCATCGATTGCATATCTTCTCCCGAAGATGCGAGCGACTTTCTTGCGCTCCGACCTGGATAGGGCATAGGCCCGCTCGTCGTCGACGACCACGTGGAACCCGCGGCCGGAGTACACCATCCCCACTCGGTCGTATTCGCGCCTGAGTTCCGAGGCGAGCTCCATAGCCTGCTTCCGGACTACATTGAACTCATACATGCAGAAGGACAACTTCCGCCCTCGGTCGATCTTCTGGCCGATGTGTCCGTGCCATGGACAGTCAACGTTCTCAGGGTCAAGGTCGAAAGCAAGCTGCTGACCGCAGTAGTTGTAGCAGTCAGCGCATCCGCGTCTATCCTCCCCGCACTCGACGCACTTACTCACGTCCCTGTACCTGTTCCTGTCATAGTACGTACCCTCGGGGAGATAGTCCAAGGCATAGTCCCTTAGGTCAGACGCAGTGTCCCACTTGTCAATCACGACTACATCGTTCTTGTGCGCCGCGTGTCTTGGGACAACAATCCCGGTGTGTCTCCCGAGAATCATGGCGAACTTGAGCCTGCCGTGCCTGGGGCCTATCCATCTCCTCAACGAACGGACGTCGAACTCGTGCCCGTAGAACTGCTGGCGCTCTTCAAGGGTGGAGGGGCGCATCCCGCTCGGGAATCTCTTCACCCCGGCAGGACGAGCCCACGGGCGAATAATACTTTCGCACAAGGAAGTTATGGAGCTTCGGCGTTGCCGACCTCTGAACCGAATGCAGAGACCGCCGAGGCTGCTGTGGGTCATAAGCTTCCATCATGCATGTAACGACGGGACCCTGATGGCCCTTGTCGCCCTGATACCGCTCCTCGTGCATGTGATGGGCATCTCATACTACGAGGTCGGCCTGCTCGGGTTCGCACTGCTCATCACCGTGGCCGTGCAGTACGTGGTCGGAAGGTTCGCAGACCGCGTCTTCTCCAGGTATTTGCTCGAGCTCGGCGCAGGCTTGATGGGGCTCTCGTTCGTTCTGATGCTCTTCGTGAACGAGTTCCTCGCCCTGTTCCTTGCGGTGGCCGTGATGCGAGTGGGGGCGTCCTTCTATCACCCGGTTGGCACCAGCTGGATAACGCGCGAATATTCCGGGAAGTACCTGGAGACAGCACTTGGAGTCCAGAGCAGCGTGGGCAACTTCGGAGTAATCATCGCACTCGGCACATCCGGGTTTCTCGGAGAGGCGTTCGGGTGGAGAGCACCCTGCGCACTCTGGGCCGGGCTGGACTTCGCCGCCGTGCTCTTGGGTCTTTTCCTGATAGAGGATGAGAGCATCAGGACGAGGTCACCTGGCCGAGGGAAGACAATCAGGTCGGAACGCACGATGTCGAAGATGCTCCCGCTGGTGGTCCCCATCGTCGCGGGGGGCGCGCTCTACCAGATCACGAGCTACTTCGGACCCGTCAACCTGACGAGCGGGGGCGGTTGGTCCGCAGGAACAGCCGACCTCATGTTCGCGATGTGGATAGGCGTTGGCACTGTCACCTCTTACTTCTTCGGAAGGCTCAGCGCTTCATACGGCAAGACGCACCTGCTCCTCGCAGGATACGCCGTCTCCGCTCTCGGAGTCTTGGTGCTTGCGATATCCACCAGCTGGTTCGTCGTCGGGCCTGCGCTGGTCATATACGGAGCTGTTCTGTTCATAACCTATCCAGCTCTCTTCGCCATCGTCAGTGACGCAACAGACGTGGAGGAGCGGGGCACTGCGTTCGGCATACTGTTCGGCTTTCAGCTCGGCGGAGGTGCGGCCTTGGTGTACGCGTCGGGGATAGTGGCAGACGCCACGGGTGACCCCGGCTACGCGTTCGTCATCGCATCGGCGCTCGCCCTTGCATCCGTGGTCGCCATCGCCTATGCGGGCGTGCGCGCAAGAACATAGGGCATCTGTCGGATGGCCTAGAGCCTGCCCCTCCTATCCGGCCTCAGCGTCTTGGACGGGGTTGGCTCCTTCGCGTACGGAAGGCCTTCGGCACCCGCGCGCCAGTCAGCAATGAACCTCTCGAAGCCCAGCTTCCTCCGCTGCCTGTCATACCAGAATATCAGCACACCGACGAGGACCGCCACGATGCCGCTGATGTAGACCATGTCGAATATGTTCGCACCGCCTATGCTCAGCAGAGGGAACGTGCTTTCGGCGGGCGGGGGGTAGCTGAGTATCTCCTGGAGGTGGAACACGTCCGCACCCACGAGCGTTCCGGTCACCCCCGAGAAATACGCCAGAGGAGCGGCCCTCCTTATGTCGAGCCAGAACGCGGAGACCGAATAGAGTCCGGCGGCTATCGCCGGCATGAAGGCCCAGGGCACCTCTGCGACTATGCCCACGCCCTCCTCGGGCCTGGTGACGAAGTAGGTCACTGTGGCGACTATCACAAGACCGATGAAGCCCTCGGCGAGGCTCACTCTCTTGGACTTCAGGAGTATGCTGCAGATCACGATCGGTATGATGCCCCCGCCAAGACTTATCCCGACCCACCATTCGGTTCCGGGGTACGGGAACATCGGTATCGTGATCCAGCCGAAGAAGAGCGTCAGAAAGAGTATGCTGCTGGCCTCGCCCTTTGTGAAACCTACCTTCTCAAGGACCTTCTCTATCGTGGTGATGTAGAGATATATCAGTAGGAGTGAGAGCCCGACCACTATGAACACAAGTGTCAATTCTAGTTCCTGCGCCATTCCGAGTACCATAACGATGGACTCTCGATAAAATGCTATTCCCTGTCGCGGGCCGCCCATCGTCTGCCGTTGTCCTTGCTCGGGTAGACGCAATCGAGCATGGACAGCCGGAGAGATATCGCCTCTGCCACCCACTCAGGGTCGACGTCGCCGAAGTAGATGAGGTGTGAATCGCAGTTACAGTCCGAGCAGCCGAAGCCCTTCACAGTGCCGACGGCACCGTCCGCGTGCCCAAGGGAGAGCGCAGCTGCACACTCCACCTCCTTCGCCTCGCACGGGATGGCCGCCGAGGCGATGAACTCCGCCTCCTCCATCAGGTAGTCGATGTGCCAGCGCTTTCTCTTCTGCTTCCGGCCGTGTCTTTCGATCCTTTGCTCCACCCCTGCCATCCCCGAGCCCACATACACGTACACGCCCGCTGGGAACTCGATCTCCCCCAGGGACCCGACCTTGATACGCTTTCCCTCACCCAGGGCGGCTATGACACAGTATACTCCCTTCACGGGCCATGTCAGGGCGGACGAGGGCATCAAACTTGCCCAAGAGGTCGCAACGAGCCCGAAAAGCCATAAGAAGGCGTATGGCATGTACCTCGCCAAGAAGAGCGCAAGGGATGGGGCAAATTGGATCCTTGGTCTCTCTTGGTCATACCCATAATAGCCATAGGCTTCGTGGTCTTGAACCAAGGGGCGAAGTTCATCACGGACAACGCCCTCGCACTGTCGAGATCATTCAACATAAGCAGGTTCGTCATCGGCATGCTTGTTGTCTCGACGCTGGCTGCAATGCCCGAGGTGCTCGTCTCCCTGATAGCCCTCGGGGAGGGGTCCGAAGAGCTCGCTCTGGGCAACGGGATCGCATCCAACGTCGTAACCATTGCGTTCGTCATAGGCCTCACGGCCGTCATGGTGCCCCTCAAGGTCACAAGGGAGATGATAATGCGGGACGCCGTGTTCCTGATGACCGTCACAATCGTTGCCTCTGTTCTCCTGCTCGACTGCGCGCTCTCGTTCTTCGAGGGCGTCGCCCTCATGATGCTCTTCATCCCGTACACGATGAACCTCCTGCTCGTCAAGAGGGGCACTGACGAGAAACAGCTCGAGAAGAGCATGGAGGACGCCATGATACAGCTCGAGCTCATGGGGAACATATTCGGCCGGAGGATCGAGATAAGGGCAGGGCCACAATGGCTGGTGTTCGGCATCCTGTGGACCGTCATGGGCGCGGAGTTCGTCGTCAGGGGGGCCCTCACGCTGACCGACGATTTCGGGATAGACCCCTGGCTCCTGGGGATATCGGTCGTTGCGCTGGGGACGACCCTCCCTGACATAGCAGCCTCCTTCCACGCGGCCAGGAGGGGGTTCGGAGATCTGGCGCTCGGGGAGGGCATAGGGGCGAGCATCGTCACCGTGCTCCTGACCCTCGGCCTCATGGGCATAACAAAGCCCTTCGAGTTCGGCCGCGCGGAGATACTGCCCCTTATTGTCGTCCTCAACCTCTCGACATTCCTCGTGCTGGTGTTCATGCTCAGGGGCATGAGGATATCGCAGATCGGGGGCGTGGTGCTGATGAGCACCTATTTCGGGATGGTGCTCTCCGTGGCGTTGCTCATCATCACATAGCTTGCATGACGATGGCCCGTCCATCGAGCTTATCTATCCTCACCTGCATTTCTGAGGAGACCAAGATGGATGGTGCGGTTGATATGCAGAAGCAGCTGATCACCGGGCTCGAGCCCGGTGAGGTCTCGAAGTATGTCTTCCTGTGCGGAGAGCCAGAACGCGTACCGAAAATCGCGGCGATGCTTTCCGGCCACACGAAAATCAGACAGGTCAGAGAGTACACCGTCTACGGAGGCATTCTCGACGGTACGGAGATGACCGTGGCCTCCACAGGCATCGGAGGACCGTCCACAGCGATACTCGTGGAGGAGCTGGCAAATCTCGGCGCTCAGACATTCGTCAGGATAGGCACAAGTGGCGGAATAGCGGACGGACTTGAGAAGGGAGACCTCGTCATATCCACGGGCGCGATCAGAGCCGACGGCACAAGCAGGAGCTATGCCTGGGCGACATACCCTGCACTGGCGAACCACGAGGTGGTGCTGGCGCTCATCGGGGGCGCCCAGAAGCTGGACGCCAAGTTCGATGTCGGCATTTGCTTCTCCGTCGACGGACTCTACAGCGAGAACAAGGTCATGAAGAATGGCCAACTCCGCCCAATGTCCCAGAGCGGGTACATGCCCTCTTTTATGGTGGACCGGTTATCTGATGCGAAGAAGATGGGTGCGAAGAACATCGAGATGGAGAACGGCACCATATTCACCCTCTGCTCGCTTATGGGCCTGAGGGCTGGCGCGATATGCACGATATCCGATGTCGTCCCCTGGCACCCGACAGAGAAGATCGTTGACTTCGAGCAGAGCATGACGGACTGCATACGCGTGGGCATCGAGGGCATGCGTCTGCTCTTGTCCATGGACGCGAAGAGGAAGGGCAGGTACTGGTCGCCAAAGGTCTAGATGAAGTCAGCCCGAGCGGGATTTCGCCTTCTTGGGGCGTCTGGGAGCAACTCTTCTCGACCCCCCCTTCGCGAAGGGCTCCGGCCAGTCCACCGTGTGTATGCTGGGAGCCCCCTCTCTGTCCCTGAAGTATTGCTGATAGAACTCCTCGGCGAGGTTCGGGACTATGGGTGCGAGCATCTTGAGAACGCCAAGAGATACGACCCACATTGAGTACCATGCGGCCTCGTCCTTGGAGTCCAGGCGCTTTCCCTCGCGGGTCAGGTAGCCGGATGATATCTCGTCCCTGAGGAACTCCTCGATCACCCTCAAGGCCTCCACGGCCCGGCCTTCTTGGGTCATCTCCTCGACTTCCTCCCTGATCGACCGGAATGACTCGATGAGAGACTTGTCCGCATCCTTGAGGACCATGAGCTCTGTCAGAGGTTTCGCCTTGACGCGTTTGGTTATGTACTCGTTCAGGCTCCAGAGCTGCTTCCACAGGTGCGTCTCCTCCCGGCGGAGGTCTAGAAGAGTCTTGGCTTCCGTGTACTCCCTGTCCTGCATCGCCTTCGCCACGTTCCGGATGGAATCCTGGATGCCGTCTATCTGCACGCCGCTCCTGCTCAACATCGGCGTCAGCTTGAGCACGTCCTTGATATAGCCCCTGAGGTGGCCGTGCCAATCGAGCCTGTCCTCGAGGAGGTCCTTGGCCATCATCATGTTGGTCATGGCCTGGTCGAATCTGCCCTCCTTGTACGTGTCTATCGAATCCGAAATCAGCTCTTCAATGTCCTGGCAGAAGACATCGTCCTTCCTCGCACGCATCACGAGGGCCTCCGCCTGCCTGTAGTACGAAAGGAAGTTCACGCTGTTGAACCCCCTGCCCTCGAGGACTGCGGCCGCCGTCGATGCGATCTGCGCGTGCCGGCTGAAGACGCATTCGACCAGTGCCAGCTCCCCAACCTCGGACTGGGTCAGTCTCACGAGGCTGTCCCTGACCTGCTTCCTCACCTTCGGGATGTCGGAATCGTAGTGCTTGACGAGAATCGGGATTATGGCGAGCGGGTTCTTGTGGGCGTACTCCTCGATTCGATCGAGCATCTTCCGCCTGCGCCCAGGGAGCATCGCGGACAGGTCGGCGACGAGGTGCCTGTCGATCCTGAGGCTCTCCACGTCCTTCGACATCTCGACGTCGACGTCGCTGACATAGATGCCCTTAGCCATCTGGACCACCTGGCATCCTGAGCATTAGTCTGCGCGTACATAAGGTTTTTCGGATGCGCGACAGAGTCCCGACAATCAGTCGATGAAAAACCGGAGATTGGGGTTTCGCGCCCGGGATTCGCAATCCCGGGTGACTGAGGCCCGTGTCGACTACTTGTTGCCCCAGCGGCCGATCACGATGATGAGGATGATCATCACGACTGTGATAACCACCGCAACCACGACGTAACCGAGCCAGCCTATCAGGCTTATCTCTTCGGGGGTGAGTTTCACGCCCGCCAAGGCGATGCCGGCCTTCACCACTTCATTCCACAACAGAGCGATGACGAAGCCGAATGCTGCGGCTAGAGACACGGCGATAGTCTTCCTCACCTCGCTTATAGACAACTTCTTCTCGTCAGCCATTCTTGACTCCCCTTGAGGCGGACTAGCATTTGTTGCTAATAATGTTTTCGTCTAGCCCCCCAGATATCCTGGCCAGTGCGATATCCTGTCCTCAGTCGTCTTGGCGAAGCATGCGGAGCTTGGCGACCGTGGGGAATATAAGGGGTTTGGTCCCCGAGAAGGCAATCGGCTCGAAAGTCGATAGGCCGGTCTCCGGAAGCAACGGCGAAACGCCGTCTGCCCACACTTGTCCGATGATGTCGGTGCCAGGAGATACCAAGCTCAGCGCTGGCAGCACCAGGACCTTGAGCTTGGGATCGAAGAGGAAGCACGGATTCTTGAGGGTCGCACCAACACTGTCCCGCAGTCGTATCGAGGGATGAATGTGTCCCATTATCGTCATGCCATGCTTGAGCGCACCCCTATGGCCGTGTAGTATGCGGACTCCTGCGCAGTCCGTCTCCATTGATAGGGGGACCCCGTATCCGCCAAGGATAGCTCCGAGGTAGTTGTCGTGATTGCCCTTGATGACCTCGAGCTTCACGCGCCCGCTGAGCATTCTCACGAACCTATCCACGTCCTGCCACTCCTGCGTCAGGTTCCTTGAGAAGTTGTGCTTCATGTCCCCGGCAACTATCAACCTAGACGGGCGGACTTCGTCAATCACCTCCATCAGATACTGCCCTATCTTGCTGGTCTGTACTCGGGGGATGCTCAGACCCTCATCTTCGAGAGCGGCCTCGTATCCGAGGTGCAAGTCTGCCACCACAAGCACGTTGCCATCCAGCAACAGTGCAGCTCCGCCTGGGAAGACCTCGATGTTGTCCGCTACCCTGTAGCCTCTCACTGTCTCGGGGTGTGATGTGCGCACCATGATTAACAACCTTCGGGGCACATTCAGCAGGCCCAGGACGACTTAAATAGCCCTCCGTGACGTCCCTGTGCCAGATGCTAAGGAACTCGTTCATACTGCTTGACGGAGTGGGCACCCAAAGAGAGCGCTCCCTCTGGAGGTTCGGGGTGCTCACATGGGATGACTTCGAGGCCGAGAGTCGCATCAAGGGCATCTCCGAGGAGAGCAAGTCGCGCATGGACGACGAACTTGAGATTGCGAGGGCTAGGCTGGAGGCGCACGATTCTTCATATTTCGCGCGCAAGGTCTCGCGAAGGGAGCATTGGAGATGCCTCAGCGACTTCGGCAGGTCCGTGGCGTTTGTGGACATCGAGACGACCGGACTCTCTCTTTGGTCTCCCATCACGGTATTGGGCGTGTTCGATGGCAGGCGTATGCATACGCTCCTTCGGGGACGAGATCTAAACACACGGAACGTGAAGGCCCTTCTCGGCTCGGTGGAGATCATCGTGACCTACAACGGGGCTGGCTTCGACCTCCCGATAATCGAAGCGCAGTTCCCGGGCGCTGTCCCCGCCGTCCCGCACGTGGATTTGAGATATCCCCTGCGCAGGCTCGGCCTCACCGGAGGGCTGAAGCGCATCGAAAGGGAGCTGGGGCTCGAGCGGGACAGGCGTCTTGAGTACATGACCGGGGAGGACGCGGTGTACCTCTGGCGGCTGTGGGAGCGGGAGGGAAAGAGGAACGCGCTCGAGCTGCTGATGGAGTACAACGAAGCGGACTGCAGGAATCTCAAGGCCCTGTCGGAACATGCATACAGGCACCTCAGTAGACTGACCCTGGGCACTCACGACCGTTTCTGCAAAGATTGAATAGCGCCCTGTGAGTTGTGGTCTCGGGATGGAAGCACTTCTGGCTCTGTTGATCGCACTTGTCGCGTTCGCTCTGATCATATTCCTAATCAGCAGGTCAGTGAAGTTGATTATGCTCATCGGCATAGCCTTCGTCGTTGTCCTCGCCATCAAAGAGCTGGGAATCGTGAGGTTATGAGATGACCCTGGAATCCCTGGTATCATCTATCCCGGAAGCGATGTGGTCTTCCGCTCGGAAGGGCGCAGAGGAGCTGAGGCGCTGTGAGCTCGTCCGGGTCGCATCCCACATAGATGCCGATGGCGTGGCAGCTGCAGCGATAGCCAAAAGTGCGCTCACGCGCGCGCATGTGAGGTCCGAGGTCGAATTCTTCAAGAAGCTCGACCAGGCGGCCGTGGACTCGCTGCGCAGCAGGCCTTCTGACGCCCTCTGGCTCACCGACCTGGGGAGCGGCTCCCTGTCCAAGTTCGAGGGCGCAAAGGCCGTCGTGTCCGACCACCATGTGCCGGAACCCACAGCATCAAGCGCAATGCGCAAAGGTCAGGCTCTGCTCACAGATTTCAGCTCTGTGGTGCACATCAACCCGCACATGCACGGAATCTCCGGCGCCAACGAGCTCAGCGGGGCAGGAGCCACTTTCCTGGTGGCCGTGGCCATGGATCCAGGGAATGTT
>JAFGHM010000082.1 GCA_016930135.1 Thermoplasmatota archaeon | reverse complement strand
TCACCATCGCCGGTGGGATGTCCATCCTGTTCTCCGTGTTCGGCCTGCTGTGGGGCATGGGGGAGTCACTGCTCCTCGCGGTCCCGATACTGCTACTCATGGGGCTCTATGGAGTCATGGTCTTCTTCATCATCCAGAGCCTCACAGTGCTCAGGATACGCTACCCGCAGTCCAGGGTCAGGGCTGTCATCTTCCTGCTGCTCGTGCTTTCGGTCGTGCCCATGTTGTCCTTGGCCTCTTCCGACTTCCCCGTGCGCTTCGGCGACCTCCCGATTCCACAGTCCGCCTTCGGGGCGATGGTGTTCGACGTGTTGTACGGGTCGGGGCTGGAGGCCCAGGACACAATCATAGCGGCCGCCTACCTGGCCGCTATCTGCGCCATCTGGGCCAGGGTCTCCAGCATGTACTACTTCCACGGTGTGAAGCCTACGCTCTCGGCCGGATTCGGACAGGTCGACATATCGAGCAAGATGGCCCAGCAGAAGAGGATGATAGGCGGATTCGGCAGATTCACCACGAAGATTGCCCTGAGGACCGATTCAGGGGGCGAGCTGAGCCTCATGACCAGGCTGAACCTCATCAGGTTCTGGAGGGACGGCAGCTTCTTGTTCGTAGCCCTGTTGCTTGCGATCTTCATCGGCTCGGGCGTGATGCAGGGCAGCTCTGAGGAATCCGGCCCGGTCGCCTTGAACTTGTTCCAGGCAGGCGCTTGGCCGATAGCCATACTGGCGCTCAACTGGTGCTACTACGAGAGGGAGAACCTCTGGATACCAGTCGTCGGAGGCCGGTCCCTGGTGACGTACTTCCGAGGCCTGATGGTTGCCCTGGTCGTGGTCGGCATCGGGATTGCCGCGGTGATCATCGGCGTGTTTCTGTTGGCTGGAATGGCTATGGCCGCCAGTGACCTAGCGCTCGTCATATCCACACCGATAGCGGACGCCGCGATAGCGACTGTTCTCCTCACGCGCATCCGAGTGAAGCCGGGCGCCTTCTCGCCGGGCCTTCTCGCCGTCCTGTTCGGCACATTGCTGCTCGGTGCGGTGATGAGCGGCGCGATATGGGTGCTCGTGGGCGCGATCGGCGATTCCACCGCTCTGCTGGTCGCGACACAGATCGTCATCACTGTCGCGTTGTCCGTCGGCCTGTGCGTTGCGGGTCTCGTGGCTGTGACCAGAATGGCTAGAGGGTTCAGGTTTGCATGACGTCAGACGTCATCGGGGAGTCAGCCGCCCGCAGTCATCTCGTCCCGAGGATTGATGCCGACACGGGCAGCACCGAGATCTCCATCTTCGTGAGCTCCCTCTCCATGCCCATGACGTACTCCGTCCCCATGGGCACGTCTGTCTGCTCCCAGTCCTCCGTCGTGCGGGCCAGGAGCACAAGGTCGGGGTCCACCTGCTCCACGATCTCCTTGAAGTTCAAGGGCGTTATGTGCACCGGGATGTCCACCGCCTTGATATAGCCGTTCTTCACCGTGCACGGGTCCTTGTGGGCGTCCGCGACCACTATCTCGATGTTCTCGTTCTTCCTGAGCTGCGTTATCACCTGCGCGCCCAACCTTCCGCCGCCTATCACCAACACCCTCAACCTAGCACCTCCAAGCACTACACGATACCGAACTTGACCATGAGATAGACTATCAGCACAACTATCGCCACTGCGGGGATTGTCACCCGGATGCCTCCGATTACCAGGTCCCTCCTGGTGACCATCCCCGTCGAGAATATGAGCGTGAACGGAGGCGTGCCTATCGGCGTGATGAACGAGAGCGATACGGACAGGCCGCACACGAGCACCAGGAACTTGAGGTCGACTCCGAGCGCCGCGGCCATGCCTATGAGCACCGGGGCTAGTATAGCGACGGTCGCGGTGTTGCTCATGAAGTTGGAGAGAGCGACGGCAACCGCCGCGATGATGAGCATGATGGCTATGATGTGGAACCCTCCTGTGAGCGTCACGAGCTGGTCCGCCATCCATTCGGCCGCGCCTGACACCTGGAGCCCCTCCCCAAGCGCGAGACCTGCCCCGATTATCAGGAATATGTCCCATGAGATGGACCTCGCGTCCTGCCAGTCCAAGGTCCTGGTCAGGAACAGCATCACGGCGGCCGAGAGCGCCACTATGGTCGCGCTCATGAAGCTAGCCTGGAACCCGAACAGCTCGCCTATGCTCGCCCCCGCGATCCAAAGCACGACTGTCGGCACGAATATCCCGAGGGTCTTCTTCTCACCTGGCGTGAGCCCTCCCATCGAAGCCAGCTCCTTATTTATCGGGTCGATGTCCAGCCGGGATATCTTGACCTTGAAAACCCTCAGCAGGACATACCACGCGATGACCAGCACGCACATGCTCGTGGGCAGGCCTATCTTCATCCAGTCGACGAACGACCATGTCGTCTCCCTTGCGATCAGCGCCGAGGCGACTGCGTTCGGGGCCGAGCCCGTGACCGTGGCCATCCCTCCGCAGGCGGCCCCTATCCCTACCCCGATCAGCAGGAGCACGGACAGCTTCTGTTTCTCGTCCCCGGCCCTCGCGGCTATTCCTACAACGACGGGTATCAGGAGCGCGACCGTTGCGGTGTTCGATATCCACATCGAGAGCACGGCCGAGACGACCATGAACGAGAGGAGTATCTTGCTGATGTCGCCGCCAAACCTCGAGACGACGAAGAACGCCAGGCGCCTGTCGACCCCGTGCTTCCTGAAGGCTTCGGCCAGGATGAGGCCGCCCATGAGCAGGTACACGACAGGGTCCGCGAATGGCATGAGCGCCTCCGCGGTGGGGAATATCCCGTAGAAAGTGAGCAGGACGGGCACCAGGAGCGCGGTGACGGGCAGGGGCAGCGCCCCGAAGGTCCAGAGCATCGATATGCACAGGAATATCCCGAGCGCGTACTGCACCTGGGTATCCAGCGGCAGCGGCGCGACGGTCATTATGAACAGCGTGGCAAAAGGCAGCGACAGCTTGATGCTCCTCTGGGCCAGTTTCGGCAGTCTCGCGAAGGACTTGAAGAACGGGGGCGTCAGCTCCGCGATCTGCTGGCCGAAGAGCTCGAAGGTTCCGATGAAGGTCTTGATTGGCTTCCTCTTCGGATATGGGGCTGGCATGGTCTGATGAGCATGACTTAATGGATATTTCAAGACTCGCGATTCGGTCGCAAAAGCCTCATATGCTGGGAACGCGTGCCTGCCCGCGACGGTAGGATTGTTGTGGCCGAGGATAAGAAGAGCTTGCTTGTGATCGGCGCCTCGGGCCTCCTCGGGAGCAAGGTCTACGCGCAGGCGGGGGAGGAGTATCGGGTTTCAGGGAGCTACAACCCGGAGGTGGACGGGACGAGCTCCTGGAGGCTCGAGCCATTGGACATCGGGTCCAAGGAGGAGGTGGAGCGGCTTTTCGAGAAGACCAGGCCCGACATCGTGGTACTGTGTGCCGCGATGACCAACGTGGACGCCTGCGAGAAGCAGCCTATAGTCGCCAATCGGGCGAATGCGACCGGCCCCGAGCTCGTTGCGAGATCGTGCAAGAAGGCCGGGGCGCGTCTGGTGCATGTGTCAACCGACTATGTCTTCGACGGAATGAAGACAAGGAGGTACACAGAGGAAGACCTACCTAGGCCCATATCTGTCTACGGCCAGAGCAAGCTCTCGGGCGAGAAGGCTGTGCTGGCCACCCTGCCTGAGGCCGTGGTCGCTCGCCCCGCAGTGCTGTACGGTTGGAACCCTCTGGAGGACAAGGACAACTTCGTGAC
>JAFGHM010000081.1 GCA_016930135.1 Thermoplasmatota archaeon | reverse complement strand
GTCATGAGCGTGAGGCTCTCGGAATGCTGCGTGTGCGCCTTAATCGTCCTCATGGCCATCAGGACCTCGTGGCTCTCGTAGTTCTCCAGGAAGAAGTCGAGTGAGTTGATCACGACCCGGAAGGGCGGCACGAGCTTGGATATCTCGTAGGCGAGGAATGTCAGGAAGTTCTCCCCTTTGGACTTGTCCAGCTCCCTCGGCTTCCGGATGTCGGCCAGCTTGACGCCCTCCTGCCTGAACCTGCTTATCTCAAGTTTCTTGGCGAGCACGCTCTCGTAGTACTTCGTGCCTATGTTCACTATCTTCAGATCCGTCCTCCAACCGTACTCGCGCATGACGCTCAGGACATCTTCGTCGCGTTCGGTCGATGTGAAGTACGTGACGGGCTCGCGCCCGACGGATGCGAACTGCTTCGCGAAGAACTCGGTGCCCGAGCCCGGCGAGCCGATGACCATGATCGTCGAGCCCTTCTGGACGCCTCCGCCGAGGTGATCGTCGAGCGCGCGTATGCCCAAGCTCGTGAGGTGCATCCTACTCGGCCTCCTCCTTGCCCGCGCGCACTCCGTGGTCGCAGACGAGGTTGATCAGGTTGTTCAGCTCGGGCGTGGAGTGCTCCTCGACCGTGAGTATCACGGTGTAGGCCTCCCTTGACCTCAGCCCGGAGACGAGTATGTGCAGGAACTCGGACAGTATCCAGTTGCTGTTGTGTATGGCGAGGGAGTTGATCGAATCTATGACGACGAGCTTGTCCTTCGACTGTGACCTCCGGATGAGGTACTCGATCTTCAGCATGAGGTTCTCCAGCATCGTGGGGCTCTCCACTAGCGTCGTGCGGTCGTCCTGCTGGGCAGAGGTCGCGCCCATCATGATCTGCGATATGCAGTCCACGAAGTACACATTAGAGGAGTCTATGTCAAGTGCCTCAAGCACTCGCCTGATGGAATCCGAGGATATCGTAGCTGTCACATAGATGGTGTCCATCTGCCGCCTGTTCGCGAACAGGTCGACGACCCCCCGTATCACATCGAGGTAGTTGTCTACGCTCATGGTGAGCGACACAGCCGATGATGGCGGCGTCTCTGCCAGCTCGTCAGCGATCTTCTGGGCGCTCACAACGGGGCTCATGCCGTGCTACCTCCCTTGAGCAGCGGCACGAGGAGCACTCCCATAGGGGTCAGGTCGAGCACGTACCTGGCCCTCGAGTGCATCGTGCCCCGCATCTTGATGACCTGAAGCGTCCTCAGCAGGTCGCCCCTCCGCTCCATATTCGCCATTATGATGATCCCGTCCGCGATGGCCTCCTCGACGCCGAAGCTGGAATAAGATTCCGACCCCGCGGGGAGCTCTCCCACCAGGATGGACGTGCAGTCCAAGTCGGACAGGCTCTTGCTGATCTTGAGTATGAAGTCCCTGATCTTCTCCGAGGTCTTCAGCTTGTAGCAGACGGAAGTCACGGAGTCTATCACGAGGCGCCTCGTGCCGAGCTCCTCTGCCAGGCTCGTGAGGGATGATACGAGGAGGTCTATCTCCTCCATGCTCAGCTCAGACTTGTTCAGCCCGAGGCGCTCGTACATGATCGGCAGGTCGATGAAGACCAGCCTGCCCGACTTGATCAGGCCTTTGTCGAAGAACTTATAGGGTATGATGTTTGCCAGCAGCTTCTCAGAGTTCTCGGTGACCGAGATGAAGAGCGAGTTCTCGCCCTTCATGGCACCGTGTATCAGGAACTCGAGCGCCAGGGATGTCTTGCCGGTCCCGCAGCTCCCCGTCAGGAGGACGGTGTTCGTCCGAGGTATACCCCCATAGAGAATCGTGTCCAGGCCCTCGACGCCCGTGACGCACCTGTCGCGTTCACCGGTTCTTGCAGCCATCGGTCCTTGAGAATGCTGTGCACCTGATATTATTGTTTCTTATGGCGCCTCTCCGTGGAGCCGACCCAGATTGCGCTGTGCGACGGCGCGAGGTCAGTATCCTGCTACGACATGTTTTTAATGGTGTAGAGAGGTCTTCGAGGTCGATGAAGACAGTCCTCCAGGTGGCGCTGGACTTGGTGCACGGCGAGAGGGCGCTGAAGATCGCTGCTGAAGCAGTCAGAGGAGGGGCCGATTGGATAGAAGTCGGCACGCCGCTGATAAAGAGCGAGGGGATGGAGATAGTCCGCCAGCTCAAGAAGGCCTTCCCCCTGCACACGATCGTGGCGGACATGAAGACAATCGATGTCGGCGGCCCCGAGGTGGAGATAGCGGCGAAATCGGGCGCCGACATAGTCGTCGTCCTAGGCGTGTCCTCAGACCCGACGATCACGGAGGCCATCATGAGCGCGAGGCAGTACGGCGCGAAGGTAATGGTCGACCTGTTCAACATCAAAGACAAGCCCGCCCGGGCGAAGGAGGTCGAGAGGATGGGGGCGGACTACATATGCGTACACGTGGGCGTTGACGAGCAGATGGTCGGCGGCTCCCCCATCACGGAGCTCAGGGGGCTGGCGAAGGCCGTCCGTATACCCGTCGCCGCTGCGGGCGGCATAAACAGCGAGACGGCCCCTGACATAGTGCGCGCTGGGGCGTCGATAGTGATTGTCGGTGGGGCGATCATCAAGGCGAAGGACGTGACAGCAGCTACCCGCAAGGTGAAGCGGTCCATAGCGACGGGCAAGAAGGTCAAGACGGACCTCTTCAAGAAGTATTCTGAGAAGGAGCTGTTCAAGGCGTTCTCCAAGGTATCATCTCCGAACGTCACAGACGCCCAGCACAAGAAGGGGGCAATGAAGGGCATACATCCCCGGGTCAAGCACGGCATCAAGATGGTCGGGCGCGCGCTCACGGTACACACGATCAACGGCGACTGGGCGAAGCCGGTCGAGGCGATAGACCGCGCCAAGAAAGGCGATGTGATAGTCGTTGACGCTTGCGGAGGCGATATCGCGGTCTGGGGAGAGCTCGCTTCATGGAGCTGCAAGACCAAGGGCATCTCGGGCGTGGTCATAGACGGCGCCGCGAGGGATATTGACGCCATCATCGAGATCGAGTTCCCGTGCTTCTCGAGGCACGTGTCCTCCAACGCGGGCGAGCCGAAGGGCTACGGCGGCATCGGACACGAGATCGTCTGCGGCGGGGTGACCGTGCATACGGGCGACTGGATAATAGGTGATGAGAGCGGGGTGGTGGTCGTGCCGCAAGAGCACGCAGTCGAGGTCGCGAATCGGGCCCTGGACGTCCTCGAGCGGGAGAACAGGATCAGAGAGGAGATCATTCGAGGTGGCACGCTCTCGAGCGTCCTGAAGCTGGAGAAATGGGAGAAAATCGGCTGACCCCGATCGCTTCAGGCGATGAAGCCTGTCTTGTCGGCCAAATCCTCGAGCCTCCTGACCCGGGAAGCTATGGGCGGATGCGTCATGAATATGGTGACAAAACCCCCGCCCCTGAACGGGTTCACGATGAACAGCGAGGACGTGGTCGGGTTGCCGGTGGTCATGGGCCTGCGCCTGTTCCCCTCCTCCAACTTCTCCAGCGCGCGCGCGAGCGCGAGCGGCCTCTGAATCATGAGCGCGCCCTCCTTGTCCGCCTTGTACTCCCTGCTCCTGGATATGGCCAGCCGGAGCAGCAAGGCGGCTATCGGCGCTGTAATCGCCACCACGAGCAGCAGGATGGCGTTTCCATTCCCGCCGCCCCTCCGTCCGCCGATGGAGCTCCAGAGAGCCATCCTCGCGGCGAAGGATATCGCGCCCGCGACGGTCGCGGCAACGGTCATCACGAGCATGTCCTTGTCCTTTATGTGGGCCATCTCGTGGGCGAGCACGCCTTCCAGCTCGTCGTCCGTCAACAAGGACATCAGACCCTCGGTGGCAGCCACTACCGCCGTCTTCTCGTTCCTTCCGGTCGCAAATGCGTTCGGCGTCTGGACCGGAACCATCGCTATCTGGGGCATCGGCATGTTGGCCTTGATACACACCTTGTTCACGATGTTGTACAGCCTCGGCTGCTCCTGCTTCGTCGCAATCTTGGCCCTGTAGGACCACAACACGATCTTGTGGCTGAAGAAGTAGCTGACGAAGTTGATCACACCGGCGAGTATGAGGAATATCAAGGAGCCGAGGATCCAATCGCCGAAGAAGAGCGTGCCTAGTACCCATCCTATGACTACGAATATCGCTATGAGCCCTCCGAACAGGGCGAGGAGCCTCAGAGTCGCCTGCATTCTACCCCCCTCTCGCGGACCGGACGCCCGCCTGGTGGAATCACAATCACGACCAGGCGGGATAAAAATCTTTCCATGTCAATCCTATAAAGGTTATCGGTGCCGTCCGACGGCCCAGAACCCAGAGTCCGGCTGGGACATAAGGATTTATTGGGAATGACCGCTTACCAGACCAGGGGGAGCGCGGCTCTCGTTATCAGGGCGTCCCCGCCAGGTGTTCCCGATGGAGTCCACCGACGACAAGATGGAGAGAAGACTGTACAGCCATGATCTCGCACCGCTTCCGAAAGAGATGGACCTGATTTTCAAGACCATGCCCGACCGTGTCGACCGGCCGCAGTACACGCAGGACGTCGCCCAGCTCGTCCGAAAGGCCATCTCGACGAAAACGCCCATCGTGCCGCGAGGGGCGGGGACATGGGGCCTCGGCGGATCCGTGCCCGTCAAGGGCGGAAGGACCCTGGACATGACCGCGATGAACAAGATCATATCCATAGACGAGACGAACCTGACTTGCACCGTCCAGCCAGGCATAACCTGGAAGGCGCTCGCGGACGCCCTGGACGCAAAGGGGCTGTTCCTGCCGTGCTATCCCAGCAGCGCGCCCTCGGCCACCATCGGAGGATGGATAGGCACAGGGGGCACAGGCATAGGCGCATACAAGTACGGCACCGCCGCGGACATCGTGAGGGACCTGGAGGTCGTGCTCCCGACGGGCGCGGTCATCCACACGGGGGACAAGTTCGTGCCGCAGAACGGCGCTGGACCGAACCTGAACATGCTGTTCATCGGCTCGGAGGGCACCTTGGGGGTGATCACAGAGGTCACTTTCTCGGTCATGCCCAAGCCCGAGGCCATGAAGGCCATCAGCTACTCGTTCGCTGACATCATGAGGCTCCAGGTCGCCCTGAGGAAGATCACGAGAAGCGAGGTCAGGCCGATGCACATGATGTTCGGCGACAGGCTGCACTATGACTACCTGAGGGCGGTCGGCAAGCACGCCCCCAGTGTGGGGTGCTTGGTGACATGCATGCTGACCGGGTCGAAGGCCTCGGTCGAGATGGAGGAGAAGCTGCTTGACGAGATGATGACCTCCTCCGGGGCGAAGAAGGAGCCTGACGAGCTCGGCGAGCATGAGTGGTCTGAGAGGAGCTATGAGTTCAGGGTCAGGGAGCTCGGAGTGGGTGCGATACCTGGCGAGATACTCGTTCCCATCGACAGGATGAACGTCGTCCTCGAGGGCATGGCGAAGCTGATAAAACAGCTCAAGCTCAACGCGCCTTTGATCGGCACCGTAGCCGACCAGAACACGGTCATGTTCATGCCGTACTACCTCACGGACGAGCACAAACTCGTCGCATCGACGTCCGCCATGGGGTTCGCGAAGAGGCTCGGAGACCTCGCGCAGGAGAACGGCGGGAGGCCTGTTGGCCTGGGTGTGTTCTTCGCTGGAAACCTGCAGAAGTACCGCGGCAAGGAGGGGGCGAGGCTGATCAGGAGCATCAAGGACGTACTCGACCCACACGGCATCATGAACCCCGGGAAGATGGTGGAGACCGGCACCAGATACGGCTTCGCGATGCCGGCGTTTCTCATGAACTTCGGGATGCACATGATGGGGTCGATGAAGCGCATCCTGCCGAGGGACAGGATAGGCGAGAGGGAGCTCTCGAAGCTGAAGAAGTGACCATCGCCTCTGCCCGCAGCCCGCATGGCATCATCGTTCTTGATGCGGGCGCCCTGCCGTCCTGAGGAGATTGGACACGGGGACCGAGAGGAGAATGCCGATGCTGCCTCCTATCAGGACCTGGGCGACATTGACAGGCACCTCCGCGATAGCAGGGCCGATGCCGTACAGCACCCACTCTGAGAAGAAGTACGTCGACACCATGCACAGGCTGCCGGCGGCCACGCCCAGGAGCTTCGCCGCTGGCGCCCCGGCTTTGATCCTGCCTATCGCGCCCGCCACCAGGCCCTCGGACCCCTTGGCAACCAGCGTTATGGGCGCGAAGTATCCGAAGCCTAGCAGGACGTCCGCGATTGCGGACCCGATGCCCCCGCATATCGCGCCTGCCCTCATGCCGAAAGTCAGGGCCGAGAAGAACACCATCGCATCGCCCAGATTGAAGAAGCCTCTAGTCGGAGGGAAAGGCACAACGAGGACCATGGTGACTGCAGTCGTGAGCGCCGTGAGTATCCCGTAGAGCGCCACGGTCTTGGGTGAGACGAACTTGGCGGGATTACGGGGAGCTGCTGGCGAGCCGCCTCCTTCACCTTCTCCTCCGGATGACATGCCAGATAGGGGCTACACTACTACGTTGTACTTAAACCCTGAGTCATCTGGACAATGCCTACAATGATGCATCGAGGAGATACTTGGCGATTGCTGGTATCGCGAATATGGTGACCACAACGGCGAGCGCAAGTGCGTCTGTCCACCGCATCTTCAGGTCCCTGAGGTAGGTCCTATCGGGCCTCGCGCCGTAAGCCCTTGACTGAAGTGCGAGCGAGAGCATGTCTGCCGTCCTCAGCGCGGACACGATCGTCGGGACGAGGACGGCCACGTAGTTCTTCGAGCGCCTGAGGGGGGCGCCCTTGTCGAGCTCGAGCCCGCGAGCCCTCTGGGCATCTGTGATCGATTCGACTGTTACACCGAAGGTCGGGATGAATCTCAGGGCAATGGCGAGGGCGAGCCCGAAGTCGAACCTAAGCCCGAGCTTGACGAGCCCCCTGACAAGGTCCCGCTGCGAGGTAGTGAACATGAGTATGTACCACACGGTCGCGAGGCAGCACACTCTGACAGCCATCGCGACACCTTTCCAGATCGCAGGTTCGGTGATCTTGACGGGGCCGAGCTCTGCGAGAACGGGGGTTCCCGATGGATCGAATATGGGCCAAAGGACCACGATCATCACCATGATCCTGAACACGAACTTGAGCGCGAATACCGTCTTAGACAGCGTCGCCCTGCCCAAAGCAAGCAGCAGGAGAACGAATGCGAGAAGCACGAGAAGATGGACCAGGTTTCCTATGATGAGCGCCAGCAGGCTGAGAAGAACCACGGCCACGATCTTGACTCGGGGGTCCAGCCTGTGCAGGAAAGTGTCCGCGTCCGTGTACAGGTCGACGAAGACCGTCACTGGCGCTCACCCCTCAGCATCAGCAGCCGGAGTGCCAGCTCCTGCGGAGATATGATGTCCTTCGGGATGCCGTGGTCCGAGAGCCCGTGGGCCAGCAGGGTCACTGGAGGTGGTTCGAGGCTGCTCTGTCTCAACAGCGCGAGGTCCGAGAAGGCTCCGCTCACGTCGGAGTCGAGTAGTACCCTGCCGTTGGACATCACGACCACCCTGTGAGCGTACTCCGCGACGAGCCTCATGTCGTGCGTGATGAGCACAATGGTCCTCCCCTCGCGGTTGAGCATGGACACGCTTTCCATGAGATTCTTGGTCTCGGCGGCGTCCAGGCCAGTGGTCGGCTCGTCGAGTATGAGCACCTTCGGGTCCATCGCGATGACCGAAGCGATCGAGATCCTTCTGCGGTCGCTCAGGCGGAGCGAAAGCGGTGGAAGGCCCCTTATCGCCCCCAGCCTCATCGCATCCATCGCTTGCCCCGCCATCCTTGCGACCTCCGCCTCCGGGTACCCTAGGTTCCTGGGCCCGAACCTCACCTCGTCCTCCACGGTCGAGGAGAACAGCTGATGGTCGGGGTTCTGAAAAGCGTACCCCACAGTCTTCGCGAGTTCAGCAACGGTCATGCTCGACGCGTTCTTCCCGTCCACCACCACCGAGCCGCTGGGCGGCCGTAGAAGGCCGTTCAGAATCTTCGCAAAGGTCGTCTTGCCGGAGCCGTTCCCGCCGACGATCGCGAGCATCTCGCCCTCGTGGATGTCCAGGTTGACACCTCGAAGAGCCTCGACACCCCCTTCGTAGGTGAACTTGAGGTCGCGCACTGATACCATCTTCCCCGGGCGAGGCATGACCTGAGCGGTGCTGGGGATCATGCTCGTCTGGCCCTCCCTTGTGCGAAGAAGTCCTCGGACAACGTGCGCTCGGCCTCTTCGACAGACAGGAACGAAAATGACTCGCCGGGCAGCCTGGAGTTGAGCAGAGCGGCAAGCTCGGACAACTGTGGAGGAGCGATGCCCAGTGACGACAACTTCTGGGGATCTCGGAGCACATTCCTTGTCGCCCCAACGCCCGCTATCTTGCCGTCCTCGAGGAGCAAGAGCCTGTCGGAGAAGGCGACGGCCTCCTCAGGATCGCGTTCCGCCAGTACCACGGTCATGCCGTGCTTCTGCTTCAGCTCCTTGAGCACGGAGTACAGCTCGAACCGGCCGACAGGGTCGAGCGCATATGCCGGTTCGTCGAGGACCAGCATCTCGGGGCGCATGGAAAGCGCCGCCGCTATCGCGACTCTCTGCTTCTCCCCTCCTGAGAGGCTGAAGGGTGACCGGTCGTTGAACCCCTTCATCCCCACGAGCTCGAGCGCCCACTCCACCCGATCTCCGATCTCCTCCCTGGGTACCGCCAGATTCTCCGGCCCGAAGGCCACCTCCTCCTCGACGCTCATGCAGAACAGCTGGCTCTCGGGCTCCTGGAAGACAATGCCCACACTCTTCGAGAACTCGGCGACGCTACGCTCCCTGACCTCCTGCCCGAATATCCTGACGGCGCCTTCGAGCGCTCCGGGGAGGGCGTGAGGTATCAGCCCGTTGGACATGAGACAGATGGTCGACTTGCCGGAGCCGTTACGGCCAAGAAGCGTGATGAACTCACCCTTGTTCACCGCGAACGAGACCCCCTCGAGGGCTTTCGAGCCGGAGCCCTTGTATGTGAAACTGACGTCATTGAACTCGAGTGCGCGCATCAGAGACGCTTCCTGGAGGCGCCGCTCAATCGGGCGGTTCTCTAATAAACCTTTGTCGGAATGGCCAGCCTATGGAAGGCCCTGGATCGTTCACATGCGGTAGTAGATCACTTTCCGGCCCTTCACGACTATCCTGATCTTACCACTGGCCTTCAAGGACATGGCGGCCTTCTCGACCTGCTCGCGAGGCATTCTCGATGTGCGAATGACATCCTTGGAGGAGATGCCGTTGTCTGGGATCGCGTCAAGGACCCGTCCTTCGGCCTCAGAGTCGTCCTTCGCTGGGTTCAGCTGGAGCGGCTTCCTCATGACCGGTGCTGGCGGCGGCACAAGGCAGTACAGCTCCATCCCATCCTTCGCTACCCTCCTCGCGCTTTCGGATGAAATGAGTCTGCCGAGGGAGAGCATGACCTGCTCTTCCGAGAAGCCCGTCCTGCCAATGATCTCCTCGAGCGTCTTCCCGTTCTCATCCAGGAGAGCCAGGACCTTCCCATCCACCAGGTTGTCGTCTGAGCGTTTGTCCTTGACCACCGACATCTCATCCAGGTGGGTTCTGAGGAACTCCCTGCTGACCTCCTTGAACTTGTCAAGGTCCGTTTCGAGGATCCCTTCCAGTTCGCCAACGTCCAGGCCCATCTCCTTCCAGCGTTCGAGCTTGGCCCTGTACACGGCCTTCTTGAGCTCCACGGGCTTGTCGCCGACGTAATGGGTCGCCTCGTGCCTCCTCTGTATGATGGACGCGGCCTCCGCATCGGTACGAGTTGTGACCGTGTATCTCACATTGGAGCCTCTTAGCGCTTGGTGTATCTCTTCGAGCTTGTCGAACAACCTCATGTCCTCCGCGAGGCTGAGCTCGAAGTCGTAGTCTCCCACCAATGGGACTGCGCCGATCCCCCTCATTCGCTCGACAATCTGCTTTGGAGATTCCCCTTCGCTGCACAGCTCGACTCTGATGAAGGTCTTGGTCATTAGTCCCGGCCTGGTCAATGATGATTGCGATGTCCCCTTTTTATGGTTTCCGATTGGGGGCTAGCTGTATCTGTCAGGCAGATGTGAGCTTAATATAGAGGTCACTCGCATGACTCGATTCGATGCCTTCTGACGACACCGTTCGGTTCGTCAAGAGTATGTTCTCAAAGCACTACAGGGAGGCTGCCCTGCGAATGCCGGACAGGTTCTCAAAGCGCGAGTTCGGTTTCATGTTCTTCGACAGGCAGGGGATGGTCCGGCACACGGGATTCCCGACCAGGGCCTCTCTCAAGAAGTACCTTGCAGAGCAGGTTCCCGCGCATGCATACTACTCATGCGCTTACTACGAGAAGCCAGACGCACCCACCATGCTGGAGAAGCGGTGGCAGGGGGCGGACCTGATATTCGACCTCGACGCGGATCACGTCGAGGGCGCACAGAACCTGCCCTTTGACAAGATGTTGGAGCGGGTGAAGACGGAAGTCATCAGGCTCATTGACGATTTCCTGCTTGGGGACTTCGGGTTTGAGCCTGGAGAGCTCAAGATAGTCTTCTCTGGGGGCAGAGGCTACCATGTCCACATCAGCGACCCAAAGGTGCTCAAGCTCTCGAGCCACGAGAGGCGCGAGATAGTCGACTACATCACGGGGACCGACCTGGACATGGACTGGGTCTTCCCGCCCACGCCTTTCCAGATAGGCAGGTTCAGGGAGATCCCCCTCTCGGAGAGGAAGAGGGGCATGCCCTCGAAGACGGAGGGGGGCTGGAGGGCGCGGATCCGCATGGGAATAGACGGGGTGCTCGAGGAGCTCGAAGAGCTGCAGGAGAAAGAGGCTGTAGAATATCTGAAGGGGACGGTCGCTGAGTCGAAGAAGGAGATGGGTGAGAAGACCCTGGTCGGGCTCTACAGAGACCTATTCGCCGGAAAGGCCGGGACGAGGGGAGCGGATAGAATGCGCTCGGAGAACACCTTCGAGGTGTTCTCGGCGAAACGACATGCGGATGCGTTCGTGGAACTCGTCGAACTGCGCGTGAAGAGCAGGATGAAAGGCGAGACCGACGAACCCGTCACATCCGACATCAAGAGGTTGATTCGCCTGCCCAGCTCTCTGCACGGGAAGACCGGGTTCGAGGTGGTACCTCTCAAGAGAGATGAGCTCGATGGTTTCAATCCGTTCTCCGATGCCGTGCCGAAGGCGTTCGGCAAGAGAGAGGTCGGAGTGCGGCTGGAGAAGCCCGTCGAGGTCCGGCTGAGAGACCGGCAGTTCTCGCTAGATGCGGGCTTGTCCAATGTGCCTGAGTTCGTGGCCGTGTTCTTGGCATGCAGACGACTGGCAACCGTGGAATCGCACTAGCAAAACTATTTATCACAACCCGCTCATTTTTCCGGACAATGCCAGCTTCGGGCAAGATGTTAGAGGATTCCATCCGGCTCAGCAGGATCCGGAGGATAAAGCACTGGCTTTATGTGGTCCAAGCAGCGATGCTGGTCCTCCTCGGCATAGCGCTCATAGTCATCTTCGGTGGGGCGAAGGTCAAGCCTTACGTCTACATACCGATGGACTCGTTTCTGGCGGTCCTGGCCCTTCTGCTGCTGATCATATCCCTCGAGAGCTTCTTCTTCAGAATGCTCGAGATCAAGTTCGCGAGGAGCTCCAGTGCAAGGCATCTGATGGCGAAGAACTCCATGAAGAGAGCCATCATCTCGGCTGCCGTGGCAGGTGCAGTGTGCGCGGTTCTGATCCTGCCCCCCATCCTGACGGCCATAGAGGACTCGGCTGAAAGGACCCTCGATCTGAGCCCTAACGCGCCGACTCCGTTCTACTCAGGAGACGCTTTCGACCTGATCAGTTCCGTGAGGGTCGAAATCGGGGCCTCGGAACAGGTAGAGGTATACCTCATGGACGACGAGGTCTTCAACAAGTACTACTCCGGGTTTCCGACTCCGGAGTTCCTCGTGGAGATGTACTCTTACAGGCTGAATACGGACGACTATGTGGTCGACCCTGGCATGGCGCTGGTCATCAGAGTCCCTAATCAGGGATTCATGCTGTATCATCTTGTCTTGAACGATTTCGGATACGGGGTGAGCGCCAGGGCGACCATAATGAAGGAGGTCTCGCAGACTCTAACGGAGCTCACCTCCCTCCTTCTACTGTCTCTTGTTGTGGCGAACATCGCCTGGTTCGCATATCTCGTACCGATAGAGCGCAAGTACTCCTCGGGTTCGATATACAAGTAGGCTCAGATCATCGAACAACAGACCGAGCGCTTCTTAGGAGTGAAGCCCTCCGATTGGAGAGCATGTACGGTGGAAGGTGCGGGAAGCACGATGCCATCCAGGCCTGCCCTCACGAGAGCGACTTCGGAATGCCTTCTCAGCTTTGAGCGCATGCACCCGAGCACGACTTTCGTCCCCGGGAGCTCCTTCCTGGCGCTCCTGATCACAGACAGCATCGATTCGTCAGAGGGCGTAGGGACTCCCTCATACTCGGTCCCCTTCGTGGGGATGAGAGAGATGAGGACCAGAACTTCAGGGGCGAGGCTCGCAAGTCTTGACACGGCCTTCAGCTCGCCTCTCATCTCCCCGCCATGGATTCCCACACAGATATGCGGCGCGATCACATCCGCCCCCGCGTCCCGAAGGTCCTCAACGACCCTGAAATACCTCTCTGATGACACCTCGAGACCCAGGACCTCGCGGACCGTTTCATCCGAGCCGTACACGTCGACCGAGAAGGAATCGATGCCGCTTCCCACCAGCCTCTTGATCTCTTCTGTCGATGAGAGGCCGATGTGCGCGTTGATCTTCAGGTCGGTTGTCGCCTTCACCTCCTTTATGGCCTCGCAGAAGGGGGCAAGCTCCACCTTGCCCGTAGAATCACTGCCCCCGCTCAGAAGGAACCCGTTCGCCCCCCGCTCGGCCAGTGCCTCCGCAACTGCCAGCAGATCCTCAGGTGAGGGTGCGGGGATCATGCCTTCCAGATATCTGCCCGCGCAGTGCTTGCAGCTCAGCGCGCATGCTTTTCCGGTCACGGAGATGGCGGGAAAACTCCTTCCTGGGTAGAAGCACTCGATTGTGCGCTGCACGTTCTGTTCTCATTGTGGCCACCGATAATGAATGTTGTGCAGCGCGGTTTCGAGGCCTTCAGGGTCTGCCAAAAGCTTTATCAGCAGTTCCCTCTCTAGGGCCGGTGCTGGTCACCATGAAAGCCTTCGAAGTCAGCGGACAGTTCATGATATCACACAAGAGATGGCAGCCGTTCGCCATGGAGGTCGCAGCGGCCGACGAGAGCGCGGCAAGGGAGAAGACTCTAGCGCTGCTCGGGAGCAGGCACAAGGTCAAGAGGAAGTGCGTGCAGATAGGAGGCGTGAAGAACCTCAAGCCCGAAGAGGTCACTGATAACCTGGTAAAGCACCTGCTGGGGGCGAAGAAGTAATGCCGGCTGTGGACGAGAGACAGCTGAGGGAGGACTACGCCACCCTGGAGGCAGCGAAGGCGCAGTTGGAGGGGCTGGCCAAGCAACAGCAGCTGATCCAGCTGGCCGTGGAGGAGCATGTGAGGGCGCGCGAGACGATCAAGCAGATGGTCGCCAAGCAGCCGGGTGAGGAGATGCTCGTGCCGATCGGAGCGGACTCCTACATACACGCCACAATATCGCAAGACCGGGACGCAGTGGTGGGCGTCGGCTCGGGCGTTTCAATCAAGCGGACCGCGAAGGATGCGGAGGACATCCTCGACTCCAAGATAGACGAACTGTCGCGGGCCTTCAAGTCGATAACTGAGAGGGCGGCTCAGACGGAGGCTGCCGTCCAGGAACTCACGGAGAAGGTACAGGCCCAGATAGAGATGCTGCAGTCCGGAGGCGGTTCCGAGCAGCCCTGAGGTCGGCACATGTTCAAGGGGCTCATAGACAAGTTCTCAAAGGCATCAAAGGAGGCCAAGGCCAAGTCCGTCGAGGACATCTCGGAGGTGATCGACGACTCTGGCCGGAGGCTGAAGGAGAGTGCGCTCGACGACATCCTTCATGACCTCGAGCTCGGGCTTCTGGAAGCAGATGTTGCGCTTCCTGTCGCGGAGGAGCTGGCCAGACTCGTCAGGGACGGCCTCGCAGGGAGAAGGATCGACCGGTCATTCGACATGGACGATGCTGTCAAGCTGACCCTCAAGGCTGCCGTCAAGGAGGTCCTTGCGCAGCGGCCGCTCGATCTCGCCAAGCTCATGAAGGCCAAGCCTCCACCGTTCGTGCTCATGTTCGTTGGCATCAACGGCGGAGGCAAGACGACCGCGATCGCCAAGCTCGCCCACAGAATGCAGAAGCACGGCATCTCATGCGTGCTCGCGGCTGGCGACACCTTCAGGGCGGGCGCGATCGAACAGCTGACCCTTCACTCTGAGAAGCTCGGCTGCAAGATCATCAAACATCAGGAAGGCAGTGACCCGGCAGCGGTTGCTTATGATGCAATTGAGCACGCGCGCGCGAGGAAGAAGGACGTGGTTTTCATTGACACCGCGGGCAGGATGCAGACCAACACGAACCTGATGGACGAGATGAAGAAGATCAAGCGTGTCGCTAAGCCCGACATCGTCTTCTTCGTGGGGGATGCGCTTGCGGGCTCAGACGCGGTCGAGCAGGCCAAGAGGTTCGATGCGGCCGTCGGGATTGACGGGGTCATATTGACCAAGGTTGACGCTGACGCCAAGGGAGGGGCCGCGCTATCCATCGCGAAGACGATAGGGAAGCCCATAGCCTACATCAGTTATGGTCAGGAGTACGATAAGTTCGGCAAGTTCGACCCCGACTGGATGGTTGCACGGATTTTCGGCGAGAAGACTTCGAAAGACAAGACCGACCTCTGAGCTCAGTCGATGTTCTTCCCTGCGAAGAGCACCGCGTAGACCTGGGCGTCGCTCACGATGTCCGCGATGTTGGCGTATTCGTTGGCGTCGTGCGCCGTCTCAGGTATCGTGGACCACACGGCTGCCTCGATGCCCTTGCGCCTGAACGGGGCGGCGCATGTACCACCGCCGATGCCGATTGGGTGCACCTTCACGCCCCTGACGGCCTCGATCGCCGATGCGAGCCTCTTGACGATCTCAGAGTCGGTGGAGGTCTTGGGGGCTGCGTCGGAGCGGTTGAGATAGGACAGCTTTATCTTCGCGCCAGAGGACCTCTCGACCTCCTTGGCAGATTTCTGCAGCTCCCTCATGATGTCGTCGAGATCGTATTCGGGAAGCACTCGGAAGTCGAATGCAAATACCTGGCGGCCCGGGACCGTGTTGATGTTCGGGCCGTTCGCCTCGCATCTCGTCGGCTCGAAAGTGCTCACGGGCGGCTCGAACAGCGGATCCTTGGTGGAGAACTTCCTCCTGAGCCTGTCCACGGACAATACGATGTACCGGGCTGCCGCCTCAAGGGCGTTCACTCCTTTCTCCGGGGTGCTCGCGTGCGTCTGTCGCCCACTGACCTCAACCTGTATCCACGCGCTGCTCTTCTCCACAACGGATATCGCTGTCCCATCGGGTTGGCCGTGGTCCGGGACGATCACGAGGTCGTCCTTCTTGAACAGGCCCTTCGCTAGAAGGAAATCGATGCCGTGGGTGTTGCCATGTTCTTCATCCGAGACAAACACGAGCCCAACGTTGAACTCTGGCTTGATGCCTAATTTGAGCAGGGCGTGCGCACCGAACAGAGAGGCCATCAGCTCCTGCCCGTTGTCCTCCGCCCCCCTGCCATAGATCTTCCCGTCGACGACTGTGCCCTCGAACGGAGGGTACTTCCACGCGTTGATGTCACCCTCCGGAACCGTGTCCATGTGGGTTATGACCCACATGCGCCTCTTTCCGGTCCCAGGCATTCTCACGATTATGTTCGGACGTTTCCCGGCAGGCACTCTTGGGTCGCTGGACTCCAAGACCTCGATGGTTGCGAACCCGAGCTTTCGCGCGAGGGCGACCAAATACCTACCCCGCTCCGCCTCGCCGGGCCCACCGCTCTCAGGGCCCACAGCGTTTATCCTGAGCATCCCGCGCATGCTCTCGATGATGACCCCCCTTTCCTGGGAGACCGACTTCCTAAGCGCATCAACGTCCATGATATCGACTCCGCATCGTCTCCACTGGGTATTCAATCCTCGGATAAGACGATGACGGCACCGCCAGGATGCGACTAAGGGCTCTCGATGAGCATCGCCACCGCGTTCCCTCCGCCCAGGCACAGGGTGGCGATGCCCCGCCTGGCGGCCCTCGCCCGCATTGCGTAGATCAATGTGGTCAGAACCCTGGCGCCGCTGCAACCTATCGGGTGGCCCAGGGCGACGGCGCCTCCGTTAACGTTGAACTTGGATTCGGGGACCTCCAAGGCCCGCATCGTTGCGATCGACGCGGTGGAGAACGCCTCGTTGTGCTCGAGCAGATCGATGTCCGCAATGCGGAGCGAGTTCCTATTCAGGAGCTTCTTCGTCGCGCCAATCGGGGCCTCCATGATGAGCTCTGGCTTCACCCCCGTGGTGACATAGTCGACGATTCTCACCAAGGGTTTGATGCCCTTCTCCGCCGCCAGATCTGAGTCCATGACCACGACCGCAGACGCGCCGTCGCTTATGGTGGACGAATTGCCAGCAGTCAGGATGCCGTTCTCCTTGAACACGGGCTTGAGCTTGGCCAGCGCTTCGAGGGTGCTGCCCTCCCTGGGGCCTTCGTCCACTGAGAAGACGAGCTTCTCCTTCTTTGAGGGGATCTCAACAGGCACTATCTCGGCGTTGAAGGCCCCGCTCTTGATAGCCGCGACCGACTTCTGGTGGCTCCAAAGGGCGAACTTGTCCGCTTCCTCTCTCGTGATCCCGTTCCTCTCGGCCACTATCTCCCCGGTGTTGCCCATGTGAAAGTCGTTGTAGATCTCCCAGAGCCCATCCCTTACCATGGAATCTATGAGGGCCGCGTCCCAGAGCCTGTAGCCGAACCTGGCTTTCTCGAGCAGATATGGGGCGTTGGTCATGCTCTCCATGCCGCCTGCGACGATCACTCGTTCCTTCCCGGCCAAAATGGCATCTGATGCCAGCATGGCCGCTTTCAAGCCCGAGCCGCACACCTTATTGATGGTCATGGCGGCGACCTCATCCGGGAGCCCGCTCCCGAGGGCCGCCTGTCTAGCGGGATTCTGGCCCAGTCCTGCGGATATGACGTTGCCCATGATGCACTCTTCAATATCGTTCGCATCCAAGGTAGCTCTCCTGACCGCTTCCCTGATTGCCAGAGCCCCGAGCTTCGGGGCGCTCATATCCTTCAGGTTGCCACCGAACTTGCCCACGGCAGTTCTCGTGGCGCTAACGATGACCGCTTCTTTCATGACAAATCACGCATCCCAGTACGCCGGTCGCGGGCGTGTCGAAGTCCTGTTCGTTGATTCCCATGAGCGTACTTATAGATTGTCTATGTCTACCCTCGACATCCGCCGAAGTGGTTTGTGAAGATGGCGCCTGGATGCTACTGGTGGCTCATACCAACCTGGCCTGATGTCTCTCGGAACCTTCTCAATCTCGGCGGATTCAGCAGGTGCCTTGGCCCCGCATTTCTTGCACCTGAACCCTTGCCCCGCCCCCAGCGATCCCATCCTCTTGGCACATGCCGGGCATATCGGGTTGTGCAGCTTCCGCCTGCTCTCTGTGAGACCTGTGATGCACATCTTCTCAACGTTGAGGCTCCTAGGCGATTCCCTGACGGAGCCGTAGAGGACGATCTCGTCGCCGGGCAACAACCCCCTTGCCACGGCTCTCAGGGAGCGGGAGGGCTCGTAGAACGCAGCGTCGATCTCCTCGCCATCGGAGACTCTGACTATCACATGCTTTCCGGGGATGATGACGGGCTTCGATACGACCTGGGCGTGTATCCTCGCCGAGTCTCTTGGCCTGATGGAGCGAATCCTTCTGTCCACTATGTGGTCCTCGGTCGCCTGGTTCGTGAGGAACAACAACCACATGTCCGGCTCTTCGCCCCTGATCATCCCCTTGGCCATCAGCAGTTCGTCTGCTGAGTCCCCCCTGATGCCGTACAGAATTGGGCAAGGGGAGCCGGGGGCGATCGCCACATGGCCGTTCTCGTAGTCGTAGTTGTTGAAGGTGGCCTTGGTTGCCTTGTCCATTTGCATCACGCTGTCTGGGTCGATGATTCGATCGGTGCCGAGCTTCTCGGGATGCCTGTATGCGATGACCTCCCAGGTCCTGTCCCTCGGCCGCCATGCAATGGCCGCACAAGCGCCAATCAAACCTCTGCCCTCCTTGTATTTTCTCCAGGACGCCCCCAGTCCTGCGAGCATGGTCTCGACCTCTTCAAGGGCGACTATCTCCCGGACCCCCCTCAGATAGAGCGATTGGGGCGGCCTTTTGACGGTCGCTACAATGCCTGGGTTGGTCTGTTCGCAGTCGAACCGCGATACGTGCTCCAGCACACGCGACGCCTTCTCGACGAGGGCTTCGGGCTCGACGGCGGTGCCCGACTCGTAGCATCTGACATCGCGCCCTCCGACTGAGCCGCAGAGGCTGGTCCTGCCCTTCCCTCTGCCGAAGGCGAGGCAGATTGCAGCGTTGCCCCGAGTCTTCCAAGGGACGTTCGGGTTCAGCCTGACCAGCCTGGGAAGGCCGATCAGGTCGTAGTCATCCAGGTCCTTGATCACCAGCGCCGCAAGGTAGGTGGTGCACATACCGCCGGGGGAATCGGTATCGTCAAACGCTAGGTAGGTCTTGGGCACGTCGGTGCCGATGGCATGCCCTGGACAAAAGAGTTGTCATCTCATCCCACGGGGAGCAGCTCCACGACCTTGAGGAAGAGGCTCATTGAAGATGCATCCATGCCGAGGATGCCAACTACCACTGCGTCCAGAGTGGGACAGAAGGCCGTTGTGTTCGGTCTGCCCATCAGCTTGATACTGCATTGGAGGTCGATATCGAAGAGACGCCAGCCTTCCGAGACTATGGGCGAGAGCACGACCCCCCTTATGCGCACCTCGTCGCCGAGGAACAGCTCCCAGGCTCTCGAGAGCGTTCTGACCGTTAGCGCTGCCTCAGCTCGCTCCTCCACAGATACCGAATCCCCGTCACAGTGAATCGACATTTCCGAACCGGAGTTCGAGAGCCGCCCGAAGACTCGCAAGGCATCTCCGTATCTGACATATGTGCTGGGCTGTGGTTGGACTCCTTTGGACACTTGGACCCTCAGAGTGATCTGGCCGTCCGACGTGGCTAGGACCAGCGATTCGAGACCGCTGTCGTACTTCCACAAATCGACGAGCAGGCCTCTGGTGACGACCTCCTGGCCGTCATCAACAAGGCTCATCTCTGCGAGTTCGACGTTCGGCACTTCTGTCCCTAGCCCGAGACAGACGATAGACGAGAGAAACAAGAGCAGAACCGTGGCAAGGACCTCGAGCCAGCGTATCGACGACTTCACATCTCGGCCATTGGGCCGATGGGGTGATGGCATCTTCCGCTACATGTAGCTAGAGGGAGTTTCGACATAGAAAACCATTTTAGGCAGTGGGAAATTATCCGGATTAGGGTGTAGGGAGTTGTCCAAGAGTTTTCTGACGGAGTATCGCTTCGAGCTCAGCTCTCTGCTCAGCCTGCTCTTCGCCGTGGTCACGCTCATAGGCGTTGTTGGAGTCTACTTAGATATGGGTGAAGACAATCATCTCCCGTCGGGCTTATCCTTCCTTGAGGATCTGGCAAATCCTTTCGGCAATTGGGTAGCGTGGCTGGTGGTCATCGGGCCCATCGCGTTCACCGTATGCATATGGTGGTTCTACGACTATATTAGAAAGACCAGAGAACTCGCTGAGCTGATAGACACCCCGAGCAAAGCCAAGTTCGTGCGAAACATGGACGAGATAGAATTTCTGGCATGGTCTCTCCCTCAGAGGTTTGAAGACAAAGTCTTGGCAAAGAAGAAGGGATTCAAGCTCTAAGGAGGGCGTGCGAAGGAGAGGGCCCCCTTATCTTCCTGTGGAGGTGTGTTTCTTTCTGAGAGGGCGCTTGGGCTGTTGTCATGGGCTGAGATGATTTGCCCGTCCACTGCCCTAATCCATCCTTCTATCTTCTGCCGGTCCTCCGACCTACACAGGATTCGGATCCGCAGAATCGACTCGCTTGACACCAGTTCTATTTTCGCAATCGACCTAAGCCTAGACAGCAAACTATAGACTTCGTTTGTCTGCGGTACTGTAATATCGATTGCATATGAGTAATCCTGCAATCCAGCAATTCTGTTGATCAGCTCATCGAGACCCTCCCCCGTCTTTGCCGACACCAGAAAGAGAGTCCTTCCTCTGAATTCTCTGTCGATAAGAGCTTCAACATCATTTCTTCTCGCACCTGAAAGGAGATCGACTTTGTTTCCGACAAGCAGCAGAGCTCTTGTATTCACCTCTGGAGTCAGTATGTCCAAAGAAGAGAGCAGTTTCTCTCTGATGATATCTTCTTTCTCACTGACGTCAAAAACCAGAAGCACTAAATCGGCTTGAAAAATCTCTTCCAAAGTGGAGTTGAATGCATCGATTAAGTCTGGAGGGAGATTTCTAATGAATCCAACAGTATCTGTCAAGAGAATCTGGTTTACAGGTCCTGGAAGAGAACGCGTGGTTGTGGATAGTGTAGAGAACATCCTGTCGTCAACCTCCACCTGCGATCCAGACAGGGCATTCAATAGAGCGGATTTTCCAACATTAGTATGGCCTGC
>JAFGHM010000080.1 GCA_016930135.1 Thermoplasmatota archaeon | reverse complement strand
GGGCGTCAGAAAGGTGCTCATATCGGCCCCCGCGAAAGGTCCGGACGTCACCCTCGTACTGGGTGTCAACTTCGAGATGTACGACAAGGAGAAGCACAATGTGGTTTCGATGGCCTCTTGCACGACGGGCAGCCTCGCGCCGCCCGCGAAGGTCATCAACGACACATTCGGCATCGAGAAGGGCATGATGACGACAATCCATGCCTACACGGGCGACCAGAGGTTGATCGACCTGCCGCACAAGGACTTGAGGAGAGGCAGGGCGGCCGCACTGTCCGTCATACCGACTTCCACTGGAGCGGCGAAGGCCATCGGCGAGGTCGTGCCGGCACTGAAGGGCAAGATGAACGGGCTCGCGCTCCGGGTCCCGACCCCGTGCGGGTCGGTCACCGACCTCAGCTTCGTGTTGTCGAAGGAGACAACCGCGGATGAGATCAATGCAGCGCTGAGGAAGGCCGCCGAAGGCGGGATGAAGGGCGTCATGGAATACTGCACGGAGCCGATAGTCTCGACGGACGTCATCGGCAACCCGCACTCCAGCGTCATCGACTCGCTCAGCACGATGGTAATAGGTGGCAAGGGCAACTTCGGGAAGATCCTCTCGTGGTACGACAACGAATGGGGCTACTCGAACAGGCTCGTCGACCTTTCCCAGAAGCTCCTCTGAACTCCTGACCAGCAGGATTCCTTGGTTAGTGATTAATAGCCGAGACACTCTAGATACGGGCGATGGTTTCCTGCTACGACTGCGAACACTTCGGCACAAAGTGCAACGGCATAGTGCCCCCGATCGAGTACAGGGACAGGATAGACGAATACTGTGCGAAGTTCAAGATGATCAGCTGGCGAGAACAGCTCTACAAGCCCGCTGGCAAGTCGAGGATGTAGCTACGGCCTGTACCTGCTGAGGCTGACGTACTCGACCTCTTTCTCGGACACCCTCCCGAGCAGGATCTCCTTCTTGACGCCATGGGCGAGCCTGACTGCCCGGCTCACCTCGGGCCACATGGCCCTGTACTCCTTCGGGACCGCGTGCACAAGGTAGCGCGCGTGCTGCTTCTCAGGGTCGGCCTCGTACGCTCTGAAGTGGGAGCCATACTTGAACCCGGTCTTCACAATCATGCCCTTGGACTTCATGTCCTTGAACGCTTCGAGCCTGAGGTCGAAGTCCGGCTGGATGCCCCTGGCCCTCCTCTTCAATGTGCTCAGGGCGACGGGCTTGCCCGTCTTCGCGTCGGCAAGTTTGACGGCCCCCAGCTCGACCAGGAAGGTCGCCTCGAGGAGCGAGAGCTGGAGCATGCTCCCAATCTGCTTCCCGAAGTGATGGCCCCCGTGCAGAGCTTGAGCGTCTTGGGGGTCCGTGACGAGAACACGGTCGCCCATGAGCACGGCTTTGAGCTGCCTGCTCAGATCCACCGCCCCCAGCTTCCCCTTCGGGGACACGCGCCTGACCTCGTAGTATGTGACATCGCTCTCCTCGTCGACCACGGCCAAGAGGAGCTTCTTGCGGACGTCCGTTGTCCTGTCGAGGTTGTCGAGCAGCTTGCCAAGGTCGAATGTGGACCTCTCTGATATGGCGGCCACCCACCACTTGCTCGGGGTCTTGTTCGGGCTGCCACCCCTCGGGAACACCCGGAAGTCCAGCGGCGGCTGTCCGAACTTCACGATGTATCCCCTCTGCCTCAGCTCCCTGTAGACGAGGTACCGGACTTCGAAACCCTCGGACAGCTTGTGCGCCAACTTGATGAGATCCCCGGTGGACAGCACTTTGCCTGCGGAGAGCACTTCGAGCCGCTCCGACTCGACCAGGTACGCAGCCTCCATGATGTCCATCTTGAGGCTCCCGCCCGGCTGGGGGACACCGTAGTATCCCTTGTTGTATGTCTGGCTCGCCTCCGCCTGGTCCTCGACTACGACCTCGGAACCTCTCAGCCGACCTGCCATGGCCTTGGAATACAGGACTTGGTAGTTATTTCTGCGCAGCGGTCGCACCCATGAAATCGACGGATACAGTGCCAGCATCCTTCTGGACTGAATTCCGATTCACTGGCCTGACGAATGACGAACCGAATGACTCAATCGAAATGTTCATATAGAAGCGCAAATATAATCGAAAGCGAGGTTCCAATACCTCTTCGAAAGCGGAGGTGTGAGGAATGATACGAAGAAAGGAAAGAAAGGAAGGACTGGTGCCAAGGGATTACTGGGGCCCGGCGCTGCTGAGCCCCATGGCCATGATGAACGACATGGACCGGATCTTCGACGATTTCAGGTCCGAGTGGGAGAGGGCATTCCTGGCCCCGAGGACGTTCGCGAGCGACCTCGCGCGGCAGCCGCTGATAGACCTTGCGGACAACGGGAAGGAGTACCTCCTAAAGGCCGAGATACCCGGGATCAACAAGGAAGATCTCAGCATAGAGGTCGGCGAAAACGAAATCGAGATATCTGGTGAGACCAAGGCCGAGACGAAGGAGGAGGACAAGGAGAGAGGGTACATAAGGAAGGAGAGGAGGTACTCGAAGTTCTTCAGGTCGCTTCCGCTGCCGGATTCGGTCATCTCGGACAAGGTCGAGGCGGAGCTGAGAGACGGCGTGCTCACCGTGAAGCTCCCGAAAGCATCGCCCCCCGAGAAGAAGTCGAAGAAGGTTCAGGTGAGGTGACCCTGGAGGGTCACCTAGCCTCCACAAAACCTCTTATCTCACCCACAGTTTTGTGGCTCTGCATCAACTGGTAATCGGTGCTATTCATGTCGAACAAGAAGGAGAAGATACTCAGGGTCGTCCAAGCCAAGTCGGCGGACGACGGGAAGGGCATAGCCCGCGTGGATCCGGCCCTCATGCGTATCCTGGAGCTGAACCAGGGTGACACGGTCGTGATTGAGGGGACGAAGAGCACAGTGGCGACCGTCTTCACTGGATATCCTGAGGATGAGAACCGCGGGACCATCAGGATAGACGGGACGATCAGGAAGAACGCAGGCGTCGGCCTCGACGAGAAGGTCGGCATCAGGAAGACCGTTCCCAAGCCAGCCACGAAGGTCGTGCTCGCCCCCACCCAGCCGCTCAAGATACTTGGAGGGGAGGAGTATCTGTCCCGGGCCCTCGAGGGACGGCCGATCATGAAAGGCGACCTGATAGAAGTCAACATAATGAGCAGGCGGTTCGACCTCGTGGTCCAGAGCTTCACGCCTGGGGCCGAGACGGCCGTGATCCAGAACTTCACGGAGGTGAAGCTCAGCGAGAAGCCTGCAAAGCAGGAGGTCGCGAAGGGCCCTAAGGTCGCCTATGAGGACATAGGCGGCCTGAAGGAGATCGTGGACAAGGTCAGGGAGATGATCGAGCTCCCTCTGAGGCATCCCGAGCTGTTCGAGAAGCTGGGCGTGGAGGCTCCGAAGGGAGTCCTTCTGCACGGCCCACCCGGGACCGGCAAGACGCTTCTCGCGAAGGCGGTGGCCTCCGAGACGAGCGCGAACTTCGTCTCGATAGGCGGCCCTGAGATAATGAGCAAGTTCTACGGCGAGAGCGAGGAGAGGCTTAGAGACATCTTCAAGGAGGCAGCGGAGAACGCGCCCACCATCATATTCATAGACGAGATAGACTCGATCGCTCCCAAGCGGGACGAGGTCACGGCGGAGACCGAGCGCAGGATCGTGGCTCAGCTCCTGGCCCTCATGGACGGGCTTGAGGGCAGGGGGAAGGTCGTGGTGATAGGTGCGACCAACCGGCCGAACGCCCTCGACCCCGCGATAAGGAGGCCTGGGAGGTTCGACAGGGAGATCGAGCTGCCCATCCCCGACAGGGACGGCAGACTCGAGATACTGCAGATACACACCAAGGGGATGCCTCTGGCGGACGATGTGGACCTGGTGGAGCTGGCCGGCATCACGCACGGCTATGTCGGGGCCGACATAGCCGCTCTATCGAGAGAGGCGGCCATGCGCGCGCTCAGGAGGGTCCTGCCGAGCATAGATCTTGAAGCGGAGAACATCCCAGCTGAGGTGCTCAACGAGCTTGAGGTCACGATGGAAGACTTCACTGGTGCGTACAGGGAGATGCAGCCCTCGACGCTCAGAGAGGTCCTCGTCGAATCCCCGAACATCAAGTGGGAGGACATAGGAGGCCTCGAGGAGCCGAAGCAGGAGCTGATGGAGTCCGTCGAATGGCCCTTGCGATACGGCCTCCTCTACAGGCACATGAACGCCAAGCCCCCGAAAGGCATCCTGCTCTTCGGACCGCCAGGGACAGGGAAGACCCTTCTGGCCAAGGCAGTGGCGACCGAGAGCCAGGCGAACTTCATATCGGTCAAGGGCCCGGAGTTCTTGTCGAAGTGGGTGGGCGAGAGCGAGAAGGCCGTCAGGGAGACATTCAGGAAGGCTAGACAGGCCGCTCCGTGCGTCGTGTTCCTGGACGAGATAGATGCCATCGCCCCGGTCAGGGGCACATCCCACGACTCCGGGGTGACGGAGCGCGTCATAAGCCAGCTTCTGACGGAGATGGACGGGCTCGAGTCCCTCCACAACGTCATAGTCATAGCTGCCACGAACAGGCCGGATATCATCGACCCCGCGCTGCTCAGGCCCGGCAGGTTCGATAGGATGGTGCACATAGGGCCACCGGACCTCGAATCGCGGAAGGAGATCCTCAAGATACATACCAGAGGCAAACCCGTCGCCGATGATGTTGACCTGGCGAAGCTCGCGGTGAAGATGGAGAACTTCACCGGTGCGGAGATCGCCGCGGTGTGCAACGAGGCCGTCATGCTGGCAATCAGGGACTATGTCCTGGAGGGCGAGGACCTCGACGAGGAGTCGATCAAGAAGGTCAGCGTCGGAATGAAATACTTCGAGAAGGCCATGCAGAACATCGAGCCGATGAGCGAGAGCGAGCTGAGGAGGTACGAGAAGCTCTCGCCCAACAGCATGTACAGGTGACGCCCTTCGTGTGTAATCTTCAATAGAACCGAAGCACTACGGAAAGGAGAAGAAGGACTGAGATGGCAGTCAGACGCGAGGATCTCTTGGTCAGGGTGCGGGAATCCCTGGGGAAGACAGGGTTCTTCATCTCGGACCCTCACAACATACGCAGCATCAGCTTCGATGTCATCGCACGCAGAGACAAACAGCTGCTGATAATCAAGGTCCTCACCAACATCGATTCCCTGTCTGCTGAGGACGCCGAGCAGCTCAGGGTCATCGCCAATGCGCTTGATGGCAGCCCCCTCGTGATAGGCCTCCATTCGAGCGCTGGCAAGCTGGAGGACGGTATTCTGTACTCCAGGTTCGGAGTGCCCATCATATCCGAGGCTACCTTCCATGAGCACATAATCGAGGGAGTGCCTCCGTTTGTGTACGCCGCCCCCGGCGGCCTGTACGTGCGCCTCGATGGTGAGCTGCTCAGGAGGATTAGACAGGAGAGGAACATATCCCTCGGGACCCTCGCTGAGGTCGCGGGCGTGTCGAGGAAGGCGATCCAGATGTACGAGGGGGGCATGGGAGCCATGATCGAGATCGCAGCGAAGATCGAGGAGTTCCTCAACGAGCCCATCGTGGTGCCCTTGAACCCCTTCTCGTACACAGCGGAGGTCGAGAGGACCCTGAGGACCTTCGAGGCCTTTAAAGGCCTCAACAGGGACGTGTTCGAGATGCTGAGGGAGATCGGATACTCGGTCGTCCCGACGATAAGGTGTCCGTTCGACGCACTCGCGAGCGAGCAGGACCTGCTGCTGCTGACGGGCATAGGCGAGAGCCCGGAGATGGCACTGAGGAAGGCCAGGGTGGTCGGGAACATATCCAGGGTCACGGAGAAGAAGTCCGTCATATTCGTCCACGAGAGACCGGCCAAAGAGGACATTGAAGGGACGCCACTGATAACCAGGGACGAGCTGAGACGTGCCGATGATGCGGACGATGTCCTCGAGCTGATACTCCTGCGAGAGAAGAGGAAGAAGACATGAAGAGGTCTGACGCGATCGAGAGGGACGACTGCAGGATAGAGGTCCTCGGGGTCATCAAGGGCCTGAAGTCCGAGGCCGGGGCGGTGAAGCAGGTCTTCGAGCTATTCCGGCCCGACAAGATGGCCATATCGCTCTCGAAAGAGGAGCTCGACGGGCTCAGGCAGATCCCGGAAGACTACGAGCCGGAGCTCACGAGGTACGAGGAGATATACGCTGAGGGCCTGAGCAGGTTTGGCGAAGTCTCCGCGCCTCCTCCATGCTACGTGGCGGCCGTGGAGCTGGCAGACCATTTCGGCGTCCCGATAGTGCCCGTGGACATCGATGAGAGGACATACACCGACCTCTACTGTGCGCTCGTGGACGGCACTTCCCTGTTCAGGCACTCGACCAGGACCTGGGTGGTGAGGAGGCGCAGGTTCAGCGACCGCAACCCTGAGGAGTTCGTGCTCGCCTGGGACAGGGCGGTCAACAACCTCGACTGCTTCAGAAGGATCGAGCATGAGCGCGCCGAGACGATGGCCAAGGGCATAATGTCGGCATGCGCAGGAACGCAGAGGCTCTTGGCGGTGATAGAGCTTGAGAGGATGGCCGAAGTGCAGAGACTCCTCGATGACAAGAACACAGAATAGTGTATGGAGTTTGTTGGGGTTTCACGCAGGGGGCCAGATCACCCGGTCACTACCATCTGGACACCGATGTTGACTGTCACGAACGGGTTCTTTATCTTGCCCGTCGGCTTGTCGTTGGTCCAGTCGTGCACCGGGAAGTACCTGAAGGACATGCCCGACCCGGTCCACAGGTTCATGTAGAACCCGACATTGGATATGCAGTACCCCGTGACGGCAGTCTGGGTCAGGTTCGTGACGAGGATATCCGTGTATCCGTCACCGTTGATGTCGACAGCGTCGAACAGCGTCGGGGCAGTGTAGGTGAAGTAGGTCGTCGACAGCATCGCGCTCGGGTTCATATACAGTGTCGTGTCGCCCGAAGGCTGACCTGGCAGAAGGCTCCAGGTCTCGCCGTCCGTTGTCCTGTAGACCTTCCAGACAGAGTTGGCCTGAATCGCATCGTGGTGCTTGGCGACGACCACCTCGAGGAAGGTCGCATTGCCATCTATGTTAGCGCCTCGGACGCACTTCCAGGTCGTATCCAAAGCCACGCCCTTCGGCGCGTAGCCGTCGAAGGTGTCGGTGAACACGCCGACCATGTCCAGGTCTATGTAGTCCATGATCGAACCGCTGGCCTCGGTCAGCAAGGAATCGGTTATCCTGAGATAGATCGCCTTGCCCATCACTGTGGCCGGCAGGTCATAGGTGTAGTCCTGATAGGTGGCACTCGATATGGTGAGGACCGGAGTGAAGACCGTGCCATCGATCGAGTACCAGACATAGAAGACCTCCTGAGGCAGACCGCCCAAAGCGCCAGTCTTGGCGTGGAGCCTCAACTGCAGGTCGGCCCTGTCGGGCAACTCGTCGAACCTCATGGTCATGACGACGCGCCCCGGATTGTCGCCCGAGCTCTCCTCGATGAATCTTATCGCTGAGCTGTCGATGATTTGGGTATTCTCCACGGTGCCTGATCCCACCGCGCCTGCGTCGATCTTCGGTATCCAGCCCGCCAGGTCATAGTCCAGGACGGTCTGTGAGCCCGGCTTTGTGGTATACAAGTTAACGTTCACGCCGTTGTACCCGCCAGTGTACGCACTGGTCGTATCTGCGGTCACGATGTCGAGGTGGTTGTCGTCGTTCATGTACTCGATGTCGAAGTCAACGGTGACCCCATCCGACACGTCGAACAGCGCCCTGTCCTCGAAGTACGGGACCAGCGCGAGATCGTAGGTGTACCTGAGGTCATAGATGTATATCTTGCCGTTGCCCAGGACGACGAGATCAGCCCTTCCGTCTCCCGTCATGTCGGCCAGCTCTATCTTGGACACGGGTGTGCTCCAGCCCTTGAGGGCCGGCGGGGTGTATATCGTCCCCCTCGAGCCGTACTTCGTCTCGTAGAGAACGATCTGCCCGTTCGAGTTGACATAGGCGAAGTCGTTGTTGTCGTCTCCGGTGAAGTCGCCCACTGCTATCCAGGTGATGTGGTAGCTGTATCCATCCGGTCTGTAGATCATGCTGCCCGACTGCCAGGTCCCGAACGTGCTCAGGGTGTTCTCGAACAGCATCAGGTAGTTGCTGGATGCGAGGGCCGCGAGGATGTCCTTGTCCCCGTCGGTATCGATGTCGCCAACGGCCATGGCGGTGACCGTGTAGTCGTTGTTGTCTCCTGGGGTGCTCTCGTCAAGCCAGAGGACGCGCGTGCTGAACAGGAGGTTGTTCTGTATGTAATACACATATTCCCTCGTGTTGAAGTTGCTTTGGCCGGTTGCCATCCCAGATGTGCCGATCACGAAGTCCGCCCGCTGGCCAGCTCCCTTCACGAACACCTGGGAGGAGATCGAGTATATGCCCTCGTTCGTGTCGTTCATCTTCGATATGAACAGGTTGTAGGAGTTGACCCCCGCCCTCCACTGCACGCCGTTGTTCATCCTCAGGTCTATGCTGAAGTTGTAGTGCGTGGAGTCGCGCCTTCCAACTGAGGAGATCATGTTGCCCGCTGGGGGAGAACCGTAGAGCTCAGTGGCACCCGTCATATCCTTGATCCTGACCTCTGCGACGGTCGGGTTCGGCGGGTTGTCCGTGTTCTGGACCTCTATGGTCACGTAGATCTTGTACGCGTCGGAGGAGGCCACCTCGAACGGATCTCCTTGGGTCCCCCACTCAACCGAGTAGTCGCTGTCCCTATACAGCGTGACCTTGGGCCAGAACGATATCGGAGAGTCCGGATCCTCAACCAGTATCATCGGCTGTTGCTCAAAGGCCCTCTGGGGGGCTCCAGCGCTCGGCTGGTTCTTGAGAGTGATGAACATGGTGTAGGCGCTCGGAGGGAGCGGGTGGGTGTAGAACTGGCACTCGTATATGTATATCCCGCCGCCGGTCCCGGAGACGGGATAGAAAGGCCTCGCGGGCGTGCTGAGGTTCCAGAAGAGCGGCTGGATCGGCATGTTCGTCCTGGTGTCCACGACAACGAGGCTGTTCTGTGCGAGTATGTTGTTCAGGACCATGCTGGCGACTCGGACGAACACCAGGCTCTCCTTCTCGAAAGTGGTGTTGGGGCGGGCCACGTCGATGATGCCCATAGGCGTTGTGCCGTTGAACGCCTCCTCGTATATGCCGTATCCCTGGTTGTCGAAGAACCAGGTTATGTATGATGGCAGGAAGCTGTCCCCAGAATAGGAGTACTCCGTTGGGTTGGGCAGCCGGATCGGTTGCACTGGCAGTACTGTCACCGTCATCACGAACGATGATGCGGAGACATGCCCCTTGAGATCGACTGCGTATATCATGACGACGCCACCGTCGAGGGCGCTTGAGTTCATCTTCCTATCCTTGATGCCCAGAAAGTCCCATCTGTAGGTGGAGCCCGATACGGCATCTGGGTACCTCTTCCTGAAGTCCCCGTCCTTCTCCAGGTCGGAGGAGTCGATCCAGACACCGTCGGTGGTGTTCAGGTCGTTGTCCGAATCGGTGATCGTCACGAACAGTGTGAAGTTGTCCCACTCCTTGACAGCGTCAGGCGTCGGTGTCGAAGGATTGGAATCGACGTATCTCTGGAGTATGTTCGGGGCGTTCCCGCCGCTCCCGCCTGTGACCTGGCTCGACCAAACCAGCGAGCTGGTCCTGAGATCCAGAACCAACACGGTGACGGAGCTGGTGTAGTTCGTGTCCTCCAGAGTCTTCTTCCAGGCCATCCCGGTCGCCCAATTGACGGATCCCGCCATGCTGGCGTCATCGGACAGATTGTACCTCTGGTAGACGTTGTCGAGCTCGACGAGCACGATGGTGTCGATGACCTTCAGTGTCGCGCCGCCTGCGTGAACGACCGTCAGATTGGCCTTCTCGCCATTGTCCCAGAAGGAGATGCTCGCCGAGAAGGAGGCTTTAGTGGTCTGCTCCGGCATCGGCATCTGCTGCACGAACGCCATGATGCTGCTGAACAGCACAACGGTGATTGCGAGAATCATGATGTTACCGACGACCTCGGAAACACCTGCGCTGTTCTTCCAAGACTTCTTTTTCCGAACATCGATGTACATCTTCACTGGCCTCCGGGGGGAGAGAATCCTGATTCGTGTACTGTGCGATTCAACGTTATGGACCGTATATAAACATGTTGAGGTCATTACCAGACTACCAGCTAATGCTCCAGGCGCCGATCGAACGCGTGCGTGCCCACCAGCACGGTTATATAAACACAGTCGCATGACAAGCACCGATGCCGGAGCCTGGCCAGCTGAGCGTCAATGACAGGGTACTTCTGCACATCTCGAGGTTCGCGACCGACATCCAGCCGGAAGAGTATCCACCGGACTGCACGCAGGCGGGGATAGCGGTGGCCGTGGGCATCTCCCGCACTCATGTCCCGAGGGCTGTCAAGGGCCTTATAAAGGATGGACTTGTGGCCGAGCTGACCGCAAGGGTCAAAGGCCATGAGAGAAGGATGAGCGTCTACGTAGCCACCACCGAGGGTCTCAGGGCGACGGAGAAGCTCTTGGAGACTGCACAGACCCAAGAGTTCTCGGTTCTGAAGGACGGGGCCATCGTCCGCATGACCGGCCGGATGATCGAGGAACTAGTGGGAAGGAAGAGGGCCGTCACTGCCATCTCTCAGATGAAGGATGGAGTCCTCGCCATCGACGAGAGACGGCGCGCACCAGTGCGGGACCTCACCAAGGCGCCGCACCTCGATCGGTTCTACGGCCGGGGACCAGAGCTGGAGAAGATGGACGGGTTCATGGACTCGCATGCGCGGGTCTTGGTCGTCCTGGGCAACAGAGGGTACGGCACCACCACTCTGACGAGGAAGTTCGTCGAGAGCCAGGATGAGGAGGACGTGCTCTGGGTCGGCCTCAGGGAGGATACGAGCGCTGAGGAGATCGAGAGACAGCTCATCGCATTCGCCCGCAGGATCGAGAAGGGAATCGGCGATGTCAAGGGGGTTCTTGGCCTGGACAACACGCTCCTGGTGTTCGACGACTATTTCTCAGTGCCCGAGGACGTGGTCGAGTTCTTCGGATGGTTGGTGGAGAGCACCGACTCCGCCAAGGCGATCATAAACGCAAGGCAGGAGACGCCGGCCTACAACTGGTTCTATCAGAAGAGACATGTCGATTCGGGCATCGTTCAAGAGCTCCGGATAAAGGGCCTGGACGCGATGAGCGCCAGGAAGCTCCTTGGAAACGACCGCATCGAGGAAGATGCCCTGAAGAGGATAATGCAGATCACCTACGGACAGCCAATGGTGCTGAAGATGCTCAGGGAGAACGACCAGAAGGGATTGAGGAAGAGCACACTTTTCACGCCCGAGGAGATAAGGTATCTCCTCTTCCTCAAGGACAAGACCGCATGAGGCCAATTCACCATTCGATGCCCTTTCTGGACTTGCCATCGCGGCCATCGAAGGGGTGCTTCCAGCTGTCTATGACAGAGACGTAGTCAGCATAGTCTATGAACTCGAGCGGGGCGTTCCTGCCGGTCAGGACCACCTCGACTCCCTCCCCTCTCGTATCTAGTAGCTCTATGACCTCCTTGGCCTCTAGAAGGCCGAACGAGACCGCTACGTTGACCTCGTCCATTATCAGCAGGCCGCATCCGTGCTTTGACAGAACTGCGCGGACGTGTGCAAGAGCCTCCTTGGCGCATCTGATGTCGTCCGCTGAGACCTTCCTCGGGTCCACGAACCGCCCAGTCCCGAACTGGACGAGCTCGATCTCGGGAATGTGCTTGGCTGCTACCGCCTCACCAGTCGTCTCGCCCGTCTTCATGAACTGCACTATGCAGACCCTGATGCCGTGCCCCGCAGCCCGCATTGCCTGGCCGAATGCGGCCGTGGTCTTTCCCTTTCCCGGCCCGGTGATCACATGAACCCTGCCGAGCTGATTGGCCTCAGTCATCTTCCTGGGAAGGCACTTCCAGGTAGAAAAATGGGAGCCTCTCGAGACTAGGAGCTACCGTAGAGCTTGTGCTCTCCCGGCATCGAGAACTCGCGCTCCAAGAGCCCGAGCTGCTGAGTCTCGAACGCGCGAGGGTCGATGGGCACAAGGAGAAAGGCACCCGACATTGCCACCTCTTCGTTTGTGAGCTGGACGGCCTTCATGACAGCTGCAAAACCGTTCTCCGTGACGAGATATTCGAGGCCGTCCAGGAGGACTGTGGCGCCAGGATTCGCCTTGATGAAGTCCGATATCGTGCTATGTATCTTCATCAGCCTTGTCGGCTCGAGGCTGATGATGCCTCCCGTCGGCCTGGCCGACTTCGCGATCCACATGATGGGGCAGTCGAGGCCGTAGACCGTCTGGATTCTGGCCGGGTGCGTCCTCGTGATCACGAGCCCTCTCTTGCCCTCGGCCATGAGACGCTTGAAGGCCCCGAAGGCCTTCGAGACGGCATGCTCTGTGAAAAGGTATGAGCTACCGCCTTTCAGGATCGGCTCATCATGAGGGCTCATGAATGTGCTCTATCTGAGACCTGCCTGCACAGCCAGGCCTTCGTCGGTGATATCTATGAGCTGTCTGCCCGTGGTATGCTTAGTCCCCCTCATCTTGAGGACCTCCAGGAACTTGCGCCTCACCTTCTCCTCCTCGGGATAGGACAGCATGATGACGCCATCGACCATGTACGATTCCTGGCTGTGTGAGATGTCGTCATATGACATCTCGGAGGTTACCAGAGTCAGACATTCGAAACCTTTGAGGCAAGCGAACAGCTCGTGCATGAACTCCCTTGTCTCACCCCTCCACTGCAGCATGTCGGTCATCGGGGTGATGGGGTCGATCACTATCCTCTTGGGCTGGTACTGCTCAATATGCTTCCGGATTATGCCGAGCATGTCGCTCGGGTTCTTGAGAAGCGTTGGCCCGATGTCTATGAAGTTCACAGCACCCCTCTCGACCAATTCTTGGTTGTAGAACGAGAACGAAGACAGGAACTTCTGCACGAGCCACTGGGGCTCTGAGATGGCGGTTATGTAGAGCCCCTTCTCGCCCTGATGGGCCCCGTGGAACAGGCTCTGGACTGCGAGCGTGGTCTTGCCGGTTCCCGGTTCCCCGGCGACGAGTATGGCGGATGGGAACGGAAAGCCTCCCTGGAGCATCCCGTCGAGCCCGGGGATGCCAGTGGTCTTCCTCGTCAACTCACAACACCTCCGTGTCTATCACGAACACGCACTTGTCATCTCCCTTGGAGACGCACCTCCTCTCATGGCAATAGACGTCCTTGCCGGTGCGCTCCTCGAATATCTTGGCCAGAATCCCCCTGAGCATGTGACACGTGGGGGTGTCCGAGTTGGACGCCTCTATGGACCCTATCGCGGTTATGGTGTCTCCCTCGAAGACGATATCGGTGACCCAACCCTCTTTGATCAGAGCCTCTCGAACCTTCGCAAGCTCCGAACCGGATGTCCTCAGGAGCCTGTCGCCCATGATTCGACCGCTCCTGTAGAACATGCCGTGCGAAGCGAAGGTCATCACAGTCTCATAAAGCCTCTTTATCTCAACAAGCTCCTCGCGGCGCAGCCTTATGGCCCTTTCTGGTTGCTCCATGCGACACACCTGGTCTGGGGGGGCTTCAATCACTAAGACGAGACTTATATCTTTTGGTACTGTTCCGCCGAATGAGACTGGCTGGCTCAGGACAGATTAATCTACTCCCTCGCGATTGACGGGGGACGTGATAGAGGTAGAGGTGAAATTCCGCTCTCCCGGGAACGACAAGGTCGAGAAGTCCCTCGCTAGGCTGGAAGCGGAGAAGACCTTCTCGGGCACGATGGAGGACGTCTACTTCGTCCATCCCGCACGTGACTTCGGCAAGACGGACGAAGCCCTCAGGCTCAGGAAGATGGCTGAGGGAGCAGAGCTGACATACAAGGGGCCAAGGTTGACCTCGGCCACAGGGAAGTCCCGCGAGGAAATCACGCTCAGAGTGGATGATCCACTTGCTGCGCAGAGGATTGTCGAGCGGCTCGGGTTCGCGGAGGGGTACACGGTCACCAAGAGAAGGGACAGCTACATCTTCGACAAGCTGAGGATCGAACTCGATTGGGTGGATGGCCTCGGGGAATTCGTCGAGCTGGAGGTACTCACGGAATCAACGGAGCGTACACAACAGTTGCTGGAATCAGTGACGAACGATCTCGGACTTGACAACCCCGAACCGCTCACTTACTTGGAACTCTTAATCGAGAAGGCGGCGCACTCGAAGCGCAAGTGAAAAATGGGATATTTGGCGAAGCCGCTCGGCCTCACCATGATATCGGAAGCCACGCCGTCTGTGCAGCCCCCGAGCCCTTGCGGGTTCAGAGCTTGTTGATCTTTTCCGTGACGAAAGCCTTGATGGTGGGGTCGTCCGGGATAGTTATCGACTTCTTGTACTTCTCACTCCCATCTGGAAGGAAGTACCCCCTTGATACTGAGATGAACTCGCTCACGCCCTCGTCAGTTATCGCCTTCTTCCGTGCCACTTCCAAGAAATTGTTCTTGCCAAACGGTATCTTCTCGGCGCTCAGCGTCTCGAACTGCACTTTGGTCTCCTTCTCGTCATCCATTCGTTTGCCTCCATTTTGGTGGGCGGCCCTCGAACATAGTTGCCAAATATAAATGTTCGTGGCTGAAGGCTCGCATCCATGGCCTCGACATGACCACGGCCCAGACTTGCGCAAGACCGGCCCGACCGGTGCGGACATCCATCCAGCACATCGTAGAATCGTCCAGACGCTGTACGATAGTGTAATATAGAGCACAGATGGTTCGAGCTGGATGTGTCGAGCGAGGCGCAGCCAGCACCTTCCCAACCGCCCCAGGAATTCTGCGTGTTCTGTGGAAGCGCCATACCCGAACGCGGGGTGTACTGCCCGAACTGCGGCGCGGTGAGGCAGTCCCTCAGACATGCGAACATCCCACCCGCTGGGCTCAGGCGCCTTCCGTACGAATACGCCTCGTACTATCCTTCAGCGCAGAAGCGCGCCCCAGTCAGACAGATAGTGAAGACTGTGAGCGCCTATGTGATGCTCTCCTTCCTCGCACAGCTTGCACTGTCTATCGTTGTGCTCGTATACGGTGCCACCGTAGTCACCCCTGTGATCGTGGAAGCCTCAGAGGCCTGGACGGAGCACGTGCTCTTCCTAGCCGTTCCATTCATTGTACCGCTCGTGACCCTGTCCGGGTCGACATTACTGGCTTACTACTACCTTCTCATCGTGGCGATCATAGCCAGCTGCACGGTCTTCTTCGTCAGAGGGGCTGGGCCGTTCTTCAAGGAACTCATGATGAATGCGAAATCACGGGAGCATAGCGTCGTATTCGCCACCGTTGGTCTCCTGTTCGCAACACTCTTCTTCTCGCTCCTGGTCGCTCTGCTGTCGGATACGTCGGCTGATGAAGTTCCGGAAGCCGCGACAACGGCAGAGTATCTGTTCGTGCTTGCGAACGCCTCGGTGTGGGAGGAGATCATTGTGAGGATCCTCATGATAGGCCTCCCGTTGCTTGTGGTCGACTTCGCCCGCAGGAGAAGACAGACGAGGCTCCGATCATATGTGATCGGAGGAGGATTCGAGATGGGCATACTAGAGGTATTGCTCCTCATTGCGTCCTCCGCGATCTTCGGCATTGCGCACTTCACTGGCGGATGGGGAGCGTGGAAGATATTGCCCGCCGCAGTTGGCGGCCTCGCCTTCGGATACCTCTTCCTCAGGTACGGGATAGCCGCAAGCGTGACCTTGCACTTCGGGACAGATTACCTCAGCATGCCCATAGAGATCTCGGATTCCGTTGGCCTGGCGTTGATCACAGGAGTCGGAATAGTCCTGTGGGCAGCCTTTGGCCTCGTGTTCTTCGTGTACTATGTGGTAAGGGTAATCGAGTTCCTGTCAGGCCGGAGATTGCTCGAGCCCAAGCCCGTCGTTGCGGTCTGGGGGAGCCCTTGGCCGGTCGCCCCTCCACCTTCTCCGCAATTGCGCCAAGGTCAGTGGCAACCGGAGCAGCAAATCGAGCTGCAGGAGGGCGTCATCAGAGGGGGCTCATCTCCCGCTCCGCCTCCGCAGAGAGCTGGCGTCATGGGCGGATACGTCTGCCCACGGTGTGGCGGTGTGGAGGCCCGATGGAAGGACGGCAGGTTCGAATGCCTCAGGTGTGGGTTCCTATCCTAGGGCGCGCTCGAGAACTGTCTTGCTCCTGATGCCGCTCTCGAGGTCTGTCGACTCTATGATCATGTTCCCACGGTATTGCCTTCGCAGAACTGAGAGGACTTTCTCGAGATCGGCTGTGCCCTCGTTCACGACATTGTGCTGGTCCCACTGCCCTTCGTTGTTGTGCAGATGGACATTGCCGAACCTTTCCGCAAGGGCTAGCATCGCATCGAGCTGCCCAGATGTGTTTGCATGACCCATGTCGAAACATATTCGGAACCCGGTGCCCTCGATTGCCTCGACGAGCTCTTTCGCGGTCGTGCAGGTGGCGTTTATGTTCGCGGGCATGTTCTCAACCACGACCTCGACCGCGTTCTCCTGTGCGGATCTCGCTATCTCTTTCAAGGACTCCTTGGTCTTTTCGAGTGCTCTCGCCCGGTCCAAGAACGCTATCCCCTGCACGAACCCCGGGTGGACTGTGACGAGCGGTATACCCAAATCCCTGCAACTGGAGATGGTCTCTGTTATCTGGGCGACGGCCGCGCGTCTCATGGGTTCGTGAACACTCCCGATGTTGACATCGCTCAGGGGCGCATGGACCTGGAAGCGCATGTCGGTCGACTCGATGGCATGCTTCAGAGTGCCTCGGATGATATCGAGCCGGTCTTCGCCCTCGGAGAGCAGTTCCCAGAGCTGGAAATTCTTGGATATCGCCTCCAGAGCCTCTTCGAAAGGATGGAGACAGAAGGTCGGGGACCCTATGCCAATCATCTCTCTGCCACCTGCCTGGTATTCGGGGCCGTCGAGTCTATTACGGATTCTATGTCCGCCGCGCTTATGAATACCTCGATGTCGCCGAGCGCGTGGCTTTCCTCCGAAAAAGATACCTTGCCAACCGCGGCCACCTGCTTGTTGAGTCGGAAGTGGGTCGTATTGCCTGTCATGCCGCGTCGCATCACCTTGCGAGCGGCATCCCTTATCTTGTGTCTCTTCAACAGCTCGCCGAAGGCGTCCAGTGACTTAGAGATCGCAACTATCTGGACATCGCCCTCGATCTCGGCGTCTGGGAAGAGGTTGCGGATAGCGCGCACGACCGCGTCCCTGTCCTCAGTCGGATAACACGGAGTCCTAAGGCGGATATCCAACATGAGCCAGCCATGTTGGAAAAGATATTTAAAGACGTCCGCGCTAGGATTCGCGGGATGAAGAACCGAGTTTTGGGAGCGCTCACGGAAAAGGGCATACTTGTCGAACCTGACGCGCTCAACGCGCTCGTGCAGGCGCCTGACGCGATGAGATGCGTCCAGCTGATCTCCGATGACCATGAGAACAGGCCGCTCATATTGACGAGGACCGACGTTGAAAGCTACTTGGAATGCCTGTCGACCGAGAGGCCTCCAAAGGCGGGAAAGAAGACCGTGGAGCGTCCTGTGACCCGCTCGCCGGAGAAGGCTGCGGGGCAACCCTCACCAGCTTCGGGGATGAGGATCCTGAAGGACATCACTGGCGACTCGACCTGTGTGGGCAACGTGATCGATTTCGCAAAGCTCTTCAACGACAGGTTCGTGACCCTGAAGAAGATGCTTGCGAAGCGGCGCGAGCTGTCCGGGCTGGTGTCGATAGCCCGGGCCAAGAGGGTCCAGAGGGACGTGAGGTTCGTGGGCATGGTGAACGATGTTCGCTCGACCAAGCAAGGTCACACTATGCTCGAGCTCGAGGACGAGGAGGACAAGGTCCAGGTGCTCGTGATGAAGACCGCTCCACGGGTCCTCCTTGGCTCGTTCATCAAGGACGAGGTAGTCGGGGTGATTGGGTCCTTCAGCAAGGACGGCGAGATAGTGCTAGCGAAAGATTTCGTGCGGCCTGACGTGCCTCTGAACAGCGGAATGGTCCAGAACGGAGCCGATTCGATAGTCGCGTTCGTATCGGACATACATGTCGGGAGCACTGAGTTCATGGAGGACGCGTGGGAGCGGTTCATGGCTTGGCTGGCGAAGGACCCTGTGGCCAAGGAGATAAGGTACATCGTGATGCCAGGCGACCTCGTGGATGGCATCGGCATCTACCCGGGGCAGGAAGACGAGTTGGCCATTGAGGACGTCTACGATCAGTACAATGAGCTAGCAAGACTTGCCGCCAAAATACCTGAGCGCATAAAGATAGTGATGATGCCGGGCAACCACGATGCGGTCAGACTCGCCGAGCCGCAGCCCGCTCTGCCGAAGGAGGTGACCTCGATGTTCGACTCGCGGGTGACATTCGTGGGCAACCCCTGCTACATGGATATCGAAGGCAGGATCATCCTAGCGTATCATGGACGCAGCATGGACGATTTCGTCGCGAATGTCAGAAGCCTTTCCTACAGAGAGCCGGAGAAGATCATGGCTGACATGCTCAGGAGAAGGCACATGGCGCCGATCTACGGCGAGAAGACCGCTATCGCACCCGAGCAGAAGGACTACCTCGTCATCGACAGGGTCCCGGAGATCTTCGTGACGGGACACATCCATGCGTGCAAGGTCGATGAGTACAGGGGCATAAAGCTGATCAACGCGTCGGCCTGGCAATCTCAGACGGCCTTCCAGCGGATGCACAACCAGATCCCCGACCCCGCGAAGGTGCCAATGGTAGACCTCGGCAGCGGCGAGAGCTGGGTTGAGGACTTCTCCAGCTGAGCGTTCAAGTCAAAGATTTGATATCTGACTAGCGGGATTGCCCACCGTGCACGAGTTCGACGGGTTCTTCAACCCCAAGTCGGTCGCGGTCATAGGCGCAACGCCCACATCGGGGAAGATCGGGAACATAATCATCGAGAACCTCTTCAGCGAGGGGTACAAGGGGAGAGTGTACTTCGTCAACCCGAACTACAAAGAGATTCTGGGCATAGCGTGTTTCGCATCGATACTTGACTGTCCGGAAACGCCCGATATGGCTGTGATTGTGGTGCCCGCGAAGCTCGTCGGAGGCGTGCTCGAGGAGACAGGCAAGAAGGGCGTGAAGTGCGCGACCATCATATCGGCTGGGTTCTCCGAGGGCGATGAGGAGGGGAAGGCCCGGGAGAAGGAGATCCTTGGGATAGCCAAGAAGCACGGGATCAGGATCGTTGGCCCTAACTCACTGGGAGTCATATCCCCACACCATAACCTGAACGCGTCCTTCGCGAGGACGACGCCAATGAAGGGCGCGATAGCATTCTTCTCCCAGAGCGGCGCCTTCTGTACTGCGGCCATCGAATACTCCATAGGCGAGCTGCTGGGATTCTCGGCGTTCGTCAGTACGGGCAACAAGGCGGACATAGACGACGCTGACCTGGTGAGCTACTTCTCGAACGACCCCAAGACCAAGTGCATCGCGGCGTACATGGAATCGACCAGGAAGGGTCAGGAGCTGTTCAAGGCCTTGGAGAAGGGCTCGAGGAAGAAGCCGATTGTGATACTCAAGGCGGGCAGGTCCAAGAAGGGCGCCAAGGCCGCGAGCTCGCACACGGGTGCGCTCGCGGGGTCGGACGCGGCATTCGACGCTGTGTTCAAGCAGACCGGTGTGTACAGGGCGAGGACCATGTTCGAACTCTTCGACGCCTCCCAGGCATTGGCGAACCAGCCACCCCTGAAAGGGGATGGGCTGGTAATCGTCACCAATGCTGGCGGCATGGGTGTCATCGCCACCGACTACGCCGAAGAGATGGGGCTGGAACTCGCCGAGCTTTCAGCGAACACGCTCGCGGAGATAGGCAAGGTCTGTCCCCCCACCTGGAGCTGGGGCAATCCGATTGATATCATCGGGGACGCCGACACGGCCAGATACTCCAACGTCCTGACGATCGTCGGGCAGGCACCGGAGGTGAAGGGCATACTCGTGATAGCCGCGAGGCAGGCGGCGACGAACCTGTTCGAGCTGGCCAAGTGGATATCCATCACTGCGAAGCTGAGCGGAAAGCCGACGGTCGCCTGCTTCGCTGGCATCGAGGATCCGGAGTCTGAGAGGTTCCTCGACGGAAGAGGGGTGCCGGTCATGCCCGTCCCGGAGAGAGCCGTGACAGCCCTGCACGCGCTCTCTGTCCGAGGACAGTATCTGAGCAAGAGGGCACGGCGCTGACCGACCTCTGAGCGCAGTCATCCGACGAGCTCGAGGATTATGAAGTAGGCCCCGATGGCGATGAAGACCAGGCTAGAGATGAAAGCGATCAAGGCGACTTTCATCATGAACTGCTTGTCGCGGAGCAGGTCGGCCACGGACATCTCGTCACGCCTCTGCGGCCTTCGCCGACTTGTCCTTGATGCGCTTCAGCCTGAACGTGTTGTCTCTCTCCATCTCCTCAAGCCGGAACCTGATGAACCTCTCGATTTCCTGCAGCTCAGGTAGCACCTTGAACTCGAGGGCGTTGACGCGCCTCTTGGTCCTCTCTATCTCCTCCAGGAGCTTCTTCATAGTCGTCTCGAGCTCCGCCGCCTTCACGACGGTCTCGACGAGGTTCTCGTAGGCCTCCGTAGCCTCGTCGATCCGAGGCGAGGTGCCTATGATTCCGTAGCCTCTGTCGGTGATCGGGGCCAATATCCTCGTCGATTCTATCTCCGGCACGACCACGCCCATCAGATTCCTGCTTCGCAGCTGTATCTCGGGATGGCTCGTGAGGGCATACGAGGCGGACCTGACCGCGATGACGCCATCCACAGCACTCGCGATGGCTATCTTCTCGCTCGCCTCCTTGTAGCGCCGGGCGATCTCCAGCCTGAGGTCCTTCGCCTGGTCCAGTATCTTGAAGAACTCGAGGATCAGGCCATCTCGCTTCAGCTTCAGTATCTTGTGACCGTTCTGGGTCAACCTGATCCTCTTGGTGACTTCGAGCAGCTCGGACCTCGTCGGCTGGATCTCCCTCTGCGGCATCTTGCCCTCACTTCTTCTTCTCGGCTGGATGGTACTTCTCGATGAACTTGCGGTCTATCTTTGTCAGCGAATCCACGGGCAGCATCGAGATCAGCTCCCATCCTAAGTCGAGTGTCTGCTCGATGGTCCTGTCCTCGGACTTGGCCTGGCGGACGAACCTGTCCTCGAAAGCGTCTGCGAAGTCGAGGAACTTCCGATCTCGTTCCGAGAGCGCCTCCTTCCCGACGATCGCCACCAGGCCTCTCAGGTCCCTCCCCTCGGCGTATGCCGCATAGAGCTGGTCGGAGACCGCTCTGTGGTCCTCCCTCGTCCTGCCCGGGCCTATGCCCTGGCCCATGAGCCGTGAGAGAGACCGCTCGACCGCTACCGGCGGGAATATCCCCTTCCTGTGCAGGTCCCTCGAGGCGACGATCTGTCCCTCGGTGATGTAACCTGTCAGGTCCGGTATGGGGTGTGTGATGTCGTCACCGGGCATGGACAGTATTGGGAACTGCGTGATCGAGCCCTTCTTCTCCTTGATCCTGCCCGCGCGCTCGTACATGGATGCGAGGTCGGTGTACATGTAGCCGGGGTAGCCGCGTCTTGCGGGGACCTCCTCTCTCGCTGCTCCTATCTGCCTGAGAGCCTCGCAGTAGTTCGTGAGATCGGTCAATATGACCAGGACATGCATCCCGAGGTCAAATGCGAGGTACTCAGCAGTCGTCAATGCGAGCCTGGGAGTGAGCAGCCTCTCGATCGCGGGGTCGTCGGCCAGGTTCAGGAATACGACGGCCCTCTTGAGCGCGCCCGTCCTCTCGAAGTCCTTCATGAAGTACTGAGCCTCCTCGCTCGTGATGCCCATCGCCGCGAACACGACCGCGAACTCCTCCTTCCCTCCGAGGACCTTCGCCTGTCTCGCGATCTGAAGCGCGATGTCGTTGTGCGGGAGACCCGAGCCGGAGAATATCGGCAGCTTCTGACCCCTGACTAGAGTGTTCATGCCGTCGATGGTCGAAATGCCCGTTTGGATGAACTCCTGCGGATTGTCCCTGGCCCACGGGTTGATGGCAGCGCCGATGATCTCGAGCCGCTTCTCCGGTATGATAGGCGGACCGTTGTCGAGCGGGTCGCCAGAGCCGTTCAGTATCCTCCCGAGCATGTCCTTCGCGACCGGCATCTTCACCGTCTCGCCCAGGAACTTGACCCCGGACGCACGGTCGATTCCGCCGGTGCCCTCGAACACCTGTACCACGACGACCTCGTCCGATGTGTCCAGGACCTGCCCCCTCTTCATGGACCCATCCGGGAGAGATATCTGCACGAGCTCTCCATATCCCACGGGCTCCGTCCTCTCGACGAACACGAGAGGTCCTGCGATCTGGTTGATGGTGTGGTACTCCTTTGCCATGCCGATCACACCCCCAGGGTGGCGAACTGCTTCTCCATCTCCGCGCCCACCTTCTTCAGGTCCTCGTCTATCGTCTCCTCGAACTTCAGCTTGCCCAGGTCGCTCCTGCAAGGCAGCGAGGATATCTTCTCG
>JAFGHM010000079.1 GCA_016930135.1 Thermoplasmatota archaeon | reverse complement strand
GTATCTGGAGTCTACAGGATCGACGCCCTCCTCGAGGACTGGTGGGGCCATGACATCGAATCCGTCACGAGCATCGCCTACCTCGACGCGACCGTCGGCCATGTGGAAGTGAGATTCGTTGGCTGGCTGATATACTCGAACTACGAGGACGGCCCCTTCTATGTCTACATGGAGCTCTACGACGACGATGGCAGATATCTGGACGACGACTCTCTGACGACCACTGCGTACGGCTACACTGACTTCGAAGGCATCCCAGCTCAGCTGGGCTGGCCTCACTCGTGCTACGCGTCCAACGACGACGCAGACCCCGCCTATGACAGGCTGGTCGTGGAGGCGACGGTCGAGGTGATCTCCGCTGGGACGTTCTACCTCCAGTGCTACCTCTACGACGACGGCTGGGACTATGTCGGCCTGGTGGGCGTCGATGCCACTCTCGCCCAGGGCTCCCCGATCGTCGAGCTATCCTACCCGGGCTGGCTGCTGTACACGCATGGCTTGTCGGGCGCCTACTACGCTTACATCTATCTCTACGACGAGAGGGGCAACTACCTCGACAGCGGCAGCGCCACATCTGAATCCCTGGCCTGGTCCGACTTCGATCCGACCGTGCCGAGGATTGACTCCCCCTATGCGTCATCTGCACCTGCCATCGACGGCAGGATGGACACGGCCGAGTGGGACGACGCGGTCATCATCGAGCTGAGTGAGACAGATCCAATCAACGGGATTGACGCGACCATGCTCATCATGAACGACGAGACGACCCTGTTCATATGCGTCGACGCGTACGGCGACACGACACAGGATGAATGGGACTACATGTCCGTCGCGTTCGACACGGGCAACGATGACATCTTCACGGACGGGGAAGAGGACCAGTTCGTGATCAGAGGCAACTCGTGGTCACCACAGGAGCACTACGTCTACAACAGCGACATCAGCTACTGGGAACTCCACTGCTCCCCGTTCGAGCACAGCGGCCTTCTGGGCGTGGTCGGCTTCAGCGCAACTGCAGGATATCCTGCCAACCACAGGGTGTACGAACTCGCGATACCGCTGAGCCTCCTGGGGGCGTCGCAGGGCGATGTCCTCGGGTTCATCGCAGGGAGCGAGTCCTACTACGGGCTGTACGACGCCTACGAAAGCCGATCGAGCGCTTGGCCCATGCAGCTCCCAAGCTCCTTCGAGATCGAGCAGTTCGGTGAGCTGGCGCTTGCAGAGAACATCGTGATACCGCCGCCGACAACGACTGCGGCCCCTGCGGGCACCTCAGGCTCGGCGGGCTGGTTCCTCTCCGGGGTCAACGTGACCCTCAGCGCGACGGGCGGTGATGGGGGCGTGGATTACACGCAGTACAGGCTAGACGGCGGCTCGTGGACGACCTACTCAGTGCCGATATCGGTCCAGACGGACGGCGTCCACTCGCTCGAGTACCGCTCTGTCGACAATGCCGGCCAGGTCGAGGCAACGAAGACGCTGGCGGTGAAGATCGACAGGGTTGCGTCCGTGACCACAGGCGCCGTATCGGGCTCATACGTTTGGCTCAACGCGACCGACGCGACCAGCGGCGTGGGCACAACGAAGTACAGGATAGACGGAGGCACCTGGCAGACATACTCCGGCGTCCTGAACGTCTCAGGCGAGGGGAAGCACACAGTCGAGTTCCACTCGGTCGACGCCGCAGGCAACGCAGAGGCGACGCATTCGCTGGAGGTCGAGGTCGAGAATGGGCAGGGCAGCGCCATACTCGGCGACTGGACCCTGTACATCGTGCTGGCCATCATCGCGATAATCGCGATCATATCCATCGGGGCCATCTTCGGGATGAGGAGGAGGGCGAGGGAATCCGATGCCAAGGCCGCGATCAAGGATGTGGGGTCGCCCGTCTCCCAGATGATGGAAGAGGAGCCCCCCAAGCCCCCCGATGACGAGTGATGAACGGGCCGTCGACGCCTCAAACCCTTCAACTCCCTCTTGCCCGTCCGGCCGTCCGGGCCTGGCAGGCAAATGTCTTCTTTTCCTTTACCTAGGTCGGGCCCGACATTACGTATCCGCGGTCGATGCGCGGGCTGCGGTCGATAGGGGATCTTGACAGGACTTGGTTTATGCCATAAAAGTGCATATTCATAATGAATATCATGTCAATTGGATTCAAAAGGTAATTCAGAAGGATGCTTTCAGCCATGCCGGCAAAAAAGGGTCGACAACACTGCGGAAGGCCTACTTCCACTCCAGGTTTCTCAGTGTTCTCACCCGTTCGGGCTTCTTCCGCTTCCGAGTCCTCAGTTTCCTTGTCCGCAGGCGGATTCTCTTCTTCGGCTCCGCGACCATCGCTGGCTTCACGTGGCCTATGGGGATGCTCACCACCCTTGGCCGCACCATCCTGTCCGTGGCCCTCGTCTTCCAGACCGTCTCCGTCTTGACCTTCTTCCTCCTGGAGTGGTCCTTGACGAACGACTGGATGAGCATCTCAACTCCGGCGAAGTCCTTCTCTATGTCCCCGGACCAGTTTTCCAGCTTCTTCTTGTAGATCCTCTCGACGGTCTTGAGGAAGCCGTCCATGGTCTCGTCTATGCCCTCGGGCAGGTCGCCCTCGTATGCGATGGCCACGAACACCTTGGCGCCCCTGTCGACTATGACCTGGTAATCCCTGAAGCCGAAGGTCCTGAGCGCGCTCCGGCCACCAGCGGCCATGGTGTCGTCAACGAAGTTCAGGACGGTCGTCAGCATGCTGGTGAGTATGTGCCCGTCTATCTCGCCCTCCTTCGGCGTGGCATGGCGGCCTATCAGGAAGCCGTCGTTGTGTATGAGCATCATGTCGCGGACCACGAAGGGCTTCCTTCGCGTGCCGAAGGCCATCACGAACAGCCCTATCGCGACGCCGCCAGTGAGTATCATGCCAGCATAGAACCACAGCTGGCTCTGGGCGCCGGATCCAGGCGGCCTGATGACTGTGACGGTTAGGATCCCGCTTGTGAGATAGCCGCCTTCGTCCAGCACCGTCACCTCTATCTCCGAGACTCGCGAGTCCGCGCTCCTGCCCAGGAACGCCTCAGTGAAGGATAGCACCAGGACGCTCCCCCGGACATCGACGTACTGCCCCTCCTCGCACATCGCTGAGAACAAGAACTTCTCCGATGCGGAGTCCGGGTCGTACACGAACTGTGTGAGGTCGAGCATCCTCTGCGTTCCTGCCTCCATCATTATGGGCTCCATCGTCATCAGCTGCGGCGGGTCGGGCTGCGGTATGACCTCCAGTTCCACCGTCCTCTCGACGAGCCCTCCCTGGGGGTCTACGGCGCGCACTGTCAGGCTGCAGATGCCGTTCCAGTTGTCTTCCGTGTCGAACCAGACGAACCACTGGCCAAGGTCGTTCGTCGCTGCCGTCGCGTTCACACACTCGGTGGATGTGAACGCCAGGAACACCAGCTCATCGTCGTCTCCGTCCGGGTCAGTGAACAGGGATACCAAGCACTCCCCGACAGGATAGGGCACCTCGCCGTCCTCGAGGAACGCATGCCCCGTCAGGTCGAGAGGCATCGGTGGGAGGTTCGGGGACACACTCACGGAGATCGAGCACGAGTCCGAGAGCTCCCCGTCGCCAACCTGCAGTGTCACCTCGATGACGTGTCCGTCGAGGCTCCTGGGGAAGAGGAGGGATATCGTGCAGCCGATGACTGCGATGTACGAGTTGTCCGTGGATATGTGGAGCGTCTCGATGGCGTTGTCGGCATCCGATATGTATGGCGTGAGGTCGAACTCGTATTGCAGGTCGTACCTTACGACCAGATCGGGGACGCCCTTGATAGAGGGGGGCTGGTTGACGTGCCTCACCGTGACCGTCATGACCTCCTCGCATCTCGCGCCCTCTTCGTCCGAGGCAGTGAAGATCACGTCTTCCACTCCCCACCAGTAGATGGGGGCTGCCACATCGACCGTGTGGTTGGGGTGTATCGTGACGCTGACCTTGTGGGAGTGTACCGAGTAGAAGAGGACGGAGTCGTCGAGGTCGTCGAAGTAGTCGCCCAGGTCCAGAACGTTGAGCGCCGTCTGCCCCTGGTCCAGCGACAGGGCGGGAATCGCCCTCGAATAGGGCACCTTGTCCGAGGAGACGGACACTATCAGGGTGGTCGAGCTCGAGTAGACCCCGTCCGTCACCCTCACGGTGACGAACTGCTGGATCCCGTTGAGGGCGGACGGATAGAGGAACCCTATCACGAGCCATTTGACGGTGGCATAGGCCGCGCTCGCATCGTCGACGGACAAGACCAGCTCGTCGACTGTGTCGTCGACATCCGAGATGTGGTACCGGAAGTCGAAGTTGTATTCGACGTCGTGGGTCACTGTCAGGGGCGCGATGTGGTCTATCGAGGGCGGGTCATTGACGGGTGTGACGGTAACGACGAACTCCGTCGACGCGGTCATCCCGTCGGAGTCCACGACGACCAGGTGCAGCACGTTGGACCCGAACAGGTCCTGCTTCGTCGTGAAGTTGATCCTCATGTCCCCCGTTCGGTTTTCCCCTGAGACTGTCACGAGCCACTCGTTGGTCACATACCATCTCATCTCCATCCAGGTGTCCTCGACATCTGACACCATAGACGAGATGTTCAGCGACCACGTGCCGTAGTCCTCGGGCCTGACCTGCTCGCCGATGCTGCCGACTATCTCTGGAGAGAACGTCGGGGGCACTACCATGAGGAGGATGCTGTCGCTGAGCTCGCCCACATGCGCTGTCAGGTATCCAGACTGTCCGCCTATGCCAGTCTGGAGAGTCACGCTCTTGCCCGCAGTCGCGTTCACGGTCCCGACAGCCTCGTCCGCGGACCAGAGGCATGCGTAGTCAGTTGCGACGTTGTCATAGGAGTCGTATGCAATGGCCGCGAACTCCACATCTGAATATTCCAGCACCGTCTCAAGCCTGGGAGTAATCTCCACACGACTCACGGGCCCCGGCAGGACAGTTATGGGTTCGCTCAAGCCGTAGGCGCCCTCCGCAGATGCGCTGATCCTGATGGTCTCGGCGACCGTGTAAGCCTCATCTGCGACCAGCACACTGCCTCCCGTGCTGATCCACGCGCTCGTCTCAGCCAGGTTCGAGCTCGCGAGCGAGGTGCCGTCCTCGTCCATCGCGGTGAGAGCGACGCTGCCTGTCCAGTGGCTGATCTTGACATTGTTCTCGTCCCTGGCCTCGATCGTGACAGAGAAAGGCTCCCCTGCCATGACTGTTGCCGGCGTGCTGAGGTGGAACGAACTCGCGGCCACGGAGTACTGTGCGACAATCGAGTCGACCCTTGGTGACTTGAGCGTGTCCGTCGTCCCGAACACGATCCTGAGTTTGATGTCAGGTGCGGTGTCGGAGATGCTGTTGGAGACACCCGTCACCAGCGGGGTCCACGAGCTCCCGTGGTTCGTCGAGTAGCTGTAGCTCACATCACCCCCGTTCAGCTCCTCAGAGCATGTGATGGTCAGCCACCTCCTGAGGTGGTCGACCGTCAGGTCCATCGTCTCTATCGTCCCGCTTGTGGCGTACATCTGATGGCCGCAATAGAAGCCGTCGAATGATGGGGAGTACCAGTCTGGGCCTGTCTCGAGCGATACCTGGTACTGGAGATACTTCGCGTCCCTGTCCAGCACATGCGGGCTCGAGAGCGCCTCTCCCCAGGGCTCCCATGTCAGGTCGCCGGGTACGGGCGAGTTGCCGAGCCGCACTCTGACCTGGATGGCCGTCGCGTCGATGAGCGGCTCCACCCTCAGGAAGTCGAAATCAGCAAGCGGGGTCGACGGGGAACTCCCCGAATAGACGCACGGGCCTATCTGCACCATCGTCTGCAGGGGCATCGAGAAGTTGTAGGTGATCAGCTCGTTCCACACGACCCCGTCGGGGCCGTAGTAGACCGTGGCCTCTGTGCCGTTCCTGATCAGTCTGATATGAGCGTCCGCCTGTCCCGTCCAGGGTTCCTCTGCTAGCGTGCTTGTCAGGCCGGCTTCGGTCGCGATCGCCGAGATCCTAGCATTGGGACCCGTGCCTGTGAGGACGGCAGCGAGCCAGTTCGAGCTGTCATCCAGCATCAGCATGCCCGCGCCCATGCTGTTCGCGGTGAAGCTGGTGAACAGGTGCGTGCGCGCGTCGAAGGCACCCGTCACGTCTTCGTGGAGGTAGTGGGCGTCCATCGTGCTGCCGTTGAGCACCCTCTCGCCTTCACCCTCGACGTGCAGATAGCCGGCGTAGGTGGTGCCCACGTCCCAGGAGCCATAGCCGTCCGATGGGTCGTTTGTCCAAGACCACCTGCTCGACGGCAGGCCGCCCGAGAACTCGTTCGTTAGCGCGGAGTGGTAGCTCGCGTTCCAGCTCGCGGTCCTGAATGTCGTGTTCGTGCCAGGACCGATGGCTGCGGACTCGTAGATCCCCTGTTCGCACCCGAGCGTATAGTTCAGCACGACCTTTGGACTCTCGTTCGGTCTTGCGATATCGTCAGAGGACACGAAGGTCTTCGTGGAGGATTCAGCGGTCGCCTCGGGCACGATGATGATGCCGCAGTTGTCCGCCCTGTCCGTCAGCCAGAGGTCGATCAGCAGCGAGAGGTCAAGGCCATACCAGCCGACTACGAAGTCAATCGTGCCGGAGCAGAACGGGAGCGCGTCGTGGTCCCCGCCCGGCGTTGTCCAGTTCTTCCCGAACTCATATGACTCCCAGTTCGCTTCCATCTCGACCCAGCTCCGCGTGATGGCATAGGCCGTGTAGTTGATCTGAGCACCCTTGCTGTTCCTCATGTAGAGCCATAGTGTCGCGTCCAAGACCACCGCGCTTGTGGGCAGCGATGTGAGATCGGGCGATATGAGCACCCTGTTCTGTCTGCCGACCTCGCCGTCGAGGTTGAGGTTTGTCGAGGAGCCGTAGTTCGTGCTGGATGCGTCCTCCTTGATGTAAGTGTCCTTGCCTTCTGAGCCGGGCTGGAGAACCGTCAGGTAAACGGTCATCTCTTCCACGTCCACTATCACCGAGCCGGGCTCGGATGAGATGTCGATGTTGTCCTTTGTGATCCCTCCGGAGTAGTCCGCCTCGGAATCCTCGTCGAACGAGTGTGCAGACCATAGCAGCGAACCGCATCCTCCGCTCACTTCCGCATCAGTCGTCGTGAAGTTGGCAGGGTCGTCGAAGCTCCATGTGAGGGTCCTCGTCATGTCAGGATTCGTTCCGGGCGCGGGGTCGGAGGAGGACGCGTTCGGGAGGATGAGAAGCAGGGGCGCGATCAGCATGGCCATTACCAAGGCCGCCGCTGAGCGGCCAGCTATCGATTTGAGGGGAGGCCTATCTTTGATAGGCCCCTGCATGAGGGAAGCCATTAGAGGGGCTCCTGGTCTGAACGCTGGGTAAAGCTACTCTCTCCGTCGCTATTTATACCAGCAACGCGTCGTTCTCGATTCTGAGAATGCTGCTGGCTCGGAATGCCAGAGGACGGCAGGTCTATCCCAGAAGAGCCAGTGGGCCCGGGCTGCATTCCAGCCTCTCACACAGTGCTCGTCCGCGCCGGCCAGGCTCACTTGAATGGCCAACGCCGGAAAACGCCTGCCAGGAAGTCCCTGAACACGGCCCACGAGGTCCTGAGGCCCTGCAGCGCCTCCTTGTGGAACACCGCGAGCACGAGCACGCCCAGAAGCAGCAGGGCGGCCCCCTCCTGTGACAGGAAGCTCGCGGTGCCCATCTCCTCTAGCTCCTTCATGCCGTAGTCGATCGAGATGTTGAAGTTGACCCCTCCCTGGAGGTTGAACTGCACCTCAGGGACGAAGTAGAACTGCTCCTGCACGAACGGCCAGAAGAACGCCACGCCCCCCAGATCGAGCACGACGTGCGACGACAGGTAGAACAGCGCGATGACCGACCCGAACATCCACTCGGGCCTTCTGAGCTTCGAGTAGACGACGAAGGCCAAGGGTATCACCAGGATCGGTATGAAGCTGTGGAAGAGCGCCCTGTGGAGCCCGAACAGCGCGTCGAAGTCGGGTAGGATGGCGAGCGGGGCGAACAGTATCGCCTTCTTCGCATCGACCCGCACAGCGAGCAGGAACAGCAGCGGGAGCAGCAGGTGCATGAAGGGGTCCATTTCGGTCAGGGGAAGAATGTCCTCCGCTATCAATGCATCCGTCTCCATAACCCCCTGGACAGCGTAAGCCGAGGCCGAACCGAGATGCCACCCACATGCATCGGCATAAACTCTTTATCGGCCCATCAGATTGCCAAAGGACGAGCATCTCGGAAAGGGAGAGAATGGTCATGAAGAAGATGACGGAGAGGAACCTGAACGACGCATATGCCGGCGAGAGCATGGCCCACATGAAGTACGCCATATGGGCGGACAAGGCCGAGCAGGAGGGCAAGCCCGAGGTCGCACGCCTGTTCAGGGCGGTGTCCTACGCCGAGCGGGTCCACGCCACCAACCACTGGCGCACGCTCGGCATGATCCAGGGCACGAAGGACAACCTCCAGCACGCGATAGATGGCGAGAACTACGAGGTCGACGAGATGTACCCGGCCTTCAAGGTCGTCGCGGAGCTGCAGGAGGAGAAAGGCGCCGTCAGAAGCACGCACTGGGCGCTCGAGACGGAGAAGGTCCACGCGCAGATGTACTCGAAGGCCAAGGGCGCCGTCGAGCAGGGCCATGATGCCACCTTGGGGGAGATATGGGTCTGCCCTGTCTGCGGCTACACTGGCGAGGGCGAGGCGCCGGACCTGTGCCCGGTCTGCAACGCCAAGAAGAGCTCGTTCAAGAAGTTCTAGGTGGATGCCTCAAACTCATTGGCAAGGGCTCAGGCCCCTGCCTTTTCAATCCGCGTCCGTAGATCATGTCTCTTCATTGGTCTGCTAGACGACAAGAGTAGAAAGAAGATGTCGAGCCCGTTCTCTGGGCTCGACTGTTTCCAGGCATCTAAAGTTTCAGCTTTCCCTTGGCAATGGTCCTGACGGAGTCGCTTCCAGAGAATCCGACGCCATCAGTCGATTCTCCCACGATGGTGAGCTCGATTTCCCCGCCCGTGACTCCAGCCAACCGCAGGTTGTCGACCACATCGGCCCTCGGGAACTTGACCATGAGCTCCAAGGTGCCGTCAAGGTCGTGGTCGCAGATCGTTGCCGGCTCGGGGACCGCATCTGCCAGCCAGACGTCATCGAGGTACATCTTCAGGCTAGACACGTCGATCAGAGAGAGGTCGTTGCTTATGGCCTTCACAACCACATCGTCGAAGTGGGCGTGTCGAGCGTCGGCGCCCAGCCTGACCCCTATCTTCCCGCTCGAGAAGACAGGTGCTACCGTGTCGGTCCACGTCACCACGAGGTCGCCGTCCACAAATACGTTGATTGTAGAGCCAACCGCCTCCGCCCTGATTGAGTACCACGTATTCTGAGCGATAGGCCAGCTCACCTTGGGAACCACATTGATGTAGTCCCAGGTCCCCGTGCTGCCGTCGTCAACCAGCTTCCATATCGCGACTCCGCCAATCTCAGGATGGACGAGATATCCATTGTGTGCGTTTGCATCCGCTCTCACGAACGCGGAGCCCTCACGTGCCACACCACCCTGTTCACTGCTGATCTTGACCTTGTACTCAAGAGCGTAGTCCGTCCATGACACATCGCCGCATACCACGCTTATCTCCTCGATGTTGGCGGCAGGGACAGGGCTGTAGACCCAATCCAGGGAATGGCCAGCCCCGCTTGTGGTGAGATCCTTCTCGATGATCCACTGGCCAATCTTGCCATTGCCACCTGGAACGACCATCCATTGACTCTCGAAATCGTCGTCGAGAACGGTTCCAGACGCAGCAGTCACGCATATGTCATCGAACCATCCTACCTTCCCAGCAGGAACGTAGTTGTTCTTGTCGGGTCCCCAGTCATCATAGAACACCAGTCCTATTCTACCACTGCCGTAGCCCGCGTCGATGGCGGAAGCCTGTGGAATCGCAGGATAGTCTGCTGCACCATCAAGCTTGTAGAAGAGGTCTATCTTGGACCCCGCCACGACGACCTTCATGTCGTACCAGAGGTTTGGATCGATGGCCGGTGCATCGGGCCCTGCTTTGTCAAGAGCGGCAGTGCCTCTCTCCCACATTCCATTCGTGTGCTTCCAAATCTCTGCGACATTCTCCACCGTGTTCAGGTACGTGGAGTAGAAAGTCGCGCCAGATGAGTCCGCTCGGACAATCAGGCCCCAATAGGTGTCAGTCGTGTAGACTCTCGCTTCCACGGTGTAGTCTCCCCAAGAGGTGTCTCCTTTGAGTATCGTTGTCCCCCTGTAGGGGGCAACGGAACACGCCTGGAATACATGGTTGGATGTTCCCGGCTCCTGCACTACCTTCCACTCTCCATGGTACTGGTCTACCCATCCTAGCTCGAAGTCGTCCGCGAACAGCACCTCGCTGTCGAACGGTCCTTCAATGTACGCTGTGATGTAGTTGCCTTCGTTGTTGTACAAGTTGAGGGTATCTGGGTCGATGTCCACTGTGATCGCGCAAGAGAGCCCCACAATACATGCCGCCAAGAGCGCAATCAAACCCCCAACTCCAGATCCGGAAAGGCCCCAACACCTCCTAGTGTACAGCACTCTTTCAGGACGCTGTTTCAGTTTCCTCACTTTCATGCTACATTTCCCTCCTCTCTTATGTCGCGGAACTCGAAAGCGCCCCGCGTGGGCGCCGTATGTCGCGAGCAACAGGAGAAATCGTCCGATAAGAAAAACTCAAGAAGACAGGTTCGAAGGTCCGAAGCAAAGAACGTTCCGCGCTATCGTCTCGCCACTCCCCCACTACTCTCCGATTCCCACGTATCGGATGCGGATGAATCGCACTACTGACCTTATAATGATTGTCGTCTGCCCGCAATGCGACCTCGGATTCCGTTGAACGATATCAGCTGCGCTCTGACGATTCGAAGCTGTGTTCATCTCCACGATGAGATTGGCGGACGACGATCAAGATCGATAGGTTGTCGCCGAGGGTGCGATTCAGAATGAAGAAGCTCCTTCCGGTTTCCTCGGCAGGTCTGAAGCATTCGGACTACAGCGGAGACTAGCCATCCGGATGTCATCCTGCCCATCCGGATCGCCTCAGGCGTACTCGCGACAAGCATGTATATATGTACACTAGTGTACACAAAAGCGGCTTATAGTACATAGATGCTATTCGAGCCCACATGAACCGAGGGGATTCATTTTGGCGTGCCTGAGGACGCTGCGTCTGCGCTGCAGCCGGCAGGCTTGGCGCTGACCACGAGCGTCTCAATTGACGACTCCCTTCGGCTCGACCCGCTGTCGATCTACGCCTCTCTCAGGGAGCAGTTCGAGGGCGAGAGCTTCCTTCTGGAGTCGGTCGAAGGGACCAAGAAGACCGCGCGGTACTCGTTCATCGGGGTGGACCCGATCTGTGTCTTCCGCTCGAGGGGCGATATCGTCGAGTACGACGGCGTCACCGTCCGCTCGGAGAGCCCCTTCGAAGCCCTGAGGAGCCTCTTCAAGTCTATCCGGTGCGGCACCTCGGAGCTCGCGCCGTTCTCCGGCGGCATGGTCGGGTATGTGGGCTACGGCATGGTCCGTTACTTCGAGGGGATAAGGGAGCCCGAGACGGTCGACAACCCTCTCCCGGACCTGTACTTCGTCCTGCCGAGGCACCTCGTCTGTGTGGACCACCTCAACTCCCGGACCCTGCTCATATCGCACGGCAAGATCTCGGAACTGAAGTCCGCTCTCGCCTCCGCGAGGCCGTCCCCTGCGAGCGAGCTTTCCGTGGGCGAGGCGAGGCCGACGACCTCAAGGGATGAGTTCGAGTCGATGGTCGCACGAGCGAAGGAGCACATCAGCGCGGGGGACATATTCCAGGTCGTCCTGTCGAGGCGCACGGACTTCAGGGT
>JAFGHM010000078.1 GCA_016930135.1 Thermoplasmatota archaeon | reverse complement strand
TTCAGCCAGTGGATGGCCACTGACGTGTCCAGGCCGCCTGAGTACGCGAGCAGGATTTTCTTCTCCGTTGTGCCTTGAGCAGCGCCTTCCATTCGTGCCGCCTCCGAGTGTTCCATTCGCGGATGTCTATTTGGCGGTGATGACAGGGCGAGAACAGCGCCCACCTAGCGCTGTCGCATTTCGGACAACGGGCTCTTACCCCGCAGTCAGGACGACGGTCCTTCTGACGAGAACTGGCCATGTCTGTGATTCCCAGCATCCTTAAGTATGCCGAGACGCTTATCGAGCAAGCTGGTTAGCACTTGCCATTCAGACGGAGAGAGCCGGAAGCGGAGATGAAGATCGGCCCCGACGGACAACCCGAGTTCGTGAGGGTGCGCCTTCCGCACAAGAAGGGCAGCGAGATGTTCGGGATAGCCGACCAGCTCCTCGGGGCATCTAGGATTCGGGTCATGTGTGCCGATGGCAAGCACCGGATGGGCCGCATCCCGGGCAAGATAAAGAAGCGTATGTGGATCCGGGAGGGCGACCTGCTAATAGTGCAGCCCTGGGAGTTCCAGGACGAGAAGGCGAACATACTCTACAGGTACACCAAGACGCAGGCGATGTACCTGAGCAGGAAGAAGATGCTTCCCAAGTCCATCGACATCTTCTGACGCTGGTCGGAGGCGCCCCATATTGACTCGCGCGGACAAGTACCACATTTTCGAGAGGAAGATAGACAGTTGGCGCGAGCGCCGCAAGGACGCCGATGACAGGAAGTCCTGTGACTCAGTGTTCGACAAGCAGAACCTCCTCAGGATATACAAGCTGTTCTCCGACGGCGTCATCGACCAGTTCGAGTTCCCGATCTCAACCGGCAAAGAGGGAGTAGTCTTCAGTGTGACCACCCCGGACAAGAGCAGGGTCGCCGTGAAGATATACCGGACCTCTACATCCTCGTTCAGGGACATGGCCAAGTACGTCCAGGGCGACCCGCGGTTCAAGGGCATCACCACGAACCGCAGGAAGCTCATACTGGCGTGGGCGGCCAAGGAGTACAGGAACCTCCAGAGGCTCCAGGACGTGGGCGTGCGCGTGCCGAAGCCAATCGCGCACCATCAGAACATCGTCGTGATGGAGTACATCGGGACAGACGAAGGGCCCGCGCCGGAGATGCGCGAGGTGTCGATCGAGGACCCCGACTCGTTGTCCAGAGAGATCCTGGATTTCACTAAGCTCGCATACCAGAAGGCCGAGTTGGTCCATGGCGACCTCAGCGAGTACAACATACTGATGCTCGGCCAGAAGCCGGTGATAATCGATGTCGGCCAGACCGTCCTTCTCGGCCATCCGATGGCCGAGGAGTTCCTGGTCAGGGATGTCATGAACCTGGCAAGGTTTTTCAAGCGCCGAGGTATAGCGATCGATGTCGAGAAGGAGCTGAAGGAGATCAGGGGGAGATGACTCAGTCGGTCAGGATACCCGCGGACAGGGTGGGCGTGCTCATCGGGAAGAACGGCTCGACGAAGGCGAGGATCGAGAAGCAGACGGGCGTGAAGATCTCGATAGATTCGGAGGAGGGCGAGGTCGAGATCGACCACACGCACGCGAAAGACCCGTCGCTGTCACTGTCTGTGGCGAATGTGGTCATCGCCATCGGGCGCGGCTTCTCGCCGCAGAAGGCCCTCAGGCTGCTCGAGGAGGACTACTTCCTCGAGGTCTTCGACATCCGAGACTATGTGGGCAAGAAGAAGGAGCACGTCATGCGCATGCGCGCACGCGTCATAGGCACCCACGGCAAGACCAGGGCCCTGATCGAGGAGCTGACGGGAGCGTACATGTCCGTCTATGGGAACACAGTGGCAGTCATCGGGGATTCGCTTCAGATCGATGTCGCGAGGAGGGCCGTCGACATGCTCCTGTCGGGGAGCGAGCACGCTGCGGTCTATCATTTCCTCGAGGGAAGGCGGGCGCAGCTGAAGATAGATGGCATGGGTTTCTAGCCGGTTCACCAGCACTCTTGAAATATCCTCAGGTTCATTCTATCACTGCCATGGTCGGAAACCTGCTCAAGAGTTTCGAGGCTGACATCTCCCAGATACCCAAGATCGAGGGGAATTCCGACACGCCCAGGGACAAGGTCCTGAAGACCCTCGCGCACGCGTACCTGCGGCTCTGGACCAGGCTGGCGCTGGAATCGGGCCAGAGGCTCACGCTCTCGCCCTCGCAGTTCACCCTCGGGACATACGAGGGGCAGATGCACTGGGTCCTGAACGAGAGCGTTGACTACAAGGGCATATCGCAGCTCTCCATGGGCGCGGTCTTCAGGAAGAAGCACAGCCTGGTCGCCGAGACCTATGTCCTCAAAGGGGAGGAGCGAGCACGCTTGCTCTTCTCCCTGGAGGAGGAGAAGGTCAAGGGGAGGCCAGTGTTCGTGAACTACCTGGTCTATGATGCCCCCCTGGGAGAGTTCAACATCGTTGCCGCGATGGAAGTCCTGAAGCCGATCCTTCCCGCATGGCTCGAGACGATCATATCGGCAGATGACAAGCCGCTCTGGTCAGCCTGCGACGGCCTGCTCGAGTGCGTCGGCATATGAGATGTCGACCAAGTAATATATACGACCAAGTCCTCATCGCGAGCGTCAATGTCCAATAGGCTAGAGATCGCAGGGCGTGCGCTTCAGCGCCCCTTGTGCAACCACTGCCTGGGAAGGCTTTTTGCATCCGTCTCCAGAGGCCTCTCGGATGAGCAGAGGGGCGCGATAGTCAGGACGAGCCTGCCGGAGTCCCCTCCTCCCCCTTCCGACATCGGAGAGTGCTACATCTGCCGGGGACTCTTCGGAGAGCTGGAGAAGTTCGCAGAGTTGTCCGTCCGGGAGGGCGAAGCCTACGAGTTCTCCACCTTCCTCGTCGGGACCAAGGTCGACGCAGAGACCATCGAGCGCGAGGAGTCCTTCTGGTCGGAGGTCGGCGCCAAGGAGACGGAATCGATCAAGGCAGAGCTCAACAGGGAGATAGGCAAGATCATCGAGGGCCGGCTCGGCAAGCCTGTCGACTTCAAGAGTCCAGAGATGGTCTTTCTCATAGACACCAGGTTCGACAGGGTCGTGCTGGACGTCGCCCCTCTCTTCGTCTACGGCCGGTACCGCAAGTACTCCAGGGGGCTGCCTCAGACCCGGTGGCCGTGCAGGGAGTGCAGGGGGAAGGGCTGCCCGAGGTGCGGGGGCAAGGGCAGGATGTACGACTCGAGCGTCCAGGACCTCATAGGTCCTGTCGTCATGGGCTATGCGCAGGCTGAGGAGGATTTCTTCCACGGAATGGGCAGGGAGGACATAGATGCCCGAATGCTGGGGAACGGAAGGCCCTTCGTGGTCGAGGTCAGGAGGCCGAGAGTGAGGTCATTGGATCTCGGGAAGATCGAGTCCGAGGCTAACGCGGGTGCGAGGGACAAGGTTGAGTTCCTCGAGCTGAGGCCGTCCTCAAGGGCTGAGATGAGGGCCATCAAGGAGTCCACGCATCCCAAGACCTACAGGGCCAGGGTGCGCTTCCAGCACGATTTCGACCACGGAAAGCTTAATGAAGTAGTGACATCATTGGACGGAAAGCCTATAAGTCAGCTCACTCCGAGCAGGGTGGCCCATCGGCGAGCGAACCTCGAGAGGACAAGGTCCGTCAGGCGGATTTCCGTCGAGGAGGTCAGCGGCCGAGAGGTCGTGTTCGTCGTCGAGGCGGACAGCGGGACCTACATAAAAGAGCTGATGCACGGGGACGAGGGGCGAACGCAGCCCAACGTCGCCGGCATCCTGGGGGCCACCTGCGAGGTGCTCGAGCTGGACGTGATATCCATAGGCGACAAGGGAGAGTAGCGAGATGGTCAAGGCATCCAAGGGCGCGAGACGCAGGACGCGTGGTGTGTTCCACAAGCGCGCAAGAGAAAGAGGGCTCTCTCCCATCACCCGCATTTTCCAGCAGTTCGAGGTCGGTGAGCAGGCGAGCGTGAACATCGACCCGAGCATCCACAAGGGACAGCCTCATGTCAGGTTCCACGGCAGGACTGGCACGGTCACTGGCTCCAGGGGAAAGGCCTTCCTGCTGAAGGTGCGGATGGGCGGCAAGATAAAGGAGATCATAGTGAGGCCTGAGCACCTCAGGAAGGCGAAGTGAGCGACGGGTGGTGTTTTCCATGGAGGACAAGAAGTATCTCACACTCGCTGAGGTAAAGGACATCATCACTGAGCGCCAGGGCGACGGCGAACTCACGGCCGAGCAGAAGCTTGCCTTCGAGCACTCCCAGAAGTTCGCCAGGGTCGACACGAAGAAAGCCAAGAAGCTCGTGAAGGAGCTGCTTGAGCTGGGGTTCGTGTCCGAGACCAACGCAGTCAAGATCGCAGACATCATGCCCACGCACGCGGACGATGTCAGGCTGATCTTCTCGAAAGAGAGGGCCAGCGTTGAGAAGAAAGACATCGAAAAGATTCTTAGCGTCGTAGAGAAGTATCTCTGACGCGCCCGGGGGTACATTGGTGGAAGACTATGCAAGAATACTAGACTACCTACCCCAGGGGCTCCCGGACGAACGGATGTTCAAGCGGGAGCCCGTAGCGTACGCGCTGGGCGAGGACCAGTTCAAGCTGTTCGAGCTCGTCCCCAAGCCGGGCATAAACCTCGGCATCGGCGATAGGGTGTACATTGGCAAGGACCTGGACCTCAGGCAGGAGATACTCCATGTCAAGAGGCGCATAAGCTACGCCGAGCTGACCCACGCCGCGCAGAGCGAGCTCCCGACAATAATCATGAACGTGATCAAGGCCAACGAACCGCGCTTCGTGCAGTTCTTCAACGAAGCACAGGCGATAACGACCCGGTTCCACATGCTGGAGCTGCTCCCGGGCCTCGGGAAGAAGACGATGTGGAGCATAATCGAAGAGCGGAAGAAGGGTCCGTTCAAGGACCTGGCCGACCTGACCACGCGTGTGCCACTCGCGCATCAGCTCGAGAAGCTCGTGGCCAAGCGGATAGAGGAGGAGCTCGCCAACCCGGAGCAGAAGTACAGGCTTTTCGTGGCGAGATGACGGCTGGGGAGCTGTCTGGATGCGGGCTGAAGAGGTCAGGGCGGTCCTCGGATCGATGGGCAAGAGGGCGAACAAGAGGCTGGGCCAGAACTTCCTCCTTGACGAGTCGGTCTTGAAGCGACAGGTGCAGCTGGCAGAGCTAGGCCATGACGACACCGTCCTTGAGATCGGCCCCGGCCTTGGCGCACTGACCGAGGAGATACTGTCGACGGGGGCCAGGGTCGTCGCTGTAGAGCAGGACGAGGCGTTCTGCGCATTCCTCGAGAGGAGGTTCGGCAAGCGGGTGACGCTGGTGCAGGCGGATGCGGTCAAGGCGTTCCTTCCGTCGTTCAACAAGGTCGTATCGAACTTGCCATACCAGATCTCTTCCCCGATAGTCTTCAAGCTGCTCGACGAGGGCTTCGAGGTCGCAGTCCTGATGCTACAACGAGAGTTCGCAGGCAGGATGGTCGCGAGTCCTGGTTCGTCCGAGTATGGCCGCCTCTCGGTCGGCGTGTATTACCGGGCGGCCTGCGAGATTGCGTTCAATGTCCCTAGGACCTCATTCTGGCCGCAGCCGAAGGTGGATTCGTGCATCGTGAGGCTGGTTCCGAAGAAGCCGCCCTTCAGACCGAAGGACGAGAAGCTGTACTTCGACGTTGTGAGGGCGATATTCTCCCATAGGAGGAAGAAGGTCTCCAACTCGCTCGGCGTCGATCCGGCCGTTGCGCGGATGCTGACCGAACACGTCAGGCAGAAGCTCCCTTCGCTGCCCTACGCCTCGAAGAGGGCAGAGGAGCTGTCTCCCGAGATGATATGCGAGCTGGCTGACGCGCTGCTGGAGCTCAGCGCCTCTTCCGCTTCTCCGGGAAGAACCGGTCGATGATGGCGTCCACGATCTTGTCGGGCCCGTCCCACAGGACGTCGCATGCAGGGATGCTGTACCTCTGCTCGTACTCTTTCGCCTTCTCTGCAACCTGCTCCCTGGTCATACCCGAATGGTTGATTGTTACGCCTATCACGGGAGCGCCTGCGAAGACCTTGATCAGTTCCATCTCACGCTCTATCGTGCCGTTCGGCAGGCGGAGCTCGGTCTCGTGGTAAGTCCTCCACTTCCTCGCAGGGGCGTGCTGGAGCACCACCGCGTTGGGCTGAGAGGCGGTGACGATAGTCCTGGAGCCTGTTACGTATGCTGGATGGCTCAGAGCGCCCTGGCCCTCGACCATAATGACCTTGGGCCTCTCGGTCTCGTATGCCATCTGGATGGCGTTCTCAAGCTCCCCCACGACGTAGTCGCCTCTTATGGCATCGATGGGGACGCCGAACTTGGAGCCCTGGAGGAGTCCCGTCTGCCCGGTCGCCACGAAGCTCGTCTTTATCCTCCTCTCGTTCAGGGCCTTGGTCAGGATGACAGCCGTCGTGCGCTTCCCGATGGCGGCATCGGTTCCGAGGACGGGTATTCTGACGGCGTCCATCTTGGATGCCAGGTTCCTGTAGTAGTGCATCTTCTCGAGCGGAGGCTCTTTCCTGATGTCCGTGATGGTCAACTTGCGCTTCCTGGCCAGCTCGGAGAACTCGGGGTCCAGGGCTAGCCATTCGTGGAGGCCGGAGATGACATTGACGCCGTTCTTCAGGGCCTCCCTCACCGCCGGCCTGAAGGCCTTAGGAAGCATGCCGCCGATGGTCGCCACCCCGATTACGAGATAGTCAGGCTTCTTCTCGAGCTTTCTGAGAGCATCGGTCACCGAGGAGAAGATCGGTATGCCCGCGTGCTTCCCGTCCAGCACTTCACCAGCGTCCTTGCCGGCAAGGGTGCTGTCCAGGATGCCGACGATCTTGAATCGCAACGAGTGCCTGACCAGCCCGGCGGCGGTCTTGCCCCCCGTCCTGTTGAAGGCGGCTTCACACAGCACCAGAGCGGTTTCCATACATTGGCGCAACCGATTGGTTCTATAAATCCGTTGGGTCGTCAGCGGGGACTTCGCTACCTGGCGGCACTCAGAACGAGTGTTTTTCTAGATATATCGGCATTGTCCCCGGGGGATAGTATGCTTGTCGGCATAGTTGGCAAGCCCAATGTGGGGAAATCGACCTTCTTCTCGGCCCTTACGATGGCGACCGCCCAGATCGCCTCTTACCCGTTCACAACCATACAGGCGAACAGGGGCGTCGGGTACGTCAGGGGCAAGTGCCCTCATGTCGAGTTCGGCAAGCAGTGCAACCCGAACAACTCGATATGCGAGGAAGGCACCCGGTTCGTGCCTATCGAGATACTAGACGTTGCGGGTCTGGTGCCGGACGCACATGCCGGACGTGGTCTCGGGAACAAGTTCCTGGACGACCTGAGGCAGGCGGACGCCTTCATACACGTCGTGGACGCGAGCGGCGGCACGGATTTCGAGGGCAACCCCGTCGGAGTGGGCACCCATGACCCCGTCCTTGACGTCAACTTCCTGGAGAAAGAGGTGTCGTACTGGATATTCGGGATAGTCGAGAAGCACTTCCTGAAGCTTGCCAAGCAGGCGAAGCTCGCGGGTTCGAAGCTCGAGCCACTCCTCGCGGAGAAGCTGACAGGACTGACGATCACAGAAGGGCAGATACACACGGCCTTCAGAGCGGTCGCATCGGACGCCGACCCGACACTCTGGAACGACCAGGACATACTGAAGTTCTGCCAGGCTCTGCAGAAGATCAGCAAGCCGATGATAATCGCTGCGAACAAGGCGGACATCGCGCCCCCGGAGAACATCGAGCGGCTGAAGGGCACCGGCTATCCCGTCGTGCCGACGAGCGCAGAGTACGAACTCGCCCTCAGGAGAGCGACGAAGGCCGGCCTTGTGAAGTACGTACCGGGAGACACACGATTCGAGTACGTTGACGAATCGAAGCTGAACCAGGGCCAGCTGGCGGCGTGCAACAAGATGTCCGATTGGCTGTCGAAGAATGTGAGCACGGGCGTCCAGGGCGTCCTTGAAGAGGTGGTGTTCAAGGTCCTCGACCTCATCATCGTGTATCCTGTAGAGGATGAACACAAGCTCACGGACAAGCAGGGGAGGGTGCTTCCGGATTGCTATCTCATGCGCAGGGGCTCCAACGCGAAGGAGCTGGCATACAAGGTGCACTCCGACCTGGGTGATAACTTTATTAGGGCGATAGATGCAAAGACCCACATGACCATAGGTCATGACCACGTGCTGAAAGACGGCGATGTGATCAAGATAGTCGCGAGAGCTTGATGCGGATGGGCACCTGGGACATTAGGCTGATCGGAGCCTCGTACAAGAAGATGGAGGGCGACCTCGCGGTGCACCTCTACGGCAAGACGGCCGATGGCAGATCCGTCACCGTGAGGTACACGGGCTTCGAGCCGTACTTCTACGTAGCCGAGCCGCCCGCGGATGTCGTCGAGATGCTTCTGGCGGACGACAGGGTGAGGAGGCTCGAGGACGACGAGCTCCTCCATAAGGGCGAGAAGAAGAAGTGCAAGAAGGTCGTGGTCACCTTCCCGTGGCTCGTCCCCGACATAAGGAAGACGGTCATGCCCAGGGCGGTCGTCCTCGCGGCGGACATCCCGTTCCACTTCAGATTCGTATACGACAAGGACCTCGAATCGTGCGTCCGGGTGCTCGGCGAAGAGGTCCATGACGAGACCTACAGGACCGATGTCGTCGTGCAGGCCTCGGGGTTCGAGCAGATCAGGCCGTTCCACCCTGACCTCACCGTCCTGAGCTTCGATATCGAGACCAGCCTCAAGGAACCCAAGATATTCTGTATATGCTGCGTCGTGAAGAAGGAGGGCAAGCTGGAACCGAGGCAGTTCGATGGTGACGGTCCCGGGGGAGAGCGGAGGATGATAGAGGACTTCTCCAGGTTCATCATCGACTGCGATCCCGACGTCATCACGGGCTACAACATCGACGGGTTCGACATACCACAGATCATCCAGAGGGCCCAGGCCCTTGGGCTTGCAGATCTCTCATGGGGCAGGTACCCGGGATCCCTGAGCCAGTACAACAACAGGTTCTGGTGGACTGAGGGCAGGATAATAGTCGATGCCTGGTGGGCCGTGAAGAAGATCTTGAAGCCGAAACAGGAGACCCTCAACGCGGTCGCGAAGCTGCTGCTCGGCAAGGAGAAGCACGATGTGGACCCCAAGAAGATGGACGAGGAGTGGGCGCAGGACAAGGTCCGCGTCAAGAACTACTGCGAGCACGATTCGGTGCTCGCCCTCAACGTCCTGGAGAGGGTGGCGATACTTCAGAGGAGCATGGACCTCGCCACCGTCTCGAAGCTGCCCTTGGACGATGTCGTCAACGGCACGACATCGCAGCTCGTGGACTCCATACTCATCAGAGATGCCGACAGGGAGAAGGTCGCGGTGCCCATGACCATGAGGGGCGGCGAGGGCGTTGAGATGATCGAGGGCGGATACGTCCACGAGATGACCTCAGGTCTATACCACTGGGTCCTGACGCTCGATTTCAGGAGCATGTACCCGAGCATGATCATATCAAAGAACATCTGTTTCACGACCCTCGACCCCAATGGGACGGTCGTGTCCCCGACCGGCGCGAGGTTCCTTGACAAGAGAGTGAGGGAAGGTCTTCTTCCACGGATACTTGTCAGACTGATGGAGGAGCGCGCCTCGACCAAGAAGGCCATGAAGGACGCCAGGACCGCAGAGGAGAGGGAATACTACAACGGCCTCCAGGAGGCCATCAAGATCCTCATGAACTCGTTCTACGGCGTCCTCGCGTCGTCGTTCTACAGGTTCACCGACCCCAAGATAGGCGCGAGCATAACAGCCTTCGCCAGGGAGGCCACCAAGGACCTCATCAAGAAGCTCGAGTCGGAGGGGCTCAAGGTCATATACTCCGACACTGACAGCGTGTTCTTCCTCTCGCCCTATCCGAACCTCGAGGAGAGCGTCGCGCTCGGACAGCAGATAGCCGAGAGGTTCTCCTCGGGGAGCATAGTGCTCGAGTTCGAGAAGATCATGGAGCCGTTCTTCTCTCACGGGATGAAGAAGAGATACGTTGGTCGCATGGTCTGGCCAAGGCAGGAGCTGATAGTCCGAGGCTACGAGATGAGGAGGACAGACTCGTTCGACCTGCAGAGCGAGGTGCTCGCGAGTGTCTTCGAGAAGGTGCTGGACGGCGACCAGGCGGGCGCTGTCGCCTACACGAGGGAGGTGATAGACGCCCTTGTCTCGGGGAAGGTAGACCCCGCGAAGCTCGTGATATCCAGGTCGGTCCGCGATGAGAGCCAGTACAAGCAGAGCGACAGCATGATCAACGTCAGGGTCGCCAGGAAGCTCAAGGAGCTGGGATACGAGGTCGTCCCTGGCATGAAGGTCTCGTGGATCGTCACGGACAGCAGGGCGCACCCGCAGAAGTTCGAGCCGTGGGTCGAGGGGAGACCGCTTCCCGAGGGCGTGAGGCCGGACTGCAAGTACTACGCCACGAGGCTCGCGGCGACGATTGCGCGCGTCACGGACTCGTTCGGGTGGGATGAGAAGTCCTTGGTGTCCGGCGTGCAGCAGTCATCCCTGTTCAACAGGGACTTCGAGAACAAGAAGCGGGCGAGGGTCACACCACAGCCCAAGAAGACGGACAAGAAGCTGAACCTGGACGATTTCATGTAACTCCGGGCCCGTCTTCCTGCTCAGAAGTACAATAATGTTTATATATATGTACTCACACTAGACACAATGTTTATGCTCTAGCGCGCACTATCACTTCCTGTGTATGCTCCCGGACGCGGCAGACGCAGAGGAAGGAGATGGATTGACTGGGTCCCCCCGGCGGACCTCTACTATCCCAGGGTGGCCCCAGGGTCGCCCATGGGCATGGTGAGGATCTCCATCGAGGAGGTGGAGGCGCTCCGCCTCGTGGACCTGCTCGGCCTTACGCAGGGCCAGGCGGCCCAGAGGATGGGCGTCTCCAGGAGAACCCTTTGGAGGGACCTGTCCTCGGCCCGCAGGAAGCTGGTCGAGGCCCTGATCAACGGCTGGGCGATCCAGATCTCCGGCGGCGACTACGCGTTCAGACGGAGCGAACAGGAAAACAGGAAGAGAGGTGAGTGAGTGATAGGCGGATATGGAAGGGGATGGAGGCACAGGAGATGGTACTACGCGACCGGCACCCCCGGGTACGGGAGGGGCAGGCGCTTCTGGGCATACCCACCGCAGGTTCCACCGGACATGATATACCCGGATGTGCCGCCGGGCTACGCAGAGCCGTACGTGCCCTTTGTGCCGACCATCAGTGAGCAGGATGAGCTGAAGATGCTAGAAGAGGAAGAGCAGTTCCTGAGGCAGGAGCTCGAGGAGCTCACGGCTGCCATAAAGGAGCTGAAGGAGAAAATGAACAAGGAGGTGAAGAAGTAATGCCATGGGGAGACAGGACGGGCCCTTGGGGACACGGTCCCAGAACGGGCTGGGGTCTGGGCTTCTGCTCAGGATACTCGGCTCCGGGCTTCGCGAACCCATCCAACCCAGGCGGCGGACGCTGGGGGCTGATGGGCCGTGGCGGGGGACGCGGCCGTGGATTCGGCCGCGGGTTCGGCCGCGGATTCGGAAGAGGCAGAGGGATGGGCTTCGGAAGAGGCTGGGCCTACTACCAGCCGTACGGCTATCCCGCCGCTCCGGCTCCGGTCGTCTCGACCGTCGCACCGGGCGCTTTCGGCGCCTACGGTTCGAAGGAGGACGAGGTGGCCTATCTTGAGGACATCAGGAAGTCCATCGAGGGAGAGCTGGAGGAGATCAAGAATCGGCTGAAGGAGCTGTCCAAGGCCCAGAAGGAGAAGTGAGGTCTCCACGACAGCCGCCAGGTCTGGCGGCTGTCAAACACATTTCATTTTTTCGGGGGACGGAAGGTCCCAGCACTTTTAAATACAGCTACTCGTTTGCTCTGGCCGCAGCGGCGAGACCGCCTCGGTCTCGCATGGGGATGTGCGCGC
>JAFGHM010000077.1 GCA_016930135.1 Thermoplasmatota archaeon | reverse complement strand
GTCATGCTGGAACGCGCCGGGGTCGAACCGTAGACCCCCTGCCACCTCCAATCCCTTGGAGACGGCTGTATGCAGCAGGTTCAGGCTGGCGTTGATGTGCCTGTCCAGGCGCCACCCGCACCCGCACTCGAACACCGCGCCCATTCGGGAATCAGGTACCCTCCCACACACCGGGCACGTTCTGCTGCTGTATCTCGGATCCACCTTCATCAATGGGATCCCCCTCCACTGTGCTTTGTATTCTATGATATGGTGGAGCTTCCTTCTCGGCCAGAGGCTCAAACGGCGGTTGAGGTCCTTGTTCTTCTTGTACCTCATTCCTTTGAGGTCCTCGAGCACGATGGCAGACCGGTTGTCCTCTGCGAAGGAGAGGACCGCGTCCGCCACATGGTGGAGCCTGTAGTCGATTCGATTGTGCTCCCTCTTCCCCTCCCTCCTGCACAGCTTTCTCGAGGTGCGCCTGTCGTGTGCCTTCTTCTTCTGTAGCCTCTTGCGCCTGTCGTGATGCCTGATCTGGATGGCCGCGACTTCGGGAAACGCAGCCTTGACTGATCTCGTCACTTCACGGGTTACGAAGACGCCGTCCAGGCTCCTTTCGTTTGTGTCCAGCGAGAGGACGGAACGCGGGGCATACGGCTTGTGCGCCTCCTTCCTGAAGGCAACTATGACCCGGTCGGGGAGGACGGTCAAGGAACCGAGGGAAAGGGAGGGATTGTCCAGGTACCTCCGGTGGTACCGGCTGACGACAAGTTTCAGCATGACATGCTGCCTCGCCTTGATCGGGAGGTCTATGACCCCATTCTCCCTGTCGAGCTTGTATGCCTGGTTCTCCGCTTTCATCATGAGGCGGCTGACATACGGGACTCTCGCCTCGGTCCCGTTCCTGCAGCGCCTGCGGTGGTTCTTGAGGGCGCTGGCAGCGACCTCGAACGAGGAGACTAGGTGTTGGGAATACATGTTCGGGAAGCCGCTCCGGAATCCTCTGTATGCCAGCTTGGATAGGGCGTTCCTTGAACTCACTCGTGCCTCGAGGCCGGCCCTTATCCCATGGTTCACGGCGAGCCTGAAATCCTGGAGCAGCAGCTTCGCCTCTAGAGGGAGCTCGGAATCGAGCCGGAAGACCACCCCCTTCACCAGCATCCGACAACCCACGCTAGCCAGCGTACAAATCATATGCCATTACATGTAGCATCTCTCTGGACCAGGGCCAAGCAGATGCCAGAAAGGCGTCACCACCCGAATTGTGACAGAACCGGCAATAACGAAAATATTTATACTATCACCCCGATTTAATGGCGCGCGTCGCGCGCGCACGAAGGATTTCTGATGTCAGAAGGGGATGCGAAGAGGATACCCACTGGTGTGGCGGACTTCGACTCCATCATCAGGGGTGGTCTTCCAACTGGCTCAGTCGTGTTGTTGCTGGGAGACGTCGGCGGTGGGGGTCTGGAGTTCGCGTTGACCTCCACGGCGAAGATAGGCATTGTGAAGGAGTTCCCCGAAACGCGCGCGTTCATGCTTGGCGACGCAGGAAAGAGCGGCAAGCTCCCCGAGAGGATGTGCTACATAACCTTCTCCAGGTCCAAGGACGACATCCTGCAGGAGGTGAAGATGTCGTTCAACAGGGACTTCTACGAGTCGCTGAGCCACAACCTGCTCTTCAAGGACTTCTCCAAGGACTACTTCGTGCACACAGTCGTCCCGACAGCCTGGCTGGACGCCGACGGTGAGGGTGTCTTCTCTGACAAGAAGAAGGACGGTCTGATGGAATCTCTCGTGGACTTCCTGGACAACAATGCGCCGAAGAGCCTGGTCGTGATCGACTCCCTCACGGACCTCGTCGTATCCGAGACCGTCAACTTCCAGGACGTGATCGCGCTCCTGAAAGGCATCCAGAGGATGTCGAAGAAGTGGGGCTCGGTGTTCTATGTCCTCCTCACGGACAACATACTTGACAGGAAGAGGCAGCAGATGATCATAGACAGCGTGGACGGTGTGTTCAAGTTCGAGTGGGCGAAGTTCCACCACACATCGAAGAGACAGAGGTACCTCTACGTTGAGAAGTTCATGAGCGTCCTGCCGCACCTCGACCAGGAGAGGATTGCGCGCTTCGCCACGCTCATCACCTCGCAGAGCGGGTTCGTGGTGATAAACACAGAGAGGGTTGGGTGACATGATGGCCACTGAGAGCAGGGTGAGAACCGGCATAGACGGTCTTGACGAGATGCTTCAGGGAGGGTTCCCAGAGAACCACATAGTCGTTGTGATGGGATCGTTCGGGACCGGGAAGACCACCCTGGCCCTTCAGTACGTGATCGAGGGGCTGAAGAAGGGCGAGCCCTGCATATTCATATCACTCGAGGAGGACAAGGACTCGATCACGCAGAACGCCGCCTCCTTCGGCTGGGACCTCTCAGGAGCGATTGAGAAGAAGAAGCTCGGCCTTTTCAAGCTGGAGCCTTCCGACGCCAAGACGACCATCACTCGGATCAAGAGCGAGCTTCCGAAGTTCGTGAAGTCGTTCGGTGCGAAGAGGGTCGTCCTCGACTCGGTCTCCCTGCTCAACATGATGTTCACCGACGAGAACGAGCGCCGGTCAAACCTGTTCAACCTCTGCCAGCTACTGAAGAGCACGGGCGCCACCACCCTCATCACCGCCGAGGTGAAGGACGAGAACCCCCGATCGTCGAGGGACGGCCTGGCCGAGTACACGGCCGACGGAGTGCTCCTGCTGCAGTCCGACGAGTCGAAGGAGGGAGGCGAGGTGCAGCTGACGGTGCGGATCCTCAAGATGCGGCGGACGGCACATTCGAGAAGGGTCAAACCTTACTCCATAACGGACAAGGGCTTGGTAGTCCACGCAGGCGCTGATGTGTTCTAGGACTTGCCGATCAAGGATCCCTTGACGGCGTCCTCCATCTTGCGCTCGATGCTCTCCGAAGGCCTGTCCCACTTCGAGACGAGCTCCTGGTTGACGACGGAGCCCAGCCTGCGCAGCCCCTCAGTGATCATCTCGTCCGAAGGATGCGTGAAGTTCAGGCGCATCGCGCTGTTCCCCTCCTTGGGGTTCGCGAAGAACGCACTGCCCGTCACGAACGCAACGCGCTTCTTCAGGGCCTTCTTCAAGAGCTCCGCGGAGTCCATCCACTCCGGCAAAGTGACCCATAGGAACATGCCGCCCTCGGGCCTCGTCCAGCGCAGATCGTCCGGCATGAACTCGGACATTCCCGAAAGCATGATCTCCATCTTCCTGCTGTAGATCTCCTTGATCCTCTCTATCTGAGGGTCGATGTGGCCCTGGACGATGTACTCGTGTGCTATCCGCTGGCCGAGGACGTTCGCGCACACGTCAGTCGACTGCTTCGTGATTATGAGCTTCTGCAGGATGTCAGGGTGCGCAATTGCCCATCCCACTCTCAATCCGGGGGCTAGTATCTTCGAGAAGGTACTCATGTAGATGACGCGCCCCTCGTCGTCCCAGCTCTTGACGGGCTTGATGTCCTTCCCGACATACCTCAGCTCCCCGTAGGGGTCGTCCTCCAGTATGATGAAATCGTAGTCGGACGCCAGATCGACCAGCTTCCTCCTGTTCTTCTCGGGCATGGTCACCCCGGCAGGGTTCTGGAAGTTGGGGAGGACATATACGATCTTGGGGGGGTTCGGCCTCCTCACGAGCTTCTTCATCCTCTCCTCGAAGATGTCCATGCGCATGTTGTTGTCGTCAATGGGTATGGACTCGAAGTTGGCCTGCATCACGGTCCAGCCAGTCAGCGCGGCCAGGTAGGTCGGTGCGGAGACCACGATGGTGTCCTTCGGGTCGATGAAGACCTTGCCGGTTAGGTCTATGACCTGTTGCGAGCCGCTCACGATGAGCACGTTCTCCTTCTGCGCGTCGATCCCCTTCTTCCTCATCCGCTCGGCCACGGATTCTCTCAGCGGGGCATAGCCTTCGGTGATCCCATACTGCAGCGACTGCGCACCGTCCTTCTCCAGCACATCGCAGACGATGCTCTTGATGAGCTCAGCGGGAAAAGTCTCCGGGTTCGGGAATCCGCCTGCGAAGGAGATCAGCTCGGGCACCTGGAGCAGCTTCAGGAGCTCTCTGACCTCAGAGGCCTTCATGTCCTTGGTCCGCTGCGCGAAGTGTCGCGTCAGACTGTTAGCCATCTCGGCATCTCCGCCATTCCTCTCTAGTGGTCCGACGCACTTTAATGGTTTTGAGGATACCATCAACGGGCATGTCTGCATCTATACGTGCGTGCGTCCGTGGCACCCGGTGCAATACACCAAAACCATTAAAAGCGGAGATGGCTTACAACGCAACCGGTCATATGAAACTCGTGCGCCAGGGGAAGGTGAAGGATGTCTACGAGGTGGACACTCGCTCGTTGGAGTTCGTGTTCTCCGACAAGATATCGGTGTTCGACAAGACGATACCGTCGGTCATACCTCACAAGGGCGAGACGCTGTGCCGGTCGAGCGCATTCTGGTTCCAGGTAGCGCGTTCATCGGGCATCAAGACGCACTTCACGGAGCTAATCCCACCCAACAGGATGCGAGTCAAGAAGGTCCAGGTGCTCGAGTACTCGAAGATCAACAAGAAGACCACGGACTATCTCATCCCGCTCGAGATCATATCCAGGTACTACGTTGCCGGCTCCCTCTGGGACCGAGTGAGGGAGGGCACGGTCAAGCCGGCGAAGCTGGGCTTCAAGACCACGAAGGACGTGAAGTACGGGGACAAGCTCCCGGAGCCGTTCATCGAAATCACTACGAAGCTCGAGAAGGTCGACCGGCTGCTCACGAAGAAGGAGGCGCTCAGGATCTCCGGGCTGTCCGACACCGAGTACAATGAGCTGGTGCGGTCGGTCTTGACCATAGACGAGAAGATCGAGGAGGAGGTAGACAAGCGCGACCTCATCCACGTCGACGGCAAGAAGGAGTACGCCTTCGATGAGAACAGGGACCTGATGATCGTCGACACCTTCGGGACCGCGGATGAGGACCGCTGGTGGGACTGGGAGAGCTACTCGAAGGGACATTTCGTAGAGCTGAGCAAGGAGAACGTGAGGCAGTACTACAGGCAGCTCGGATACTACGACAGGCTCGCCGAGGCGAGGAAGCTGTCCAAGTCGGAGCCGAAGATACCCGCGCTCCCCGAATCGAAGATCAAGGATATCTCAGGGCTGTACATCGAGATGTTCGAGAGGATCACGGGCGAGAGTTTCAGGTGACCTCCGAAAGATTAATGGCCTTGCGCGCGGAGTGTTCTAGTCGACATGGAGTTCCACGGCATAGACGAGTTCATGCTCTTCCTCAAGACGCAGTTCGACAGGTCCGAGCGGAAGCAGGACTGGCGAGCTTTGACCGGCAGGGACCACATCGGCTCGGCCTATGACACCTTCATATTCACGGACGAGAAGGTCTTCCAGGTGAAGGCGAAGGAGTTCGCTCCCAAGAAGATGGCTTCCGTGGCCTGCGAGGTCGGAAGTCCGTCTCCTGATCTCCTGGAGCTGATCAAGGGTGGGGCGCCCGTTCCTCTGAACGTCGTCTCGCGGACGCCCTCGGCGTACTCTGTGATAATGTTCGGGATGCAGCAGTACTCATCGGAGGTCTCTGATCTGCTCCGGCGCGAGTACTACTCATCCAGACAGGACCGCCTGGAGAGCGACCTCGACAGATCGCTCAAGGTGCTTCTAGATCGCCCAGAGTACAGGCGCGCCTACAGGGACCTCAAGGAGAGCCAGGAGGGCTACTTTGCGTAGCTCTAGACCATGTTGCCGTCCAGGTAATTCTGGTACCCAGCCAGGTCGAGCAGGCCGTGGCCCGAATAGTTGAACGCTATGATCTTCTTCTCGTTCTTCTTCTTGGCCTCCAGCGCGAGGTCGATGGCCGCCTTGATCGCGTGGTTGGTCTCGGGCGCGGGAACCAGTCCCTCAGACCTGGCGAACATGATCGCAGCGTCGAAGACCTCCTTCTGCTGGTACGACACCGGCTTGATCACCTTCTTTTTGACCAGCATGCTGACGGTCGGGGCGGCGCCGTGGTACCTCAGGCCTCCCGCGTGGATTGGGGACGGCACGAAGTCGTGCCCGAGCGTGTACATCAGCAGAAGCGGCGTCATGCCCGCGGTGTCCCCGAAGTCGTACTCGTACTTGCCCTTGGTGAGGCTCGGCACGACGGTCGGCTCTACGGCGATGAACTGAGTGTCGGTCTTCTTCTTGAACTGCTCGCCTATGAAGGGGAAGACGAATCCCGCGAAGTTCGAGCCTCCGCCCACGCACCCGATCATGTAGTCAGGTCTCTCATCTAGCTTCTCGAACTGCAGCATCGTCTCCTCGCCTACGATGGTCTGGTGCATCATGACATGGTTGAGGACGCTTCCGAGGCTGTACTTCGTGTTGCTACCGCCTTTGATTGCCGCCTCAAGAGCCTCGCTTATGGCTATCCCCAGAGACCCCGGATGCTTCGGGTCTTTGGCGAGCATCTTGTTGCCGAAGTCGGTGATCGTGCTGGGAGATGGATGCACATCGGCTCCGTAGACCCTCATCATCTCGCGTCGGTAGGGCTTCTGGTCGTAGCTGGCCCTTACCATGAACACCTGGCAGCCGAGGCCGAAGTGGTTGCAGGCCAGGCTCAGGGCGGTCCCCCACTGCCCGGCTCCCGTCTCGGTGGTCAGCTTCTCGACGCCCTCCTTCATGTTGTAGTACGCCTGCGCGAGAGAAGTGTTGGTCTTGTGGCTTCCGCCTGGGCTCAGGTCCTCCCGCTTGTAGTATATCTTGGCGGGGGTCTTGAGCAGCCTCTCGAGCCTCTCGGCCCTCTGGAGCGGGCTGGGCCTGTTGGCGATCATGTAGGCCTGCAGCACCTCGTCGGGGATGTCGATGTATCTGTCAGGGGACATCTCCTGGGCTATGAGGGCCTTTGGGAAGATGACCTCCAGGTCCTTTGGCGATATCGGCATTTTTGTCGCGGGATTCAGCGGCGGGGCGATCGGCTCCGGCAGATCAGGCAGTATGTTGTACCATTTCTTTGGCATCTCTTCAGGTGTGAGTGTAGTCCTCAGGGGCTTCAAACAGAGACCTCCTTCAGTGCATTCCCGTAATGCCGAACAATATAAAGCCCTTTCGAGCATTGATGCACAGAACCGAGCAAAAGCCAGGGGTGCGATGCTACCAGTTGGACGTTGGCTGCCAGCGCCCGGCCTGGCTTCTCATTCAAGCCTGGGGTGTCGAACCTCTTCTTCTCATGGAGAGTGCCACGGCGATCCCGCCGATCCAGAGCAGGAAGATGACAAACAGCAGCACCCCGCTGATGTCCGTCTCCGCACTGAGGAGCCAGATGACCCCCAAGATGACGAGGGTGGGTCCCCAGAAGACATAGTACGAGCTGCCAGACGGGCCCTTTCGCGTGCGCTCCGAAGCCCCCATGCTCAGGAAGCCCAAGACTGTGTAGAACGCGCCCACCTCGATGAGCAGGACGGGGAAGAAGATCCACCACGAACTGACCCAAGCAATCAAGATCGCCACCGCGATCGCGATTATCATGAACCCGGCCGAAGCACCCTGCAAGCCTATCCGGCGTGTCTGTTGCATGGTTAGCTACCAGGGATTCGCAGGGCGTGCCCAGGCTTAAGACTTTGCGGTGGGAGTCCAGCGCCTGGAGTCACTTGAGATATATGAGCCGTCCATGCCTCTGGTCCCAGATCCAGTCGTCCTCCGTCACGGCCTCCTCGCGCTTCGTGATCATGTTGTCCAGCTTCGCATCGAGGTCATCGGCCTCGTGGACCAGGAGCGCCTCCGGGAACATCGGGTCGACGGGCGAACCCCATTCCTTCCTCCCGTGGTGAGCGAGGAGTACGTGTCTCATCTTCGAGGCCAAGAGGGCTGGGAACCCCTCCAGTCCGGACATCCTGCGCACAAGCTCCTGGTCGCCCAGCGTGATGTGCCCCAGCAGGTTTCCCTCTTCGGTCTGGCAGATGTTGCTCGTGACCTTGAAGCTCTGGACCTTGCCTATGTCGTGCAGGAGCGCCCCCGCGAGGACCAGGTCTCTGTCCAGCTCGGGATGGAGCTCGCATGCCGTCATCGCGAGGTCAGCCACGTTCAGTGTGTGGTGCAGGAGGCCTCCGACAGCGGCAGAATGCAACTGTATCGAAGCAGGTGCCTCGGAGAACCGCCTGAGGAACTCGGCGTCAGAGAAGAACGCGTCCAGAAGGCGCTTCAGGTCCATGTTCCTCACGCTCTCGACGAGCCCGCCGAGGCGGAGCTGCATGTCGCCAATGTTCTCGAATGACTTGATCAGGTCCTTCAGGTCGTACTCGCCCTCGACCAACCTCCTGATGCGCCCTCCGTTCTTCTCGCTGACCGAGATCTCCAGCTGGCCTCTGAATTCCGCGACCTCGCCTACGACGCCGACGATGTCCTCCCGGTCGAAGGAATCTTGGATGCGCTCGACGGCGACCTTGTCCTGTCCTCCCCAGTACTTGACCGTGACCTGGCCCGATCTGTCCGCGACCCTGAACTCGAACATCGCTCCGTACTTGTAGTCCGTGACCGGCTTCTTGTAGTTGACAGAGAAGTAGCTTTCGACCTTCTCACCGGGCTTCAGCCCGCTTATCAGCTGCTTTGACGCCATCTCGGTCTTCTCCCTCATGGGGCTTCCGCCCGGACTGCTGATTGGCAGCGGGACGTATATCCTATTTGTGATGGGTGGGCCGAAAGTCCTGTCCCGGAGCTGCATGACTGCGGTATGCTCAATCGCCATCCCCGCGTACGTCTCTTGGTTCGATCGAAAGGGCCGTCGGCTCCACACGGACATGCCATGTGCTCTTGAAGCACATTCCTGCTGGCTGCTTGTAGCCTACTTCCCCCTTCCGGCGAACTTCCTCTTGAGGGCCGCCTCGAGCTTGGCATTCCTCCCCGAATCGGCCATCCACTCCTTCATCTCATTCCAGATTGCGGGACAGTGCTCTCCCTTCTTGCCCACGATGCGGGCGATCTCCCCCTCGATGGCCTTGGCGTTCTCGCGGGTGACCACTATGCCGAGCCGGTCGAAGTAGCCTTTCTTCCTGAGATGCGTCACGAAACAGGTCATCCAGGACCCCTCCTGGCCTTGAGCACTTCGGCCATCCTCCTCCCAAGCCTCTTCGCGCTCTCGAGTCCGTCGCTGTCCGAGCGCACGTCGCCCATGTCGTTCCCCGTGGCCATCGCGCCCCCGACGCCGCCTTCGGGGTTGATGTATATCATATCATGGGTCACGCAGAAAGTCGCGATCTGCCAGACTGCCAGCTCCTGGCCGCCGTGCTTCCCCCCGCCGACGCTCAGGCCCCCTGCGACCTTGTCTTTGAACTCCGTGTCGGTATATGCCATGACCGACCTGTCGATGAGCGCCTTCAACTGGGCGGTGACGCCTCCGAAGTACACGGGCGAGGCCACAAGGAGCCCGTTCGCTGAGGCCATCTTCCTCAGCACGGCGACTCCGTCATCCTCTATCGGGCAGTCCCAGGCCTTCTTGTAGCACCTCTCGCATCCAGTGCAGGGCCTCACCACGTTCTCCGCGAGAGAGACGAACTCGACCTCTATGCCCTGCGGCCCGAGCTCACCTGCCGCCGCCTCGAGGATGTCCTGGGTGTTCCCCTTCTTCCTTGGACTGCCGTTGACTGCGACGACCTTCATGCCTGTGCCCATGAGCGATTTCCATGGTCAAAAGGTTGCTGGGGAAAAATGAAAGGCGTGCTCCGGCCCTGCACCCCACGGGCCAGAGGCACACGAGATATCCCTCTTCCTGTCCCATCACCAGCACTTCGAGTATCCGCAGGTCCTGCAGACCACGCAGCCCTCGACGTACTCCACCATGCTTCCGCATTCCGGGCACTCGGGGCACACGTCCCCCTTGTCCGCGATGTTCTCCTTCGCTGGCGCCGCCGATGCCGCGGCCAGGTCCCCGATGGGCGGCGGGCCGCCCGTGACGGACCGTCCCTTGACGTACCTCTCGAGAGCCTTGCCGACGGCGTCGCTGCAGGACAGCACCATGCCCCCTGGCTGCCAGAGGGGCGAAGGACACCGTATCCCCTTGAGCTGCTTCACGATCGCCTCCGGTTCTATGCCCGACCTCAAAGCGAGCGATATCAGCCTCCCTATGGCCTCGGCCTGCGACGCCGTGCACCCGCCGGACTTGCCCATCTGCGTGAAGACCTCGCAGAGGCCCTTGTCGTCCTCGTTGATCGTGATGTAGAGGTGTCCGCAGCCCGTCTCGAGCCTCTGGGTAGACCCCCGTGTCACGTACGGCCTCGCCCGGGGGAGCCTGGACGCGTCCTCGTTCTTCGCTGAGTCGGCCTCCGGCCCCTCCTTCGCCGTATCCCCCACGCTCAGGACCTGGTCCTCCCTACTGCCGTACCTATACACGGTCACGCCCTTGCACCCCAGCTTGAACGCCAACATGTACACGTCCTCGACGTCCTTCTGGGAGGCCTCTCTGGGGAAGTTGACGGTCTTCGAGACCGCGTTGTCCGTGTGGTCCTGGAACGCGGCCTGCATCTTGATGTGCCATTCGGGCTTGATGTCGAGCGCTGTGACGAACAACCTCCGGACGTCATCGGGGACACTCTTGATGTCCTTCGCAGACCCCCGCGCTGCGATCTCCTTCATCAGCTCGTCGGAGTAGAACCCGCGCTCCTTCGCGACCTGCTCGAAAATCGGGTTGACCTCCGGGAGTATGTCCTTGTCCATGACGTTCCTGACATAGGCGATGGCGAACACAGGTTCGATGCCGCTCGAGGCGCCCGATATGATGCTGATGGTGCCCGTGGGGGCGATGGTCGTGACGGTCGCGTTCCTGAGCTTCTCGAACCTCTGCGCGAGCCTGCTATCCTCGAATGCCGGGAAGCTCCCTCTCTCCTCAGCCAGCGCGAGCGAGGCCCGATGCCCCTCCTCGTCTATGAACTTCATCAGGTCCCCGCCGAGCCTCAGTGCCTCTTCGCTGTCGTAGGGAATCCCCAGCTTGAGGAGCATGTCCGCAAAGCCCATCACACCCAGCCCTATCTTCCTGTGCCTCCGAGTCATCTCCTCGATCTGTTTCAAAGGATACCGGTTCACGTCGATCACGTCGTCGAGGAACCGAACCGCCCAGTGGACGGTATCCCTGAGCCTGTCATAGTCCACGCCCAGGCTGCCGTCATGGAGCGTGAGCATCTTGGCCAGGTTCACGGAGCCGAGGTTGCACGACTCATAAGGCAGCAGGGGCTGCTCGCCGCACGGGTTCGTGCTCTCTATCTCGCCATGCTTGGGCGCGGGGTTGTCTCTGTTGATCCTGTCGATGAAGACGATCCCGGGCTCCCCGTTCCTCCAGGCCATCTTGACTATCATATCGAAGACGGGCCTGGCCTTCATCCTCTTGAAGGTCTGCTTGGTCCTGGGGTTGACGAGGTCGAACTCTCCGTCCTGATTCAGCGCCTCCATGAACTTGTCAGTCAGCGCAACCGATATGTTGAAATTGGTGAGCTTGGAACTGTCCTTCTTGCACGTGATGAACTCGATTATGTCAGGATGGTCGACCCTCAGGATGCCCATGTTCGCGCCTCTGCGGGTGCCGCCCTGCTTGATGGTCTCGGTGGCCGCGTTGAAGACCTCCATGAAAGATATCGGCCCGCTGGAGACGCCTGCAGTGCTCTTGACGGAATCATTCGCGGGCCTCAGCCTCGAGAAACTGAACCCCGTGCCGCCGCCGCTGTTGTGGGACACGAATCCATTCGCGAGGTACGCATGCCGCTGCGGTATCGTGAGGTCAACGACCTCTCTCCTGCCGGCAGGCAGGACCTCACTGACCGAGACGGAATAGTATCCAGTGTCGTCCGGCTCCTCGTGCAGTTCGCCCCGGCTGTCCAACGTCTCGGCCATCAGGTCCATGTCTGCGGAATCGAGTCTCTTGGACAGTATCACGGAGTCGAACCCAACCTTCTCCCTGAAGACCATGAAACCTGACTTCGTGCACACGGTCAGGACAGCCTCGTCCCTGCAGGTCGGTATCCCCAGGTAGAACATCATCGTCTGCAGGTCGCGAGCAAGCGTCTCTGAACCCGCATCCAAGTTGATCACGCCCTCGGGCGACATCCAGCCATGGTCACTGAAGGAGCGTCTCAGGAAACCGCATAGAGCTTTCTCGTTCGCCGCCGTCAGCCGCTCGTCTGCGCCCGTGGAGAACTCCAAGACCTCCTCCGCCACCTCGGACACGATGCCTCCAAGCCATCCGCCTAGCTTCATGAGGAGCTTGTCGTCCTGCTGCAGCTGGCCTATCTTCTTCCATGCGAACTCGCCTGTCCCGTTGACGGTCATCAGCTTGTGCAGGGCGGTGCCTGTGATGCTGTAGCCTTCCTTCGTCTCCACCCTGAAGGTCTCCTGGATGCCGTTCCTGTGTGCTTCCTCCACCAGGTCCATGCCTTCGTGTGTCTCTATCCATGTGTCACGGGACACCCCGCCGAGCGTCGTACATCCTGTGTCCGTCATCACGAGCGTCTCGGGCACCAAGCACTTGTGGATAAGGGCGGTGTATTTTATCGCGTCGAAGATCTCCTCCATGGAGTCTCCGATGGGCAGAACGAAGCAAGCGGACAGCTGTCCGAGCTCCCGACCGGCGTTCATCAGGGTAGGGCTGTTCGGCATGAACTCGAGTCTGGCCATCATGTCATAGAATCGGGCGGCGATCTTCTCGATCTCGACATCCGTCTTGCCATAGCTCTTCTCAGCGCTGGCTATTGCACGCGCGACCCGTTCGAAGAGATCTCTGGGTGTCTCTATGGGCTTGCCGCTGTCGTCCTTCTTGAGATATCTCCGTTCAAGGACGACTCTGGCGTTGGCGGTGATCTGTGGCTCTGTGCGCCATCCGCGGCTAGCTCCTGAGATGCTGGTTTCCCCGCTACCAGTTCTCCTTGATTGACCCGAAAGGCTGGACATTTCTCCCCCTCCAAGGGTTCCGAGAGTCGCTTCCCTGATGCCCCGCATCTGCTTTCGCCATCTGTCCGAGATAGCCTTGCCATCATTTCTGTCGACAGAAGACTATTCTCGCCCTCTCACCTCTCTTTGGCACATCGAGGTGAAAAGCTTTGCTATTGCGTGCAGAGCGCGAACGCAATGTATGAGATAAAGACATTTTCGAACAAGGTCTGATAACAGTCTCCTCCCCCTGTTTTCTAATGGAACGTCTAATTGTTATCAAATATGTTATCAGATAATTAATCTAAAGGGGTGGCCAGATTGCCGAAGATGTGCGCTATGAGTAATGGAATCTACTCCGAGAATGCGATTCGACATGAAGCGCCGCATCCACAGGAATGCAGACCGGCTGCTCCGGACCGCGCCCCCTTGGTCTAGGGCGTTGATTGGCTGGGGCTAACCCAGGTTTCTTGCACGGGACGGCGCATATTATGAATAAGACCGATGACATCTTGCCTTCCCAACATGTGATGTACGCAAAGAGGGCTCTTATGAGGGTCAAGGTCAAGCTTTATTCCGCGTTCAGAGACATTGTCGGTTCAAAAGAAGAGGATCTAGACCTGCAAGAAGGTTCGACGGTCCAGAGTCTTCTTGAGGACTATGTACGGAGGTTTCCTCGGCTCTCTAGGTATCGTGAACACATCATATTGTCGGTGAACAAGGAGTACGGCGCGCCCACTCGGATGCTCAGGGAGGGTGATGAAGTCTCCTTCCTGCCACCCGTCAGCGGTGGGTGATCCACGGCATTCGTCTTGCGAAGCCCGAAGCCATCAAGCAGTACGAGGGATGAACGATTGTCTCTGCAGACAGGAATTTGGAGGATGGCCCTTCTGCTACTGGTCTGCGCATTGATGGCAACTCCGACCCTCGGTGCGGCTGGGGTCCCTGCTCATGAGCAGCCACCAATAGAGGCACCACCAATAGTGCCCGGAACGGACTACGAATACCGCAACTTCACGACCATCAGGAGCACAATATACGAGGTTGAGTCCAACCATTCGGATATCGTCGAGGTGCACGACATCGGTGATTCCTGGGAGAAGACGCAGGGCCTTGCGGACAGGGATATCCTTGCAGTGAAGATATCAGACAATGTGCTGGTCGATGAGGACGAGCCGGAAGTGCTCATTCTCGCGCTACATCACGCCCGTGAGTGGGTCTCCTCCGAGCTCATCACCGAGGCAATCATCAACATCACCTCGTCTTATGGCAAAGACATTAGGACGAGCTGGCTGGTCGACAACCGTGAGCTTTGGATTGTTCCTGTCGTCAATCCAGACGGACTCGACTACTCACTGACAGCTGACTCGATGTGGCGGAAGAACCGGAGGCTGAACTACGACGGCTCATACGGGGTTGACTTGAACAGGAACTACAACGGGTCTGAGAATGGCGACCCTGCAGGAGCCTGGGGCGGTGCGGGGTCATCTCACACGCCGAGTGACATCACATATTGCGGGGAGGCCCCCTTCTCAGAGCCGGAGACCATCGCCATCAGAGATCTCACCTGCTCACACGACTTCGCAATCGAGCTTGACTTCCACAGCTACGGTGAGTTGGTGATGTGGCCATGGGGCTACACGTTCGACAAGACGGCCGCTGACTCCTCCCTGGTCAGCATAGGAAATCAGCTGGCCGCGATAAACGGATACCTCGCGGCGCAGGCCATAGAGCTCTATCCGACGACGGGCGACTCGCTCGACTGGCTGTACGGTGGAGCAGACGTCTATCCTTTCTTGTTCGAAATCGGGAGGAGCTTCCAGCCGACCAAGGCCATCGACGTATGGGCGATCATCGACGAGAATCTGCCCGCCATCTTCCTGGGCATCGAGCTAGCCGGTGACAGAGACCTGAGTGATTTCGAGATACACCACTCACCGGTCTCGACGCGGCCTTGGTCTGTCACGGGCCATACGATAGATGCAGTCATCACCGCAGGGAGGGGAGTTAACCCTTCGTCAACCGCGTTGGTCTACCGCGCAGACGGAGGTCAATGGACCACCATATCGATGAACAGGACGGACAACGACACCTACACCGCAGTCGTGCCCCGTCAGCCAGCAGGTGCGATGGTTGAATACTACTTCACGGCACGCGACCTGGGAGGTATCGGGAAGATGTCTCCCGCTTATTCGCCGTACGAAATGCATTCGTATACGGTCACGCCCGTCTCCGCTCCGCCTGATGCTGACGCTGGCCTCGATCAGGACGTGCCGCTCGGCGCCCTCGTCGTCTTCGATGGAAGCGGCTCCTCCGACGATCTGGGCGTTGTCAACTACACATGGACCTTCACGTATGATGGCCGGGAGGAGGTCCTGTACGGAGTGGGTCCGCATTTCGCGTTCGAGCTTCCAGGGGTCTACGAGGTTACCCTGACCGTTTGCGACGATGAAGGGCAGAGCGACTCCGACACGATGGTCATCAGCATCGTCGAGATACCGGAAATTAAGCCGATCGCCGTCCTCGTTGTTGCCGTTCTCATGATCGTGCTGTTTGCAGCACGGGCCGGTGTGCGCCGGAGGCCCGATCGCGGGTGAGCATGCTGAAACCAATCCTCAGCGGGCCCTGATGCGATCATTCCAGCAGAACGACCTTAAGGCTCCTGCCGAGAGGGCACTCTATCTCGTCGCTCTCAACGGACGTGACTCTGAACCTGAGACCTTCCGACATTCCGACGGGAACGCAGAGCCTGTAGTTATGGCAGCCCAATCTGTCGCAATCGCTCTCTTCGTAGGAGAGCATCGAACCCTCGATGGCCGAACGAGAGGGTATGGCAGCCCTCGTGGGGACTCTCTCCACCTCGACGACCCTTACCCCGTCCTCGTGTATCTTGCATTCGTGATGGACATCCCTCACATCGGTGACTCTGTAGCGTCTGTTCGGCTCCAGGTGAAAGCAGACGTTCCTCACCTTGCAGTCCCTACAATCCGCCACCGGGCCCAGGAAGACGAACTCAAAACCTCTCTTGCACTGATGTTCCCCAACGACCGTGACCAACACCATGATCGGACACTCCCTGCTCAGACCACTCGAGTAATCCTCGCCAGGCGTTCCGCGGCGTCCGGTGTCAACCCCCTGTCGCCGAGTATGGTGTACCTGTCCTTGCGAATCTCGTGGGCATGCACGAGGGACTCTATCAGCTGCGCTTCGGTCACACCAAGCTCACTGGCGCTCGTAGGCGCACCTATCATCTGGAGGGCGTTCCTTATTCGTTGCCAATCCCCTCCATGAAGGTACATCATCATGATCGACCCGACGCCGCACTGCTCTCCGTGGAGAGCCTTGCCAGGCGCGATTCTATCGAGAAGGTGAGAGAACATGTGCTCCGAGCCGCTCGTCGGCCTCGAGGAGCCCGCGACGGCCATGGATATCCCGGAGATTATTATGGGCCTGATGGCGACCCATACGCTCTCCTCCAGGTTCGGCTTGATGGCGGAGGCGTTCTCGATGATGGATTCAGAAGCATACTTCGCCAGGTTGGCCGCGCTCGAACTGACGTCTTCGGATCTGAGCCTCTCAGCGAGCTGCCAGTCCATGATGGCAGTGGTGTTGGATATCACATCCGCGCAACCCGATGCAAGCAACCTGTAAGGGGCCTTGACGATCAGGGCAGTGTCAGCGATCACGCCGAGCGGCACCTTGGCGTTTAGAGACAGAGAGTTACCGCCGTCTTTGATCGACGCTCTGGGGCTCGCGATGCCGTCGTGGGATGCTGAGGTCGGTATGCTGAGAAAAGGTGCCTTCAGGTTGAGCGATGCGAGCTTGGCGAGGTCTATCTTGCTTCCGCCGCCCACGCCGAGAAGGAAAGCCGCCTTCACATCCTTCGCGACCTCCTCCACCTTCACCAGGTTCTCCTTTGTCGCGGGGCCGACCTCGACTTGCTGTACCACATAATTCGCCTGTTCTAAGGATTCCTTGACCAGACCCGCCGCGAGGTTGCCCGTGGTCGGTCCCGTCACTATCAGCGCCGTGCCCTTCAATTCGAACTCGCCGCACATCGCTCCCGTCTGGCCGACGCAGCCGTGACCTGCCAGGACCTGTCTTGGGAAGTTCATCGCCCTGGCCTTGGTGAAGCCGTCAGACATCTTGGAACACTACCTTTCTCCCAATATGCCCAATTGCCTATTCAACTTATCGCTTTGTATAGGCCGACCAGCATATATGTGCCAGGGTTCTGAGACCAGGGCCGGCATCACTTGGCGCTGGAGACTTTCTGCATCTTCTCTATCAAATCGTCCATCCGGAAGGGCTTCGGCAGGAACTCGATGGCGCCCGCATCCCTTGCCTCCTTCTCGATCAGCACGTCCGCGCTCACGAATATGACCTTCTGGGCTGGGTTGAGCCTGAGTATCTTCTTGGTGGCCTCTACGCCGTTCATGATCGGCATCCTGTGGTCCATGATGATCACGTCCGGCTTGTCCGAGCAGGAGGAGTACTTCTTCAGAGCCTCCTCTCCGTCGAACGCGGTCCCGACAATCCTGTAACCTCTCAGCTGCAGGATGTCCCTGTAGAGCTCTACGATGAAGAGCTCATCGTCGACTATCAGAACGCTGGTCATTTCTTATCCGCCCTCCTCAGTGTGATCGTGAATCCCGCCCCGACGTGGTCCTTCGCGTCCGGGAGCTCGTAAGCGTCGAAGTCTCCTCCGAGAGCCTCTGCGATCATCTTCGAGAACAGCAGCCCGGACAGCTTCACGGCCACGGAGCTGTCAAGCAGGTAGACCGATTTGATGTCCCTGCCTTTGAGCGAGGGCGGAAGAAGCGCGTTTGGCTCCTCTATGGTCACTGTCCAGCAAGGCCTTCCTCGGAAGACGGCTTCAGCGACATTCACCCGCAGTTCGACCTCCTCCTTCGGGTCCAGCCGCACCGCGCTGACCATCGCATTCATGATCAGCTCTTCTGCGGCGCTGTTGCCGAGCGCCCGTGCATCCTTCGGAATCTGCTCGAGGCGCACGCGGACCCGCTTGTCCGGGAAGAACCTCGACAGCTCCCCCTGAGATCTCTCGAGCTTGGCCCTGATGTCTGCCGGCCGGAGTGACTCCTTGTCGAGCATCATCGTCGCCATTAGCCGCTTTTCGTTCTCCACCAGCAGAGTGGATGTGCGGACGTGAGAGAAGGCCTTCTCGGCGTAGTTTTTCACGGTCTTGTCGGAGCTGGGGTTCGCCAAGATGAGCTCCAGATACCCGAGCACAGCCTGGTTGTTGTTGAGTATGTCATGGCCCACGAGGTCCATGTAGAACGCGAGATGGTCGTTCTTGCCCGGCTTCGCATTGTCTGCGGTCACGATGACCTACCCTGGGTGATGCCCTGCGGTGTTTCAATGCTCATATCGGCTAATCAATCTTGCGGAGCTCTCCCGGGGTCTGTCGACAGCGGCATTATGGAATTGTACGTGCTGGCATGCACATTCACGGTCTCTGCTGAGCGAAATCGTCCAGGGTAACCTTGGGGACGGTCCCATAGGCCTCAGCGCCATCCGAAACCCACTTCGAGTAGTTGCTGGGGCGTTCCCAACCATAGTAGTCCCGGTCCTTCTTGGACTCCATGTGCTTCAGGTCAGTTATGAGCATCCAAAACCTCGCCGAGTCGCGCCTCCCCGGTCTCTCGGGGAACCTCTTCCTTGCCTCGATCAGGATCTCGTCCTTGTAGCATATGTGCGCGTGCTCATCGTCGAGCAGGGCTATCGAGTATCCTGGGTTCCTTTTGGCGTAGTGCCTCAGCACTAGGTCCAGTATCTTGTGCTCGAAACTCGCCCTGCCTATCAGCACCTTGTTCGCCCGGTCTTCTGCGAAGGAGATGAACTGCTTGGCCCTCCTGAACTCCCCCGTGACCCTCCTGACCCTGTCCTTCATCTCCTTTGCCTCGGGCGACTGTTGCGCGAGGTATCCCTTGGTGCCGGTCCTCTCTATCTGCTGCAGGACCCTGAATATGAGCTGGAACCTGTCCAGGGAGTTGAACCTGGATGCCCAGAAGATCTCGTCCTCGAGTATCTCCCAGAGCTTCTGGTCTTCGAGGAAGTCGAGCCCCCCGAAGCCCTCCTTGTACTGGGCGTAGAGGGAATCGTAGTCCAGGTCGTCGGCATCGAGCGTCTCCTCGAAGAAGAACCTGTTCGACGGAAGGTCCTCGACCGGCTTGCCTTTGTGGAGCCTGCTGGCGAGGAAGGCCTTTACCATCGATTTCGGAGAAGGCCTGAACAGGACGATCATTGATGGACCTCGTGAATGAATTATCCGCGACGCCTGATATAAACTTTGGCGCTGGTCGCACAAAAACTATCTATCCATTCACACATGGCATCGATGCTTGTCCGCAAAGGTTGGGGCCGGGCAGACTCAGAAGAGCCTGGCAGAGGAGTTCTTCACGAAGGGCAATGCGGCCTACGACGCCGGGGACTACACGCGCGCCCTCGAGATGTTCGACAAGGCGATAGAGTCGGGCATGGAGAGCGAGATAGTGCAGAACAACCGCGGAGCCTCGCTTGACGCGCTCGGCCGGAGTTCCGAGGCAGTTGCGAGCTACACGAAGGCCACTTCCATGGACTCATCGTACGAGCTCGCCTGGCATAACCTAGGTAACTCCCTGTACACCCAAGAAGCCTACGGGCTGGCGGCGCGTGCGTACGCAAGAGCATCGAGCCTCAAGCCGGATAGGAGGGAGAACTGGTCGGGGCTCGCCGCGTCATATGCAAGGTTGGGGAGGGCTAGGAAGGCGAAGTCCGCCATCAAGCACCTGGACGCATTCGTATCTGAGGACGACATCGTTCTGCTGACGCAGGCCGAACTCTACATGGAGTCGGGGCTGCTCGAGGAGGCGCACGAGAAGTGCGAGCAGTACGTGACCCGTCATCCAGAGTCCGCACTCGGATACGCTCATAGGGGCAATGTCGAGCACGAGATGGGGGCTTTCGCGAAGGCGATCGACACCTTCGAAAAGGCCCTCAGCATCGCCCCAGAGGACAAGGAGGTCCGGAATAACCTGGGATACGCTTACTTCATAGCCGGATATCTTGACAAGGCCATCGAGTCCTTCGATAGGGCGCTCTCAATCGATCCGCGGTACAAGCACGCATGGTACAACAAGGGGTATGCGTACCATGGCGCGGACATGCTGGAACAGGCCGTCGACAGCTATCGCAGAGCGTTGGAGATTGACCCACACGACAAGGTGCTCTGGAACAACCTCGGGAACGCGCTGTACAACCTCGGCAAATACACGGAATCAATCCCCAAGTTCGTGGAGGCCATCAATGTGGATCCAGACTACGAGATCGCTTGGAACAACATAGGGAACGCCTTCGAGAAGATGCACCTCCATCGCGAGGCGATTCCGTATCACGACCGCTCGCTGGAGATTAGGCCGGACTTCGACTACGCCCTGTATGCCAAGGGTGTGTGCAAGGCTGTGACGGGAGATCTCGAGCAAGGGTACGACCTCGTGCTCGAGTCCATGGACCTCAACCCGACCTACGACGAGGCGTGGAGGGCGCGCGCGGAGATCGCGATTCAGCTCGGAAGATGGGACGAGGCACTGAAGGCAATAGAGGAGGCGATCTCGATCAACCCGGACTATGATCAGGGTTGGGTCACGAGAGCAGAGATACTCCTTGCTGTGGGGGACTACGAACCCGCACAAGCTTCTTTCGAGATGGCCCTGAAGTGCCTGGACAGTATCCGGCCCGAGACCTCAGGACGGTTTTTCGCGATCATTCGTCGGGGCGAGTTGCTAAAGAGGATCGGCAGGTTCGAGGAAGCCCTGGCCAGCTTCGAGTCAGTGGTCGTATCTGGCCGGCTGGGCAGTGCAAGCATCCCCAAGGTGCTCGAACTGAGGCGTCTGCTCGACCGTTGGGAGCTTCCCAGTGCTGTCAGGGAGGCAGCGGAGTCGATTGGTGACCCGAAGGTGAAGATCGAGTATGCGAGGTTCCTTGTTGATGCGGGGGAACCGTCCTCAGCCGAGCGCGTCTTCTCATCGATATCAGAGCCCGTGGACGACAACGGCGCGTACCTCGCGGTGAAGGCGCGCCTGGGATCCGCAAGAGGGGAGCCTACAGGGGTCCTGCTCGAGCTGGCTGAGTCCCCGAAAGGGCAGGAGGCGTCGCGCGCTCTGCTCGCAGAGGCGGAGGCGCTGGAGTCAAGGCGCGAATTCGGTGAGGCCTCGCGTGCGTACTCGCTCGCCTTGGAAGCGGATTCTCTGAACATGTCGGCCGCGGTCGGTCTCGCGCGGATTCGGCTTGCATCGGGGAACGCGAAATCGGCACTGGCCATGGCCGACCGAGCGATAGGCATGGACAGGCACGACTGGGAGCCGCACGGCATTAAGGCGGCAGCGTACAGATCGTTCGGCAAGAAGCCCTTGGCCAAGGCCGAGCTCGCGGAGGTCAAAGCGCTCGCGAGATCAGCTGGCGTTCGTATTGATGAGCTGGTCCCTGGAGAGGGGAAATGACCGAGACCCATCTCAGGAAGAGGCACAGGCTGCGGCAGAAGGAGATACTCTCCCTGGCCTCCAGAATCGATGAGAGTCTGGGTACGAAGTCCTTCGGTCCCTCGGACACTATCGACATGGCCGAAGGCCCGGACTTCGATGTCATATTCGTGGACGGCAAGATACTCGGGTTCCTTCCCGGGAAGGAACCGTTCCTGACCGTACGAGGCCTGCTCAGGTACGGCGCTACGAGGAGGTTCGTGACTGTGGACATGGGTGCCGTCAAGTACGTCTACAACGGCGCCGACGTGATGGCTCCTGGTGTGGTCGGGAGCGATGGGTCCATCCGGGAGGGGGACTTGGTCTGGGTGAGGGACGAGAAGAACCTGCGTCCGCTGTCTGTCGGGCGGGCCCTTGTCGACGCCTCGGTGCTCCAGCGCAAGGAGAAGGGGAAGGCTGTGGCAGCTATACACCACGTCGGAGACAAGCTTTGGCTCATCGACGAGCAGGATCAGAAGCCGCAGCCCCGGAATGCCGATGTGTAGGTGACCGCGCGGGCGATGGGGTTCGCGGCACGCAGATGCGCTCGCGTTTTCAATTCCGCAGGAATTGCGCAGAGAAAAGTGGCTGCTGGCTCCTATAAGAGGTT
>JAFGHM010000076.1 GCA_016930135.1 Thermoplasmatota archaeon | reverse complement strand
TATGTAGACCACACCTCCTTGCACAGCGGCCGTGCACCAGAATCCCCTATCTGCTCTGAAGGACCACAGGACCTCTCCAGTGGCACCGTCCAGGGCAACAACGTCGCCCACATCGTCGCTCGCGAATACCGTGCCTCCCCAGTAGGTCGGCCCCATCCATCCCCAGCCGTCGTTCGGGAAGCTGTATGTCCAGACCAGCTCGCCTGTGAACGCATCGTTAGCATACAGCATTCCTCCCGAGGAGTCGTACCAGAACACCTTGCCATCATCGACGGCTATTGTGGTGTCGGGATAGCTCCAGTTGTTGCTCGAGGCGAAAAAGCTCCATTGCTGCTCGCCCGACTCAGCGTCCAGAGCGTAGAGGGTTATCCCGCCCTCGCCGTTGGTCACGAACGCGACGTACACCATCCCATAGGCTACCGTCGGAGTGCTCGAATCGGTCCATTGGGGTCCCAAGGTGAGCTGCCATCTCTGGGCGCCTGAAGAGGCATCCAGTGCGGTTATCCTCCCCAGATCGTCAGTGACATACACCTTGCCGTCCGATATCACGGGACCGTACCAGTTGGGTCTGCCTGAGCCCAGCGAGTAGTACCATGAGAACTCCAGCGGCAGAGAGTACAAGACAGGGGATGCCCCGGTCCTGTCAGCGCTCTGGTGGAAGGTAGGCCAGTCTCGCGAGACCTCGGCCCCGAGAGTTATGATCACTGAGCAGCTGTCGCTCGCGGAAGGGTCGGCGCTGGAAGCAGCCAGGACTGCGATTCTCTCCAAGGTTCCAACAGCTGCGTCTTCAGGCACCTCGACCTTCACCACTATGTCCACGGCCGAGAGGCCTTCGACCTCACCCGTGTCAGGAACGCTGTCGCCGTCAGTGTCAGAAAGAGGCGTCAGACCGTCTCCATGGAGCAGCTCGAAGTCCCATGAGTTCGACGACGAAGCCTCCAGGTTGAAGGTGTCCGGCAGTGATCCCAGGTTGTTCACCTTGATGGTGGCATTGACGATATCGCCAGGGTCTGCTCTCAAGTAAGCAGATGGTCCGATATCCACTCCTGGCGGCGGCAAGAAGGCATTCACCCTTGCTGTCTTGGATACCGCAAGATCGTTGCTGGATGTGAAGGTCAGCGTCGCCACATCCTCATCTCCTGCATTTGCCGTCGAGGGGATGGTCATACGTGCCACGATTCGCGCGCCGTCGTTCGTCTCCAGTGCACCGGTGTCCGGTAGTCCGTCGGAGTCCGTGTCGCCAAGGGGCGTCGCTCCGTCCTCCTGGAAAAGATCGACCGACCACGCATTCGTTCCGAGAAGGACCGTCACATCGAAGACGTCAAGCCCGGAGACCCCGATGTTGGTCACGTCGATATGGAAATCAGCTTCCGACGACGGCACAACCTCCAGGGCCTGGAACGCAGGGAGCACGGTCAGACCCACAGGCATCAGGCCCTTGAAGCCGGACACCGTGCCAGTGGCATCTTCGATCCATATCCAACCGCCAGAAGCTGCGGGAGAGGATGTTGTCCAAGAATACCCAGTGTACTGCACGTCAACGATCTCCCCTGTCCCGGCATCCAATGCGTAGAGGTATCCGTCCTCCGAGGTGCCATACAGGTAGCCGTTGGCATATGCTGGAGAGCAGGACACCGAGCCCCCGACGCTCGTCTCCCATATCACCGACCCGTCCAACGGGTCGACCGCATGGAACGCTGAGCTCTGGCTCCCTACGAACAGCGTCCCCTCGGCATATGCGGGGGACGAGAGGAAGAATCCGCCGAAATCCGAATTGCTCCACACCAGGTCTCCGGTCATCATGTCGAGGCAGCGCAAGCCTCCGCTCCAGGTCGTGGCGAAGACATTGCCCTGGGCCACCACAGGAGCCGATATGAAGGAGTCATCAAGGGTCTGCGACCACATCAGGGCCCCAGTCAAGAGGTCCAGCGCAATCACTTTGTAGCTGTAGACGGTGCCCGTGAAAAGCATACCCGCGGCAACCGCAGTGCCTCCCCATGGGAGGTCACCGGTCTGGTAGGTCCACAGGATCGAGCCGTCGGATGCATCGACAGCGACAACCTCTCCTGTCCACAACAGGACATAGATGGCCCCGTCCTGGAAAGTCAGGGCGGTCCTGGCGTTGAACTCCATCCCGGATGAGTTGCCGATGCTCCAGATCGTGCTGCCCGTGAGCTCGTCGAGTGCGAAAAGGCTCGCGCCCGATTCGCTGTCGAAAACGACATAGACGACTCCATCGACGACTGTCGGAGAGGCCGTGTAATAGTACGGATCTCCCAGGAGCCGCTCCCAGAGCAGCGCTCCGGTGTAGGCGTTCCTCGCTCGTATGAATCCGTCCAGCGTGGTCGTGAACAGAATTCCGTCGGAGAGCACCGGCCCGCTCAAGTAGCTTTCGTAGTATGGCCCTTCTGACCAAATGAGTTCCAAAGGCGGCGAGAAGACGTCGCCGCACACGCCATGTCTCATGTTGTCGTTGTGGAAAGTGGGCCACTCCGGATTCGGCGGGAAGGGGTACTCAAGGACCGCGATTGCCGTGCCGTTCGCGTCCAGATCGGAAGATGAACGCCCTAGGACAGTGATCCTGGCGAAGTCTCCGAGAGAGATGCTTCCCGGGACCTCCACCCGCACCGTCATGTCTCTCGACGAAAGGCCTGCAAGGAATCCAGCATCTGGTATCCCGTCCGCGTCAGTGTCCGGGAGCGGAGTGACGCCGTCGGATTCCAGAAGGGAGGCGTTCCAGCCGGTGTCGGAGAAGATCCACAGATCGATCGTGTCTGGGAAGCCCCCGGTGTTCGTCACGGTCATCGAGGCGGTCACGCTGTCGCCGGGCCCAACCTCGGAGTACACTCTTGGCCCTATTGCGGCACCGGGCGGCGGTACCAGGGTATTCATCGTGGCATTCTTGTGCACAGAGACATCTCTGCTTGATGTCATTGTGATGACCGTGTTCTCCAGGTCACCTGCGTTGACCAGGGCTGGGACAGTGACCCGCAGGATCATCGTGAATGGAGATCCGAAAGACAGGGAGCCGGTGTCCGGCAGACCATCCGAATCTGTATCCGACAGAGGCGTCGTCCCGTCGGACTCGAAGAGCTCCGCCCCCCAGCCCAGAGCCCCCATCGATATCGTGGCGTCGAAGGTGTCCGGGCCAAGGCTGCCCCAGTTGGTCACGTTCAGGTAGTAGTCGACTTCGCTCGACGGCACTGTCCGCCTCGATTGGACTGAGGGCGAGACGGAGAATGCGACAGGCACCTGCCCGAGCATGCAGTGTATGGTCCCATAAGTGTCCTCTGTGAAAATCAAGCCTTCGTAGACCGCAACCGACGATGTCGAACTGGTGTTGAGGTACACCGTCTGTTGGACAAAGCCGTTCGATGAGTCCAGCACGCGCAGGTACCCATCCCAGCAGGTACCATACAGGTACCCGTCTGCGTACGCGAGTGAGCTCGCGACGGGCATCGACACGGATGTGCTCCACAACAGCGATCCGTCCGTTGCATCCAGGGCATGGTAGGCTTGCGCGAACGAGCCGAAGTAGATCGAGCTACCATCATATGCCGGCGTACACATGTCTATCTCGCTGAAGCCAGAGACCGTCCAAACCACATCGCCAGTGAACTGGTCGAGCGCATACATCGTTCCACCATACGTCCCGACGTAGACGCTGGAGCTGGCTACAAGGGGAACCGATGTGACGGTGCCGTCCAGCTGCGCAGTCCATATCAGATCACCCGAGAACTCGTCCAGGGCGAGCAACGCGCCGTCGGTCGTACCCATGTACAGAATGCCCTGGTCGAGGGCGGGCCCTCCGTAGGGCAGCCCGCCAGTCGAGTACGTCCACTCGACTGAGCCGTTAGCGGCGTCCAGAGCGAACACCTCGCCCCCCCAGGCAGCTCCGAACACGAGTCCGTCGGAGGAGGCGAGAGCAACCCTCGCGTTGAAGTCAAGTCCTGATTCCGGCCCGAGGGACCATATCGTCTCTCCCGACGTCAGGTCCAGAGCGTAGAACCGTCCGCCCGCGGCACTGTAGAAATCCGCATACACGATGCCGTCAGCCACGGCGGGCGTGCACGAGTAGTAGTCCACGCCCCCGAGCCTCCGTTCCCAGAGCACGGCCCCATCATAAGGATCCCTTGCCCTGATGGCCCCGTCGAGCGTGGCCGAGACGAGAATTCCGTCGGCAACAACAGGGCTGTTCCACAACTGGGCGTTGTGCGGGCCGTCAGACCACATGGGCGAGACCGGCGGGCTGAACTCCGAAGGCGAGAAACCGTGCCTCGGGAGGTTGTTCTGGTATGTCGGCCAGTCTTCGTTTGCCGGGGCGGTGGCCGGCCTCTCCGGTGTCCGGAATGTGTAGTAAGATGATGTGTTGTCGTCATATGCGGCGTTGCCAGCATCGTCGACGGATTCGACGGAGAAGTAGTAAGTCGTGTTCCCGTCTAGGCCCGTGAGCTTGATCGCATGGTTCGTGACCATCTGCGGATCGTATGCAGTCACCAGGGGCGGAGCAGAATCGTTATATCGCACGAGGGAGTCCGAGGGCTCGTCCGTGTTCCAGACAATCGTCCCACGGTTGAACCTCAAGTTGATCACATCGATCCCAGAGATGACGGGCGGGTCGTCATCGACGTTCGCGTAGTCGTAGACCCATCCGCTCCCTCCGAGGCCATCATCGGAATCGTAGTAGGCAGCCGTTATGAGGTCTCCGTTCTGGACCTGCAGCTTCCCGTCGCCGCCCACAGGCACCGCGCTGTTCTCGAGGGCAATGGATCCTCGGAACACGCAGGTGGCCGGGCCGGTCTCGGTCAGCAGGATCGTCTCCTCCATCCCCTCGGTAGTGCTCGACATCTGAGCTATGGCCGGGTCTTTCAGGCCCGGATTGACGTTCAGATCGGTGTCCACGACCGTGACGATGACATCCGCGTTCGACTGGTAGTTGCCGCGGTCTAGTCCTATGACTCCCGTCTTGGAGGCGATGCCGCCGGTCATCACGATCGCATAAGGCTGCGGGCCCATGGGAACGCTGTACCCACTCACGGCGACGGTCCACAGGCCAACCTGGACATCGGTCATCACGAGCACGCTCTCGACGTTGTTTATGTGGTCGAGGCCGCCGACCGGGTTGGGGGCGCTTTCACCGGGGTTCGCCCCTGCGAAGACGTTGCCGTAGTAGGTCGTGCCATCAGGGGCGATCACTATCAGGTCCAGGTTATTGACCAACGCGGGGCTCGAGTAGACGGCCCCCGGATAGTCCGTCCAGACCAGCGTGATCTCGACGGGAATCGAAGGATCTCCGACCGATAATTCGTAGAGCGCCGTCCCGTAGGTCGCGAGTCCGACCCTGTTGTCGTCTATGATTGTGCGTCTCGATTCTCCCCGGAAGAATAGGGAATCGTCCAGTAGCACACGCCCCCATCCCTGGTTGTTGTTGGGGTAGTAGGATTCGCCATTGGCGTAGGCACCTTCCCCGGTCATCTCGGCCGCACTGTTTATCAGGGTAGCCTTGACGAGGGCCGCGGAAGGGGTGAATCCGTTCGCGAATTCCCTCGTCCCCGTCGGATAGAAGCCGTCCATGTAGTACTGTCTGATGAGCGCAACTGAGCCAGCGACGCACGGTGTTGCCATGCTGGTGCCGCCCAGCTGCCAGTAGTCGTCGTACTGTCCCGCTGGGTCGCCACCGCGGGCGGACCAGATCGCATATCCCGGTGCCATCACATCGGGCTTTATGCGCCCGTCCGACGCGGGCCCGCGGCTGCTGAAGGATGCGACGCTCTCCATCGAACCGCCGTTGAGTGTCGCGCCCACTCCTATGACGTTCTTGGCACTCGCGTACGGACTGACAATGCCTGGATAGGTCCCGGAGTTACCCGCCGCGAACAGTACGATGAACTCCTGGTTGTCCCATAGGAAGTCGTCGGTCTGCTGGACTTGAGGTAGGTAGTCCCCGAACGCCGATCCCCAGCTGTTCGTGTGAATCCATGAGCCATTGTCCAACGCCGGCTGGAACAGCCCGTGCAGGTCGTCTGGAGTGTAGACATAGTATCCGTCTGGAGACAGATCCTGTACCTGCAGCTCAGCGTCGAATGCCTGGCCGTCGTGGGGCCCGACCGAGCCGTTCGATGCGAACGAATTCCCATCATACACGTGCCAGACGCCGTCATCTCCTGCAACGGTTCCCGACACGTGCGTCCCGTGGTTGATGTCGTTGTCACTCAAATCCCCCAAGGATCCAGCAGGGACGTAGTAGTTGGTCACCTTTCGGTGGTCGGGACCTGGCGTGGCATTCGCAGGATCCTCGAACGCATCGTGTTCGAAGTCTATTCCTGTGTCCCCCACAGTCACGACCTGGCCGGTGCCCCATATGCCGTTGTCGTGCACCGGCGTCTCGTGACTGATGTCGTCCCCCGACTGCACGACCCACCTGGCGACGTCGTTGGACACCGTGGGCTGCACGAATCTGTCGATCCACATGACCTCTGGCACCCTGGCCAGGAGTGTCAGTGTCGCCTTGTCAAGAGATGCTCGTACTGTCCCAGAGTCGGTGTATGAGTAGATGATCCCCTTGCCGCCCAGCCTGCTGATGGCCTCTGCTATCCCGACGACCCCGGAATTCTCAAAGGCGAGAACGGTGACCGTGATCTCAGAGCCTGGGCCTCCAGTATCTAGAGTGCTTGCGTCCCAGGTGGCCTTTCCGACCGTGTTCCGTTTGGTGTCTTTCAGGTCGTATGCGTCGCCTGACGAGGAGCGCAGGCTGTCCTTGCTGAGGCCCCTCTCAAGCTCGCCGGATGCTGATGCTTTCGACAGGGTTGCGGATTCCGACTCCAGAGTGCCAACCGCGACGTCCTTCACGAGGGGGTCGGCATCGACGGAAAGCGTGGCTGCAGCTCCAAGAGCGACGCCCATTGTATGTTTCTTCGCCTCGGCAAGCATCTCCTCGAATCGGTCGGACAGGCGCGGGCTGAGCTTGTAGGCAGGCTCGAACACGCCCGTCCACCTCACATTTGGCAGCTGGTCGATATGATCGATCAGAGAAGAGTCGACGCGAACGACGAACGCGTTGTAGCTGATGTAACTGATTATGATCGCGCCCTGCAGCTCGAGGGATCTCTTCATGGTCTCGGTGATGGGCCTGTCGAACTGCACGATGTAGTAAGTCGAACCTGAGCTCGAGGCCGAGGAGTAACGTAGGTCGAGAGGGATGCTCAGCTTGTCGGAGAGAGGGTCGAAGGTGAGATTGTTGACGTTGATGTACCGCATGTAGTCCGGCCATGCGGTATTCTCACCCATGTCTCCCTCGTAGCTCAGATCACTCGCCGCTGTGGAATATGTCAGCGGGGCGAAGATGGTCAACACGAGAACGATTCCAACGAGCGAAGCGCTCGCACTCACTGTGGCTCTGTCCATAGTCCCCCTCGAAGCTCAATAATGAACATCCGACGCGATTCTGCGCTAAATAATGGTTGTGATGGGAAACCTCGAATACGATGACCGGTTGGCGTCTTTCCTGCTGCATGTGGCGGTCGGTTTTAAATAACGTCCTCTTGGATTCACTGCCCAAAGGGGGGAGGCATGGCCGGCGAGATAACGGTCTCCGAGAGGATTCTGTTCCATCTTGGCAACTACGTCAAGTACGAGGACAAGTTCGAGGTCCCGTTCGATGTGACGCAGGACGGCATCTCGCAGGCCTGCAGCATATCAAGGGCGCATGCGGCCATTGAGCTCAAGAAGCTGAGGGAATCTGGGATCATCGAAGAGCACCTCTCCCACGTCAGGAGGGGCAAGTCCAGACGGAAGGTCTACTTTCTCACCCAGGCGGGAAAGCCGAAGGCTCGCGATGTCCAGCAGTATGTGAAGCAAAACAGCATAGCTACGCTCGTCGACGCCTCCAGGGTGCTATCATCACCCTCGCCGAGATCGAAAGTGGTCAAGCGGTCGTCACCTTTGCCCGCGGTGAGAGAGTTCTTCGGCAGGAAGAAGGAGCTAGAAGCCATCGACGAGGCCATTTCGAGTCCATCCTACAGGGTCATCGATGTCCGGGGAATACCTGGAATCGGCAAGACCACGCTCGTCGCGAAGGCTGTCAACGGGCTGTCTGGGGAGCGCGTGTTCTGGTATTCCGCGAAGCCATGGGACTCGAACAGGACGCTTGCGGACGCCCTCGGCAGGTTCTTCTCGGATAACGGCAACAGGAGGCTGGCGGCCTATCTTTCGTCTGGGGGTTACGAACTCGGCGACCTGAGCTTCCTGCTGAACCAGGAGCTGGCAGAGAACGGCTACATCTTCGTTTTCGATGATGCGGATGCCTGCGCCAACCTGCAGGAGTTCCTGAAGATGTTCAGGCACAGTTGCGGTGCCGCCAAGATAGTGACGACGTCCGAGCACCGTCCTGTCTTCTACGAGAGGTCGGACAAGGTCGCGCGGAAAGAGGTCTACGAGATGGAGCTGGAGGGTCTCGACCTCAGGTCGGCAGTCGAGCTCCTCAAGGTCAGGGGCATCGATGGCCAGATGGCGGCTGAGCTGGCAAGAGCGACGAACGGCCATCCCCTGTCGTTGGAGATGGTCACCGCCTCGAGTCCTGCAGAGGCGAGGTATCAGGTCACACAGTACTTCGAGGAGAAGTTCTACTCCGGGCTCTCCGAGGAGGAGAGGTCGCTCCTGCAGCTTGCGTCCGTGTTCCAGCAGCCTTTCCCTTCGGAGGCGATTCCCAGAGAGCTGCGGACTGCCCGGAAGGGGTCGATGCTGAGGGAGAGCGCACCTGGCCATTTCGAGATACACTCCTCCCTGCGCAGCTTCGTCTATGAAGCGATGACTCCCGATGAGCGGGCGAAGTGGCACAGCGCTGCCGCGGACTTCTACCTGAGGACAGGAGAGCCTCAGGAGCGGCTGTACCACCTTGTCAGGGCGGGCAGGCTACTTGAGGCCGAGATGTTGGTCTCTCGGGTGGCGGATGAGCTGCTCGCGAGGGGCAACGTCCAGAGGCTCTGGGATCTGCTGAAGGGCCTGGCGCCCTCGAAGGACAGGTACAGGCTTTCGGTCGAACTATTCAAGGCAAGGGTCGCGAGCCTCGTCGGGCAATATGACTCAGCTTGGACCGTGCTCGAGGGGCTGTCGTGTTCCGACAGCGTTTCCACCAGGTCTGAGGCGCTCATCGAAATGGGCAAGATCAAGAGCAAGAAGGGCGAATTGGCCGCCGCCTCCCAGCTCTTCTCCGAGGCGCTGAAGGTGGCGGACGAACTCCCGAGTGTGCGCTCGAAAGCCCTCAGGGGCCTGGGGGTCGTGGAGAGCAAGCTGGGGCACTACGGCAAGGCGAGGGAGCTGCTGGAGAGGAGCGCGATCGATGCCATGGCCGCCATGGACACAACGGGGATGCTCAAGGCCCACATGGAGCTTGGCAACGTCTTCATAGGCATGGGGAGGTATGAGGACGCCATCGCCCACTTCTCCAAATGCGCAGCCGGCTTCGGGTCGGTCGAGCTGGCCAACGTTTACGTGAACATGGGTATCGCGTCCGCCTATCTATCTCGTCCGGAGGAGGCGAGGCTGCACCTCGAGAACGCTGTCAGATTGGCAGACGAGACCGGGCAGCCGCGCTGCAAGGCATATGCCCTCACCTCGCTGTCCGAGGTGCTCGTGAACGCGGGGAAGTCGGAGCAGGCCAAGGAGCACTCGTTCCGCGCTCTCGAGATACTGACCGAGCTGGGCGACAAGATCGGCGCCTCAGCAGCCTATGCGAACCTCGGCTTGGCGGAGCGGTTCCTGGGCGACCTGTCCTCGAGCGAGGAGCACTACGCGGAGAGCATATCGGCCCTGGAAGGCATGGAGGTGCCCAGGAGCCTGGCACAGCGAAAGCTCGAGCTGGGGCAGCTCCTGGTGCAGAAAGGCGAGAGCGAGCGTGCAGAGGGCGTGATCGGGGACGCCCATGCGCTGTTCGAGAAGGTCGGTGCCAAAGACATGGTGAGGCGGTCGGAAGAAGCCCTCTCGAAAATCCGTGCAGGCCGAGGGCCGGGGCGTGCCTGAGCTCCTAGACCTGGGGCATGCTCTTCAGCCAGTCGACATCCGAGATGTAGATGTCCCGGATGTCCTTGAGGCCCCAGCGGAGCATCGCCAACCTCTCGAAGCCCAGGCCCCAGGCCAGGACGGGCTCCTTGACGCCCAGAGGTCCCGTGACCTCTGGCCGGAATATGCCCGCACCACCCAGCTCCATCCACTGGCCGTTCCATAGTATGTCGACCTCCAAGGACGGCTCGGTGTACGGGAAGTAGCCAGGCCTGATACGTATCTTCGGTATGCCCATCTGTCTGTAGAACTCCTTCAGGAGGCCGCACAGCATGTCGAAGTTCGCGCCCTTCTCGCACACGATGCCTTCTATCTGCGTGAACTCGGGGAGGTGGGTGGAGTCCATGGCCTCGCTCCTGAATATCCTTCCGACACAGAACGCCTTGAAGGGCGGGTTGGGATGCTCTGCGATGTACCTCGCGCTGTTGACAGTGGTGTGTGTTCTCAGGAGCGCGCGTTCCGCTTCGTGCCTGCTCCACTTGTATCTCCATCCAGTGGAGCCAGTGGTCCATCCGTTCTCGTGGACCTGCTTGACCTTCTCAAGGAGCTCCTCGTCCTTTGAGAGGTCGATCCTCTCGGGATGCTTGATGTAGAAGGTGTCCTGCAGTTCTCTCGCGGGATGGTCCTGCGCAGTGAACAGGACATCCATGTTCCAGAAGGCGCTCTCCACGAACTCGCCTCTGAGCTCGGTGAATCCCATGTTCAGGAATATCGACCGGACCTTCTCAAGCTGTATTGTCAGCGGGTGCTTCCGGCCGCCGTGGAGGGTCGGTGCGAACGCCTTCACATCGTACTTCCTGATATCGACCTCGCGCCACCGGCCCGACTGTATGAGCTCTGGGGTGAGCTGTCCCACCTCCTCCTTCACCTCCAACCCCAGCGCCGCCACACGCTGGCCGAGTTCAGTCATTGAGATGGTCCTCACGGTCGTGTGCCTCTCGTTGAGGAAATCCTTCCTCTGCCTGAGCGTCTCGACCACATCCCTCTCTGCGTCGGCCTCCTCGATGACCCCTTCCAAGAGCTTCTCGATCAGGAGCTCGTCCCCTTCCCTCTGGGTCAGGGCCTCGCGTCCCTTCTGGGTGAGGCTGATGACGGTGTCCTTGCCCTCCTTGGTGATATCCCCCCATCCCTTCCTTCTCATCCACCCAAGGGCGATCGAGATCTCTCCGTTCTTCAGCTTCCCGCTCTTCTTGAGGTCCGCCATGGAGCCCTTGCCGCCGTGGTGCTCCGCGAGTACCTCGAGTGCGACCCGCTCTGGGAGTGGCTTCCTGGCGATGTCCTGGTTCTTGAGAGCGTAGCTCTTGACGATCCGCTCGTCGATGCTCACCAGTCCCTTGGCCTGGAGCCAGGAGGAGGCGTTCATCACCTCGACCAGCTGGTTGAGGCCGCTCCTGCGCAGGATGTCCTCGGGGGACGCTTTCCCCAGTTCCTGAAGCGCCTTCAGAACCTTCTTCTCCAGGCCGCTCAGCTGCTCGGCAATGTCCTTCTCTGCCATTCCGGGGGCTCATCGAGAGGATTGCTTATCTACTTTTCCGGTTTCAGCTGGCCGGTCAGTAATCGATCTCTTCCTCATATGGCTTGATGTCATAGATGGGGGCGCCGTCCAACGCATCCAAGCCCCGAACGGTCACGATGTTGCCTCGTATGCTGACGAGCTCGACCAGTGTGAGGCCGAGTTTGTTCGGGCGCGTCGGGGACCTCGACGCAAAGACGCCCACCAGCGGGTTCCTGGGGTCGTGCCGAGGGTGTACCTTCATGATGGTCTCCCGCCGTCTGTGGAACCCGAAGATGACCCACACGTGATCGAAGTGGCCCAGCTTATACAGCCCCTCTACATATCGTCGGTCGAAGACCAGCTTCGATCTCACAGAATCCCAATCCTCGACCGTCTCCTTGACCCCGTTTCTGACGACGGCTATGGGCTTGAGCTTCACGACGGCCGGCCACCTCAATCCCTTACGAAGAAGTCCTCGATGACGTCCTTCGCCTTCTCCCTCTTCCTCTGATGTTCTTCGAGGTACTTCCAGACCTTGTCCAGCAGCAGCTGCTTGCACTCGCCGCACAGGATCTTGCCGGACTTGCAGTCCGAGTACAGTTTCGCCAACTTGTCGTCATCGGGCTCGAAGAGGAACATGTTGTACGCGTGTACCGAACATATCTCGGGGTTGCCCCCGAGCTTCCTCTGCTCCTCGACCGAGACCCTCCCGCCCGTGAAGGCGTTCATCACCTTGCGCTTGACCGTCTTCTTGTCATCCGTCGTGAAGATCGTGGCATCGGCAGAGGCCGATGTCGACATCTTCTCAGAGCCACCGAGGGAGGGCATGAGCTTCGCATGTATCAGCGCGGGCTTGTAATATCCGAGCCCCTCCGCTATGTCCCGCGTGATCCTGAAGTGCGGGTCCTGGTCTATCCCGCACGGTATCAGACATGCCACCTTCTTCTTGCGCTCCATCGACTCGAGGAAGCAAGGCACCGTCTGGATGCTGGTGAAGAATATGCTCCCGATGTTGTTCGAGTTGTCGAACCCGAAAACCGCCCGGATGGTGGAGAAATTGATCTTCTTGGCCGCCTTTATGGCGGTTGGGTACATCGTCTTGATGTACTCGGTATCGAGGAATATGTTCGTCAGCTTGGGATCGAACCCTAGCGCGATTATGTCCAGGGCGTTGTCGTAGCCCCATCTCTTCGTGTCCTCTAGACTCAGATGGTCGTAGAACATGAACTTCTCGTCGTCCGTGAGCTGGAACCAAAGCGTCGCCCTGAAGGTGTCCTGAAGATACTTCGAGAAGATCCAGGGCATGATGTGCCCCAGGTGTATCGGCCCTGAAGGCCCTCTGCCCGTGTAGAGGGAGAACCCGTTCCCTTTTTCGTATTCGTCGAGCACCCATTCGAGGTCCCTGTGCGAGTAGAAGACCTGCCTCCTCAGCATGTGGTGCAGGGGTCCGTACTTCGCGATTCTTGCGAGGAGATCCTCGTCGATTCTCTTGGTCCCGAACCTCTCGATCAGGACGTCGTAGTCCACCTCTCCCGAGACGACGTATGGGGTGACGACGAATTCCTGGTTCATTGGAGCACTGACCCTGGTTAGACTGTACGGTGTTAATATGCCTTGCTCTGGCCGCTCGAGGTACCAGGCAGTCCACGGACTGTTCCGGACCTCTTCAGGCCCTGCCTGTCTCCCACGCTTCTACTTTGGAATCAGGTAGTAACCGGCTGCCTTCTCTCTCGCCTTGCGCTTCACATGGCCTTTCGATTGCAGCTCATCAAGAGCCCTGAGCACGAAGTTCTTCGGGGCCTTCGCGAGGCCCACTATTCTGTCGGCGTTCACCATCTTCTCTTCACTGTCGATTCCCGCCTGCTTCATTGCGTTGTAGACCTTCTCTGCATACATCGAGAGTCCTTCCGGCATGGTCTCATTTCCTGACGAGAGTGCCGGCGAGAAGGCTCTGCTGCCGGCTTGGCCTCCGGTCGTCTGGGCCGGATTCCGATCTCCCGTCTTAATACTTTTCGGGCCTCCTGACTTCAAGGGCGAGCACACTGCTGGCCTTTGGCGAATGCACACGACCCCAACCGTCCAGGGCAAGGTATATGACACTCCCCACACCTTTTTGGAGAACACACGGAGGAGTAACTCGATTGAAGGCTCTCGCATCGCGCCTGTCGTTCTTGTCGATACCGTTAGCTCTCGCACTCTCGATCGCGTCGTTCTCGGCATGTGCATTTGAGAGGGCCGATGGCGACTACTGGGTATACTCGATGGTCATTATCGTGCCAGGATTCGGGGTTTCCGCCACGGGCACGGTAGATTACGAGTTCGTATCGCAGGGGACAATCACAGTCGACGCCGCCGATGTACCGGTCAACATTGTGAGGGTCACTGGAT
>JAFGHM010000075.1 GCA_016930135.1 Thermoplasmatota archaeon | reverse complement strand
TATCGATACGCCGGCGATGCCTTCGAGCGGAGCGACCAGAATGCCCTCCGTGATAACGGCCAGGCCGAGCCTTATGGCGCGCTCGATCGCGAACTCCGTGGTCTTGGCAGGCAGCTTGGCGTACTCCTTGGCGATCAGCAGCGAGACCTCCTCCCTGTCGTAGTCCCTGCTCAGCTCCCTTATCCTGGAGGCGACGCCCTCGACCTCCCATTCGGACAGCAGCTTCTCAACGCGCGCGGCAAGGTCGGCCGCCTGGGGTATCTCGACTGACAGCTCCGGGTCTAGTCCGAGTAGGCGGGCGCATCTGGCGATCTCGTAGCATCTGTCCACCTCCTTCTGGAGCGACGAGAAGTACTCCTCCATGGATTCGCTGCACACAACAGTCTTCATGCTCCCCCGATACGACTCGGCGCGGACGGGTGGAAGCCCGCCTCCGAGCTGTGTAGATGTGCTATCCCGGACGATAATCAGTGCTCTCGACTATAAGCGTTGCTGAGGCTTGAGAAGATCGACGATTCTGTCCACAAGCTTCTGGACACCCGCGCCCGTCTCGGCGCTGATCCTCAGCCTGTCGCTTCTGGTCTTGAGCAGGTCGGACTTGTTCTCAATCTCGACTATCGGCACTTTGGCGAACTCTGACCTTATGGTTTCGAGCAGGTGCCCCTGCTGCGACATCATGTAGCCGCATGTCTCTGTAGGATCGAACATGAACACTATCACATCAGCCAAGTGTCTCAAGGCCAGGACCGCCCTGAGCTCCATGGGGTTCCTCTTGCTCAGCTCCCGGTCCAGCAACCCGGGAGTGTCTATGACCTGATATCGGAGGTACTTCTTCTCGAACGTCCCGACCGATATCTCCTGGGTCGTGAAGGGGTAGACTGCCACCCTCGGCTTCGCGGTCGATATCCTGGCTACGAGCGCGCTCTTCCCAACGTTCGGCGCACCGGCGACAACTATCGTCATGTCATCGGGGTTCACAGCTGGGAACTTGCGCATGATGTTCCTTGCCTTCGCGAGGAACGCGAGCTCCTTGTCCACCTGCTTCACCAAGGAGGATATCCTGCCGTAGGCGCTCTTGCGAACCTGGTCTATCCTGGAGATCGCGGTCGCGGCCGCGATTTCTCTCCTGGCTTCCTTCGCCACCCGGGCGGCATTGCCTCTGCACCAGTCCATCGCCCCCAGGGACTTCTTGAGCTTGTCCCGGCCTATCGTGACATCGATCAACTCGGAGTAGAAGGGGCTTTGCCGATCTATGCTGGGAAAAGCCTTCACGTACCGGCCGAGCGTGGTGACAATGACATCACTCACCGACTTCAGCTTCCCGATGTTGATCTCCCTGACGGACTCGAGCTTCGTACGCCCGTGGTAATCGACCTTTGACGCCTTCTTGAAGGCCCTGTCCAGAAGCTCCTCGGCAGTCAGGACCGTCGGTATGTCGAACATCGCCGCCGCGTAGATGCCTCATCCTGATGATAAACCCTGCCACCTCCAAAAACCTATATCGATTGATTCTGCTGTCCATGGCGATTGAGATGAAGCGGATAAGGGCTCGGCGGGGGACGAGGCTCGTATGCAAGGGCTGGAGACAGGAGGCCATACTCCGGATGCTCCAGAACAACCTCGAGAACGCCGAGAAGCCAGAGGACCTGATAATCTATGGGGGAACGGGCAAGGCCGCGCGCAACTGGGAATGCTATCATGCCATAGTGAGGGCCTTGACGGAGCTCGAAGACGACGAGACCCTCCTGATTCAGTCCGGCAAGCCCGTGGGTGTCTTCAGGACGCACGAGCTCGCCCCGAAGGTGCTCACAGCGAACGCGCACCTGGTGCCGAGGTGGTCCACATGGGAGGTCTTCCACGAGCTCGAGGCGAAAGGACTGATCATGTACGGCCAGATGACGGCTGGTGGCTGGGCGTACATAGGCACGCAGGGCATACTCCAAGGCACATACGAGACCTTCGCTGCGTGCGCGAGGCAGAGCTTCCGGGGTTCTCTGAAGGGGAGGCTGGTCCTGACGGGAGGACTGGGAGGAATGGGAGGGGCTCAGCCGCTCGCAGTGACGATGAACGGGGGCGTCTGCCTTGCAGTCGAGGTGAATGAGAAGAGGATTGACAGGCGCGTGGGGATGGGCTACTGTGACAAGAAGGTCAGAGGCTTGGGCGACGCCGTCAAGATGGCCCTTGATGCGAAGAGGAAGAAGCGGCCGCTCTCAATAGGGCTCCTTGGCAACTGCGCGGACACACATCCAGCGCTCCTCGAGAGGGGCGTCATCCCGGATGTGGTGACCGACCAGACCTCTGCTCACGATGAGCTCGGAGGGTATGTTCCCAGAGGGCTGAGCGTCAAGGAGGCCGAAAGGCTGAGGGCGTCCGACCCCGACGAGTACAGGCGGCGGGCGATCGAGAGCATCGGGGTCCACGTGAAGGCGATGCTGGGCTTCCTGGAGAAGGGCTCGGTCGTGTTCGACTACGGCAACAACATACGCGCCCAGGCCGTCAAGGCCGGCGTCGAAGATGCATTTGCGTTCAAGGGGTTCGTGCCTTTGTACATTCGCCCCATGTTCTGCGAAGGCCGGGGGCCGTTCAGATGGGTGGCGCTCTCCGGCTATCCAGAGGACATCATCAAGACGGACAAGGTCGTCATGCGCGAGTTCAAGGAGAACAAGCAGCTGGTGAACTGGATCAGGCTAGCGGAGAAGAGGGTGCCGTTCGAAGGGCTCCCAGCTCGTGTCTGCTGGCTCGGCTACGGCGAGAGGGCACGCTTCGGCAAGATCATCAACAGGATGGTC
>JAFGHM010000074.1 GCA_016930135.1 Thermoplasmatota archaeon | reverse complement strand
CCCCGAGCTTGGAGAGTTCCGCCTGTGCGTTCTCCGCGACGTACTCTACTCCGCTCGCGGCTATGCCCTCTGCGACCGCCATGACGTCCTCCGAGGACTCGATGAATGCCAGCTCGACGTCGAGCGAGACGAACTCGGCTATGTGCCTTACGGTATCGGAGGCCTCAGCTCTGTAGGCCGGCGCGATCTCGAATATCCTGTCCAGGCCAGTAGCCATCAGGTTCTGCTTGTACAGCTGCGGGCTCTGCGCCAGGTACGCGCTCTTGTCGAAATACTTTATTGGGAACAGGGTCGAACCGCCCTCGGCTCCCGCGGCGACTATCTTGGGCGTGTGCACCTCCACGAACCCGTTCGACATGAGGTATCTACGGATGCCCTCGGCAGCCTTCGCCTCGATCTGGAAGATCGCCCTGACCTCGTCCTTCCTTAGGTCCAGGAACCTGTTGTTCAGGCGCGTGTCCAGGTCAGCGCCCACCTTGTCTATGATCCCCAGGGGCAGCGGTGTCTCGGCTCGGCTGAGGAGCTCGATCCTGTCCGGGATGACCTCGTAGCCGGCCCTGGCCTCCTTACTCTCCTTCACCGTTCCGGTCACCAGAACCACCGATTCCCTCGGGATCGAGGCGACGAGGTCGAAAAGCTCCTTCGATCTCTTCTTCAGCGTGGTGACCTGCACTACCCCGTCCTTGTCCCTCAGCTGCAGGAACGATATCCCGCCCAGGTTCCTCAGGTCCTGGACCCACCCCCCGACGGTGACCTGCTGGCCGTACAAAGCGGTCGTTATGTCTCCGGAGTAAGTGATGTGCTGCCACTGAGGCAAGGACCGACACCCGGCCCGGCATAACCTAGTCGGAGCTATTAACTGTTTCTCGTGGGCCCGGCCGGACGCCCGAGCAGCCTCCTGTTCAGGAAGCCTGTTCTCTGGAGTCACCGTTCCTGTTCGCAAGGGCTATCCCTATGACTATGATGACTCCGCAGAAGGCAGTCCAGACCTCGACGCCCTCCGCCCTCAGGACCCAGGCGAAGGCGGACGCGAAGACGGGCATCAGGTAGATGAAGAAGGCCATCTTGGACACCTCCCGCTTCTCGAGGGAGCAGAAGTACAGGAGCGAGGAAACGCTCCCGCATAGGAAGCCCAGCACTGCTAGGTTGGCCGCGGACCACACATCAACCTCCGCGACGAGCGGTCTCTCGAACGGGACCGTGAGAGCGAGGAGAGCGGTTCCGAACAGGAGTGACGCTCCGATGATGATGATCGGCGGGTTCCTCTCAAGCATCCTCTTGGACGAGACCCAGGCGAGGCCATAGGAAGTCGCTGAGATGAGTATCAGTAGGTTGCTCACGAAATCCTCGTCCGCCAGCGAGATGCCGTTGCTCGCCACTAGCATGACCGTGCCGCTCATGGCCACGACCGTGCCGAGGGCCTTGTTCCTGTTCATGGTCTCTCCCAGGAGCAGGACGGCGAAAAGGAGTGTCATGATGGGCCCCGAGGACTGTATCACCGACGCGATCGAGGAGGTTCCGTGCTGAAGCCCGATGTTCTGGGCCACGTTGGGGATGGTGACGTACAGAAGCCCGAGCATCGTGAGGGGCTTCCATTCTCTCCTGATCGTCTGTGAGATCACGCTGAGAGAGTACTTGAGCGAGATGATCAGCATGACCAGGGCTGACGCGAGCGCGAACCTGAGGAAGCCGAGCAGCACGGGCGAGAAGCTCTCGAGTCCTGTCTGGATCAGAGGGAACGCGAGCCCCCAAAGGGCCACGGCGGAAATCGCCGCGAGCGAGGTGACCCACACATCCCTCCGGGTCGTCATCAACTCCTGGCCATGGCAAGCTAGGATATGAGGCTTCGCAGACCGAGACGCAGAGCGCTCGTACCGCGCATGCCATCTGAGGTCAAGCAGCTGGGGTCTCCTTCTGCTTCTTCTTGCCGACCAGCTCCAGCCGTCTACCCTCTTCGGTCAGGCACTTCACTGCCTTCGCGGCCCTGCTGGCAGACGCATAGACCGGGATGTTCTTCACCCTCAGGTCCTGCACGACCTCGTCTGTCTCGGGGCCCCCGACCCAGCAGGCCACTATGGGCTTCCTGAGGTTCCTCTTCTCCTCAACCAGCTTGATCACGGCTCCGACGTACTCCCTCGGTCTGGCTATGCCAGCGTGGACGCAGGTCATGACCAGGGAGTCGATGTTGGGGTCCGAGAGCATGATGGCCCCCGTGGCGTAGTACCTGTGGAACCTCGCGTCTCCCGTGACATCCAGGGGGTTCCTCGCGCTCGTTATGGGAGGCAGATGCGGCTTGAGCGCATCGGCGGTCTTCTTCGTCAGGCTGGGCACTCTCAGGCCGATCGACTCGCACCAGTCAGCTGTCATTATGCCCGCACCCCCGCCATTCGATATTATTCCCACACGATTGCCCTGGGCGGGTGGCTGGTATGCGAGCGCTCGGGCGTAGTCGAAAAGCTCGATTACATCGTAGGCCCGCTGGATGTGTACCTGCTTGAACGCTGAGTCATAGACGACGTCCGAACCGCTGAGTGCGCCTGTGTGGGTAGAGGCTGCGGCGGAACCCGCAGGCGTCCTCCCGGCTTTGATTGCTACTATCGGCTTGGCGCACCTCTTCGCGGAATCGAGGAACTTCCTGCCGTCCTTGATGCCCTCGATGTACATCGCGATCACCTTCGTCTCTGGATCCCGCGCGAGGTAATCGATGACGTCACCGTCGTCGACATCGGCCTTGTTGCCCACGCTGATCACCCTGGACAGGCCGATGTGCTCGCCGTTCGCGTAGTTGATCATGCCGATGCACAGCGCCCCGCTCTGGCTGATGAGCGCGATCTCCCCCGCCATCGGCATGCCGAACACGAACGCGGCATCCAGGCTGTCTATCGGGTCCTTGTATCCTAGTGTGTTGGGGCCGATCAGCCTCATCCCGGCCTTCTTGGCGATCTCAGTTATCTCATCCTCGAGCTGCTTGCCCCTCTCCCCCGTCTCCGCGAACCCGGAGGATATCACTATGACGCCCTTGACCTTCTTTCTCGCGCACTCCGAGACCACCTTCGGGACGAACTCCGCCGGCACCGCGATAATGGCGAGGTCTATGTCCTCCTTGACCGCGAGAACGCTGGGCTGGGTCTTCAGGCCCATGATCTGGGGAGTCTCGGGGTTTATTGGGAACACCTTGCCCTCGTATCCCTGGACGAGGATGTTCTGGAGGATCTCGTAGCCGATCTTCATCGGGCTTCTCGAGGCTCCGATGACGGCGATCGACTTGGGCGAGAATATGGGTCTGAGGTCCTCGACGGTTCCCATCGGTCACCCGCACTTGTCTTCAAAAGAGGCCTCAACTCGCTTAAGCCTTTCCCATCCACACTGAGGGAGGTCGGAGGCGCGTCGCTCGGCTCTTATCGCAATCACTCGATCTTCTCCGCTGCTTGGGCCGAGCCGTATCTCTTGAGGGTCCGGAGGGCTATCAGGGAGATCCACTGGTCCCTCTCCGGGTGAGGGCGGTCCGATTGGCTCCAGAAACCATCCGACGATCGGGCGTTCAGCAGCCACTTCAAAGGACGCTCCATCCACGGGTCGTCTGGGCCGTACCCTAGCTCGGTCAATACATCGAGCGCCATCAGTCCGCTCCCGAACCTGTATGGATACCGGAGCTTCGTCCAGTGGTCTTCGGTCATGTAGTATGAGGGATGCGGGGTCCTCTTGAAGAACCAGCTCAAGACGAAGTCCCCGCCCCTCTTCACGGCCACGGAACGGGCGACTTTCTTCTGCTGCATAAGCCCCCAGACCACGACCATAGTAACATACGGGCAGCTTGGGAACTGGGTGAGCCCTTCGAGGTCGAACGACTTCCAGCTCTTGCTGCGGACGAACTCCAAGAAATCACGCAGACGCATCGCCCTGTACTCGGGCAGGTAGTGGAGGTCCATGACGAACGGCAGATTCCAACCTCCGTCAGCACGCTGCATCGAGAGCAGCCATCTGGTCATCTTCTGGACGCAGCTCTCCTTCTCGAGCCCGAACCTCACCAGGAGGTACAGCGCGTACGCATTGAAGTGCGGAAGCGGAAAGATGTCAGTCCACGGGCCTGGTATGTATCCGTCGTCATCCTGCCACTCGATCAGTTTGCCCAGGGCGGCCTCCACATTGCCCTCGTCTCTCGAGGTCTTGTACTCGCTGAGGGCGAACAGATTCCAGAGCATCGTGCGGTAGGTCCAGCCTACGGGCGGGCCTGGTCCGGCGTCTTCCGCCAGCCTCTTGTTGCCCGGGATCGGCCAAGTGCCGTCGGGCCTCAGCTTCTCGAGGAGCTTGAGCTTGGGACGGTACGCGGCGCACTCATACAACGCCTGCCGAATGAGGGGGTGGCGCTCGCCCTTGTCCATGACCTGCCTCAGCAGCCAATACCGGACGGGCGGGACGGCGCTCTGAAAGAGCTTCCGCGAGGAGTTGTCGATGACGTAGTCCATCTCCGCAGGCGACATCGCGCGTACTGCTAGCACAATCGAGGAAATCATTCTTTCGACGAGAGTGAGTGCGCGGAGCGCTTGGCTCACTCCGGGTCGCTGCCCCTCGGACATGAGGATAGAGGGCCCGATGTCATGGCCAGCGCACTTGAAGTGGTCCGACGTGAATCACCGGTTCTCGGGAACGGTTAATATAGCCAAAGCGTCTTTATCCGACGAAACCCGCGCGCGAGAAAGTTGTTGTGCGCATGCGGAGGAAGATGAGATGACAGAGAAAATCACAGTTTCGCTGATTAAGGCCGACGTCGGGTCCATAGCCGGACATTCCAGACCCCATCCGCGTATGATGGAAGTCGCATCGGAGTTCCTGGGGAAAGCCGTGAGAGACGGGTTGCTTGTGGACTACTATGTGACGAGGTGCGGAGATGACATGCAGCTGCTCATGACCCACAGGAAGGGTGAGAATGACCGCGAGGTCCACGAGCTCGCATGGAACGCCTTCATGGCGGCCTCGAACGAGGCGAAGAAGATGCATCTGTATGCTGCGGGCCAGGACCTGCTCTCGGACGCTTTCTCAGGTAACGTGAGGGGCCAGGGCCCGGGCGCGGCGGAGATGGAGTTCGAAGAGCGGCCGACGGAGCCGATGCTGGTCTTCATGGCGGACAAGTGCGGGCCGGCCGCATACTCGCTGCCGATCTCCAAGATATTCATGGACCCGTTCACCACCACGGGACTTGTCATCGACCCCAGGGCTCACCTCGGGTACGATATCGAGGTGGTTGACGTGGTCGACCACAAGAAGGTGGTCATGAGCTCGCCAGTGGAGATGTACGACATCCTCGCACTCATAGGGGACACGACCAGGTATGCGGTGAAGCGGGTCAGCCACAAGACGCTCGGTGTGGCGGCCGTTGTGTCCACGGAGAAGCTGAACATGCTCGCGGGCAAGTATGTGGGGAAAGACGACCCCGTCATGCTCGTAAGGATCCAGTCCGGGTTCCCAGCGGCGGGGGAGGTGCTCCAGCCTTTCGCGTTCCCGCAGCTGGTCGCGGGTTGGATGAGGGGCTCCCACTATGGTGCATGGTTTCCGTGCGCGGTCGACGAATCGGATCCGACATATCACGACGGCCCGCCGAGGGTGTGCGCGATTGGGATCCAGATCAACAACGGGAGGATCCAGGGCTCCGAGGCGCCTGGCTCCAAGCCGGGTGAGCACAAGCCGATAGACTACTTCGCCGGCAAGGAGTGGGACGGCGTCCGGAACAAGGCGATGGAGATGTCGATCTACATGCGCGGCCACGGGCCCTTCATGCCGGGCATAGTCGCGCCGGAGGACCTCGAGTACACCACCCGCCCGGAGATACTGAAGAAGCTCGAACCCAGGATGAAGCCCCTTTGATGAGGTGGCCCATTGGTCCTCAAGAAGCCCGTCATCGTCGTGAACTTCAAGACATACCCTGAGGTCAGCGGGAACGCGGCAGTAGAGCTGGCCAGGCTGTGCGAGCAGATATCCGTGGAGACGAATGCCTCGATCGTCGTAGCACCGCCGTCCTTCGACCTGGCCATGGTTGCGCGGGCGGTGAGAACGCCCGTATTCGCCCAGCACTTGGACAGCGCTCCATCTGGAGCGACCACGGGCCATGTGACTGTCGAGAACGCCCGCGCCTCCGGCGCGCAGGGCACGCTGGTCAACCACTCGGAGAGGCGCCTCAAGATAGCGGAGATACACGAGATTATAGACAGGTGCAGGAGCACGGGGCTCGCGACGATCGTGTGCACCAACAACCTCGCCGTCAGCAAGGCGTGCGCTGCCATGGGGCCGGATTTCGTCGCCATCGAGCCTCCCGAGCTCATAGGCGGAGACGTGTCTGTGACTACTGCCAACCCCAGCATAGTATCCGACACGGTCCTGGCGATAAAGGCCATAGACGGACAAGTGGGAGTCCTGTGCGGTGCAGGCGTGAAGAACGGCGGTGATGTCTCGAAGGCGCTCGAGCTGGGAACGGACGGCGTGCTTCTTGCCAGCGGTGTGACCAAAGCCAAGGACAAGAGGGCCGTTCTGTTGGACCTCGTATCTGGCCTGATGTCATGAGCGAAGCATACCTGTAGTGCGACCCGATAACAGCCCATCGTACTGTGGAGGCACGATGCGGCGCAGCCATGTGTTGGCGGTGTCATCGGCCACGCTCTTCTTGTGCACCATGCTTGCGCCGTGTCACATGCCACCCCATGCATCGACGACATCCACTTCTGGCGGGCCAGAGGCAGTCATAGCGGAGTTCTATCCGTGCGGACTGTGCGACGACGAGTACTTGGTGATCGAGAACTCTGGCAGTGAGACGATCTCTCTGCACAATTGGACGGTAGCGGACGGCGAGGGCGCGCTTCGGTTCGCGAGATCGATCGAGCTCGGCCCGCATGCACGCCTGGTGGTCTCCTCGAACTCGACCTCGTATGCGCGGGCCTTCGGATGCGCACCGGACATCAGCCTGGACGCGCCCGAGCCCACGCTGTCGATCCTCCGGACGGGAACCTTTCGACTAGCCGACGGCGGCGATTCGATGTCCCTCATCGACCACAATGGCGTCGAAGTCGACTTCGTGGCATACGGGAAGCGCACGGAGAGCAGTACCTCCTGGGCAGGGGAACCTGTGCCCGCGCTCAGGAAGGGAGAGGTCGCGAGGAGATGCCGCGAGAACGGCCTAGTGACGGACACGGATTCGATGTCGGACTGGTTGCATTTCAGGGAGTTCAAGTACGGATACACTGACCTGCCAGACATGACCGCGACAGTCGGACCGGGCGATATTACAGCGTTCGCATCCCCCGACTGTGGCCTCGCATCGGTGGTCGATGTGATCGGATCCGCCCGCAGTAGCCTGAGATTGTGCGCATACGAGCTGTCATCGACCGCCATATGCTCCGCGATCCTGTCTGCCATCGCCTCGGGGGTGAGCGTCGAGGTCCTCGTGGATGGCGCGCCCGCAGGAGGCATGGACGAGGAGGAGATCAAGTGTCTCTCGATCCTCGCTCTCTCCGGAGCGACCGTCAGGGTGTTATCAGGCAATCTGTCGGCTGAGGTGGTCCAGCATGTCGGGCCCCTCCATGCGAAGTACATGATCGTCGACGACCTGAGATCAGTGGTGCTCTCCGAGAACTTCGTCGACAGCGGCCTGCCCTCGGACCCGCTGTCGGGCAACAGGGGGTGGGGCCTAGTGGTCACAAGTTCGGATCTCGCTGCGCACTTGAGACTCGTATTCGAGAGCGACTCCAGGCCATCGAGGGCGGATGTGCATGACTGGCTCGATGATCCCAGGCTCGAGCCCGGGGCCGTGCTCGCCGAGGAGGCCGCCGGCCCCGTCTCCACAGGGATGTCCGGTTCCATGACGACGACCTCCGAGTCAGTTGTCAGGCTCCTGCTGTCCCCGGACTCCTCCCCATGTGAGCCATTCCTGTGTTCGCTCATGAGAAGCTCCAGAAGGCTTCTGGTGGAACAGTTCCAGGCAGACCTGCTGTGGAAAGACCGGTGGACTGGAGAGACATGTCCGAGCCCGCTCATTTGCTCGGCCGAAGAAGCGCTGGAAGGGGGGGCGGAGGTGTCCCTCCTGCTCGACTCAGTCTGGTTCAACGCGGAGGGCAACGGCGATGTGGCCGATCACGTGAACTCGTTCGCCTCCTCGAGGGGCCTTCATGGCGAGGCCAGGTTGATGGACCTGTCAGGGCCTGTCTCTGCCCTGCACAACAAGGGTCTGGTCTCCGATGGTCGCACGACTCTCGTCTCGAGCAACAATTGGGGGCACTCCTCCTTCGCGAGGAACAGAGAGCTGGCGGCAGTGGTGGATTCAGAGGAGGTCGCCAGGTACTTCGTTTCCGTCTTCGAGACCGACTGGGAACCGGACTATGAGCCGCCCGTGGCAGATGCAGGGCCGGATGCAGAGCTGAGGGTCGGGGAGTCTGTCGTGCTGGACGGAACCGGCTCCGCGGACAACAGGTTCGTCGCTCGTTGGCAGTGGAGGCTCGAGGGCGAGGGCATGCTGGTCGACCATGGCAACAAGGCTGTGTTCACGGCCTCACATCCAGGCGAGTACAGGGTACATCTCCTGGTGCAGGACGCCTGGGGGAATACCGACATCGACTCCGTGGAGGTCGTTGTTTCGTCATTTTCGAATTCCGCGATCGGACCGAGAAGCCGATGGTTCTTGGCCTATTCGGCGCTCCTCGGCGCCCTCTCGTCTGTCATGGGTGCTGCCGCCGCTCGCAAGCTTAATCACCGCAATCGGTCTTCCTGATAGCGAATGATCGTAACGCGTCCGTTCTCGCCCACCGACATCCCGAATGTGATGAGCATCGTGAAGGACTCACTCGGGGAGTCATATCCCCCCTCGCTCTACCTCACGATTCACAACCTCTGGCCAGAGGGCTTCCTCATGGCCGTGGAGGACGGGAGGCCGGTTGGTTTCGTGGCCTCCGTCACGATCGGGAGCAAGATCGCGAGGGTGCTCATGCTCGCAGTCCTCCGCACGAACAGGAGGAGGTATCTTGGCAGGACCCTCATGCGGACCCTGTACGAGAAATGCACCTTGAGCGGCGTCGACACCGTGGTGCTCGAAGTGAGGAAGAGCAACACGGAAGCGATGACCTTCTACAAGCGGGAGGGCTTCGAGACCTTCGGCGAGGTCAAGAACTTCTACAGCAACGGCGAGGACGCATGGAAGATGATGAAAGTGCTCGGGACATGAGCCCGCTCAGCTGTAGCCCCTCTTGTCATCGTGGACGTGGTAGTTCCAGTAGTGGTATGGCGAGGACTCCTTCTCGGACATGCTGGCGTCCGAGGCCACCCCGCCCATGTAGCTGCCGAACCTCTCTTTTATCTGCTCCTCGACGGGCCTGGCACGCTTGAGCGCCTCCCTTATGTGGTTCGCCTCGATCAACTTGGCCTCCTCGACCACGGCGATGTCGCCCGCTGCCCGGATGAGCCCTCCCAGCTCCCTGAGCCTCAGCGTCAGAGACCTGTCACGGTTGTCGATGACCTTGGCCCTCTTCCGGCTCTCTTCTATGATGAGCATGATCGCATCCCTGCTGGCATGAGGTATCTTCGCGTCAAAGGCGATCTCCTGGGCGATGAACTGCAGAAGCTTGAGCCTGTTGTGGTCAGTGTCGGGCATCGCGGTCTCCACGAGGACCTCGTAGCCTCCGCCGTTTATCCTGGAGCGCAGCGGCGACATGATGTGCGGCAGGTCCTGTATGTTGCATGCCCCGATGAAGATGAAGTCGCATGGCACGCTCTCCACCCGCACGCTGGCTCCCGCGCTCTGCGGGTTCCTGCCAGCTATCGGGAACCGCCTCTCCTGCATCGCCGTCAGTATGAACCTCTGCAGATGGCCTAGGTGCGGAAGCTCGTCGACGAAGAGCACGCCCTCGTGAGCGCTGTGTATGGCACCCGCGACGACCCTGTCGTAGGGCTGAGTGCCCAGCTGGGGGTGTCCTCCGTACGGGTCGTGCCTCACATCGCCGAGGAGCTCGACCTCGCTAGCCCCAGTGGCCAGCACGAACGGGTTCCTGTCTATGGGCACTATGACCTTCTTCGGGCTCTCCTTCTCGAGCTCCCGCCTCTTCTCGAGCGCCTGCTGGTCAAGGACCTTGATCATCTCTCCAGACCGCTCGAAGACGACGACCTCCTCCTTGCCGAACCTCTTGCGCGTGGTCGTGACCCTGTCCCTGCCCCCGAGCTGGCCCATCGTGACCTCCACGAGCCCGCCCAATAGGTCGCCGAAGGGGTTGGTGGCGGAGGACCTGACCTGCGTGGTCTTCGTCCTGCCGCACTTGGTGCAGAAGCTCTCCCTGGGAGATGAGTAGGTGCCGCAGCTGGCGCACCTGTAGCCGAGCCTCTCGGCCACATTCACAGGGGCCTCCTTCGGGTCGATGTACTCGCCCTCGGCGAACCCCTTGGACTCCATCTCCTTCCTGACCTCGTCGATCCCCTTCACCTCAACCAGGGGCCTCTCGGGGTTCTCGGGGTTGTGCACTATCCTGATCTCCTCGGTCGGCCTTGATATGTGCAGCGATAGAGCCTGGGCGATCATCGATTTGCCAGTCCCAGGCGGGCCGACCAGAAGCAGGTGCCTACGCTGCGAGGCCGCTATCCTGGCAAGCCGGACCGCCTCGTCCTGTCCTATGACCCTCTCGAGGGGGTCGTGCGAGATCTTTATGTCCTCTGTGGTCTCGATGTCTTCCAGGTGCCTGCGCGGCTTCTCGGAGTGGTCCTCTTCAGATGGCATTCGATTCACGGTGTTCAGCTTAGGTCTTCCTTGGTGAACACCTCGACATTGGTCGGCAGCTTTGCGATGTTCCCGAGTTTAACACCTACTATCGTGCTGATATTCTTTTCCACCGCGATATCGAGTATCCTCTGCGTTATGATCCCGTCCAGAACGACGGCAGAGACGCCTTCCGAGCTCTCCTTGAGAGTGTCCGCCAGGGTGCTGACATGGACCTCCTTCAGGACGTTGCCCCCGGCGTTCATGAGCTTCGCCTTTGATGTGTTGTTCAGCTCCTCCAGGACGGATTTCATTCTGAACTGATCGGGCGAGAGCCTCTTCGCGGCCTTCTCCTCGGTCTGCCTGTGAGGGGCTCTCGAGTCCCTCTCCCTGCCCTGTCTGCTGCGGTCGTCCTCGCGTCTGTGACGCTCCCCTCGATCCTCGTCCCTTCTGCTCGTTTTTTCGCCATTCTTACCTTGAGGATGGACGATATTGAACATTTCTGCAAACTGGTCCGCCGGAACCTTGTTCCTCAGACACTTCACGATCTGCTTCTGTGTGAGCTCCTCGACCTCTTGGCCCGCGGGTGCGCGCGCCACGAAGTCGACCTCCGCCACCTGGAGCAGCTCCCTCAGGATCAGCTCCCCTCCGCGGTCGCCGTCCACGAAGGCCGTCACGACCTTCTCCTTCGAGAGGTCGACGATGGTCTGGGGTATGTTGGTGCCCTCGACCGCGATGACGTTCTTGATGCCGTACTTCAAGAGGTTCAGGACGTCTGACCTTCCCTCGAGGACGATTATAGCATCAGAGTTCTCGATGTTAGGGCCGGCCGGGAGGCGCTCTCGCCCGTAGTGGACGACCTCCTCTATCTGGACCGACTGACGGACGGAGTCCGCGAGGTCCACGCCGCTAACTTTCGAGGCCTTCATCAGCTCGTTGAGCAGCTGCTTCGCCCTCTCCACGATCTTGTTCCTCTTGGATATCCTGACGTCCTCGACCTTCTCGATCCCTATCCTAGCCTTGCACGGCCCCACCCTATCGATGGTCTCCAGGGCGGAGGCGAGTATCGCGGTCTCCACCTGGTCCAGACTGGAGGGCACATACACAGTGCCCTCAGACTTGCCCTTGCTCGATGTCACCTCGACCTCGATCCTGCCTATCCTGCCGCTCTTCTGCAGGTCCCTCAGGTCGAGCTCGTCCCCGAGCAGACCCTCGGTCTGCCCGAAGATCGCTCCTACGATGTCGGGCTTCTCGACTATGCCATCGGTCGAGAGCCTTGCTTGTATCAGATACTTAGTTGTGCTTGGGTCTATGTCCATTGTCGCACTTCCTTGCGCTTGCGAAAAACAGCCTCTGCCGGTCCCCGTCAGCTATCGCGCTGCCATCCGGATTGCGCCCGTAATGCGCACGCGCCTCTCTGGCTCCGACAGACATCTCTTCGCTAGGCTCGCTGGCCACATCAAGGCCACGGGCCTCAGTGACATTCACTACATTATTCTATGATATGTCAGGTGAACTGTGATGCGCTGTTCTTCGGTACTATTATCACGCGGTTCGATAAATACTTTTGCCTTCTCGTTATAAAATTGATTACAGCTCGGCCAGTGCGCTCAGTCCGCTACCCGCCAGAAACGGCCGCCACGAGCCTGAGCCTGTCCCCGTCCCTCAGCTCCTCGTCTATGGGGATTGGGGTGTCGTCCCTGACAGGGATCCACGCGTCGGGGTACAGCCCGAGTGCTCTGATAGCATCTTCGGCTTTCGATCCCGCATCCATCTCCAGCACCCTCGTCCCCTTTCTCGTCGGGAGAAGCGTGATCTCGACCCTCGTTGGCCTCACCGACAGCGTTAATATGGGCACTCGTAATAACGCTTTCCGTCCAGCTATATGCCCAGGTAGCCAAGCTCGGTTTAAGGCGGTAGCCTCGAGAGCTACTGGTGCTTGTCACCACGGGAGTTCAAATCTCCCCCTGGGCGCT
>JAFGHM010000073.1 GCA_016930135.1 Thermoplasmatota archaeon | reverse complement strand
TCGTTCTCGAGCGGCGAGGCGCCTCCGAAGAAGACCTCGCCCACAGCCTGTATCATCCATCTGAAGACGATGGCGATCAGGCCAGCGCACACACCTATCAGGGCCGCGATGACGTTGAGCTTCCCGTATTCCCTGAGGAAGTCGCTGAATATGTACGCCTTGAGGGACTTCTCGATACCTTCGAACATCATCAGACCTCGGCGGCGTGCGGCGGACCGGAGCGTTCCCCATCTCGGAAACCTTCCAAGCGCAGCGCGCGCCCAGACTCGGTCGCGGAAGGACCCTGGCCTGCGGCTCAGGCCGGGGCCCGTTAGCCCTAATCGGACCTATGCCTTCGACCAGAACGGGTGAATCCGCTCATGACAAATATCCCTTTCGCATAGCCATGATATATGGCCGCAGGTGCGTGCAACTACTGCGGCTCCGAACGGTCCACCCCTCTTGGATGCACAAGCATGAAAGCGGAGAGCGCAAGAACTGCGGAGACCACCACGAGGTACCAACCGACGCCTGGTCCCCACTCGACGTCTACATACCAGTGAGTCAACATGACCCCGTCACTCCCCCAGAAGCCTTCGAACTCCATGGGATCACCGGACAGAAAGCTCGAACCAGTCAGAGCAGCCGGGATCATCGCGAAGAAGTAGATTGCCGCGGACGCCAATACGAGAGTCCCCGCGCCGCAAAGCAGGGTAGCCATCATGCCACTTCGCATCATGATGGCCGCCGAGCCGAACATGAGAGACAGAATGCCCACCAACGCCAGCACCGACTCAATCACCATCACATCACCGACCTTCCCCCACGGGCTCTCATCGTCATCATAGTCGCGAGTGATGGTATCCGTTCCTGTCATTCTGAGCTGCCATTCGTCGACGTAGAACAGGTCATCGGCGCTCCAGGTCAAGCTGCCAAGTATGCCCCCCTTGAATTCCGCCTCCACGCTGTACCATGGCAAGGCGCAGGCCAGCACGGCCAAGAGCGCAGAGGCGGCTGCCGAGCCCAAGGCCATGATCCTCCTGATATCGACCATGCTTCCTCCCGGCTCTTCCCCACACGGACGAACCCGAAACCCTATGGGTTGCTTGCGTCCAATCGAGCCCAGCCCTGAAGATCCTTTCGATTGGGCGCCTGGCCTAGAATATCCGGCTCCTGGGGGCTATCGTGCCCCTCGCGAGCGCGCCAATCCCGATCATGGTGCCCTCGCCTATGATGGTGCCTACATCGATTGTTGCGTTGATGCCCGTCTTGACGTCGTCTCCCATGATCACACCTAGCTTCCGCCTCCCCGAGCCTGTTCTCCTGCCATCTATGATCACGTGGACCTCCCTCTCGTCGAGGCGGAGGTTGGCGACCTTCGTTCCAGCGCCCAGGTTGCATCGCTCTCCTATGACGCTGTCCCCCACATAGCTCAGGTGCGGAACCTTGGTGTCGTTCATTATTATCGAGTTCTTGATCTCCACCGCGTTGCCTACCTTGCAGCCATTCCCGACAGATGTGCTGGGACGGATGTACGCGTTCGGGCCTACCTCGCATCGCTCGCCGATGATGGCCGGGCCGACGATGTAGCTCCCTGGGAGGACGTGACTCCCCTTCCCGACCTTCACGCTGCCGATGAGTGTAGCCTTGTCTGATACCTCTCCCTGGACATCGGTCTCCAGGCCCTCCATGAGGATCCTGTTGGCCTCGAGCAGGTCCCAGGGCCGCGCGACATCTATCCAGTCCTTCTTGAGGAGATACGCGTACAGGTGGTCCTTGTGCAAGATGGCCCGGAAGGTGTCGGTTATCTCGTACTCGCCGCGGGAGGACTTCCTGGTCGCTCCAATCGATTCGAACACGGCGGGATCAAGGATGTAGGCGCCGGCGTTCACGGTGTTTGCCTCCGGCACCTCAGGCTTCTCGGAGATCCCCATGACCACCCCGTCCTGGGTCGATATCACACCGTACCGCCTCGGATCTTCGACCGTGGTCAGAGCCATGATGCTCCCTTTCACCTTCTTATGGTGCTCGACAATGCCCTTGACGCTCTCCTTCGTCAGCACGACGTCGCCGTACAGGCAGAAGAAGGGCGAGTCGACCTTGTCTCTGATCATGCCTATGGCGTGCGCGGTACCCAGGCGCTCCTTCTGCTCGACGTACTCGATCCGCACCCCGAACTCTCTTCCGTCGCCGAAGTGCTCCCGGATCCTCTGGGCCCTCCAGCCGACGAGCATGATGATGTCCTTGATCCCGGCCTCCTTGAGCGACTCTATGTTGTGCTCAAGAAACGGCCTTCCTGCGACCGGCAACAGGGGCTTCGGTATATTCGCCGTGAGGGGGCGCATGCGTGTGCCCTCGCCGGCGGCCAGGATGTAGCCCTTCACTTGACGCACCTCCTGACGGTCGACGACATGAGCTTCATGATCTCTGCAGCCCTTTTGTCCGACCTCGCCTCAGCTAGGAACCTCACCTTCGGCTCGGTGCCCGAGGCCCTCACCAGGGCCCAGCCGTCCTCGAACTGCAGCCGGAAGCCGTCAGTCGTGAGGATACCCTCACAGTCCACGGCCATGAGTCCCTTCTCAAGACGCTTGAGAACGGTCGTCCTCTCCCTCTGGTCGAACTTCACAGAGTCCCTCAGGATGGGATACCTAGGTATTCCCTTCCTGAGGTCGGAAAGGAGCTCCTTGCCGACGAGCTCGACGAGCCGAGCTGCCGCGAGCACGCCGTCAGGGCAATAGGTCTGGTCCGGGAATATCCAGGTGCCGGAAGGCTCTCCGCCGAAGTCGGCCCCGGCCTTCTTAACCTCCTCGCTGACGAAGACGTCGCCCACACGCGTCCTCACGACCTTCGCATCGATGTAGTCGTCTATCGACATGGACGCGTCCACGGTCACCACGACCTTCTTGTTCCCGTAGCGCCTGGCGAAAAGGGCCAATAGCTGGTCCCCGCCGAGGAACTCGCCCTTGTCGTCCACGGCGACCATCCTGTCGGCGTCTCCGTCGTGCGCAATGCCGAGGTCCGCCTTCATCGAGGAGACCGCATTCCTCAGGTCGGACAGGTTCTCTTCGACGGGCTCAGGGGGCCTGCCAGGGAAGTGACCGTCTGGGTTGGAGTTGATGGTGACGACCCTGCAGCCCATCTTCTGGAGCACGATGGGTGTGATGTTGGATGCGGGGCCGTTCGCGCAGTCCACGACGACCTTCAGACCTGATCTGCCAACGCCGGAGAGGATCCGCATGGCGTGGCACTCCACCGCATCCTGCATCGTGTGCCGCACGCCGACCCTGTCCCACGGCTTGAGCTTGAACTTCCTCGATTCGAGGAGCCTCTCGACGGCTCTGGATTGCGCCACGCTGAACCCGGAACCGTCCGGATTCCACAACTTGATCCCCGCGTACTCGGGTGGATTGTGGCTCGCCGTCACCATGACCCCGCAGTCCATGCAACGCGATGCCTCGGCGAGAGTGGGGGTCGTGACCACGCCCGCATTGAAGACATCACATCCCGCGGCCATGAGGCCGCTGGCCACTGCCGCCTCTACCATAGCTCCCGAAGTGCGTGAATCCATGCCGATGGCCGCGCGACGCGCGCCCGAACCCACGGCCATGCCTATCGATGCCGCGAGCTCAGGCGTGAAGTCCGTGTTCACGACACCCCTGATGCCAGATGACCCGAAAAGTCCCATCTGCTGGTTCTCCGTTCTCTCGGATTACTCTTCAGCATTATATTACATTCCCTGGCCCGGAGGCCAGAGGTCATCCTCGGCAACGTGCACAGGAATGATTGAAATCGAAAAGGCCGCCTACGAGGCGGCCTCGGTTGGGGTTTGTCCGGACGCCGAGGCTCTATCCCGTTCTAGCTTGGTATCCAGACCTGATAGACAGATGCGCTGGCCCCGATCTCGCCCTGGACGGCCTTGATGGTTATCTCGTATGAATGGCCCATCTCCAGGTGAAGCGATGCGGTGCAGGCCACGCCTGTCGGGAATGCGCCCATGCTCACGAGGTCTAGGCTCTCGACGACGATCCTGGTCTTGGAGCCCGGAGTGATGTCGCTGACCACTACTTTTACAGAGGTCAAGCCGCTGTTCTCGAGCATCACACAGAACGTTCCGTCAGTCTCCGACACATGCGTCCACGTCAGGCGTTGAGTGACACCCCGTTCGACCATCCCGATGAATGTCGTCCAGTCGCAGACAGACACAGTGACCGTATCCATCGCGACCTGTCCCCACACATCGAATACGGCTAGAGTGACCTCGATGTCGCCCTCAACTGCGAAGGCGTACGACGCGTAGGTACCCTCCAAGTTGACCTTCTTTCCGCCGTACTCGAAGGACCACAGCAGTGAGAGCAAGCCTGCCGGAGCGCTGGACCCGCTCCCGTCGAAGGTGACCGGCTCGTCCACCTCAGTCTGGATGTCCTCACCTGCATCCGCAGATGGAAGCTCAGGGGACCAGCCTGGCTCCGCAAATCCGAGGACGAGATTGCTGATCTCATCGCCAACGTACGTGCAGGGGGAGTCCCTGTAAGGACCCAGCTGATCGAAGGGGCCAAGGGCGTTCGCAGTCGAAGCTGCGGAACCATATTCACCGAGGGTGTAGTCCACGACGAAGCTCGCCCAGAGGCCATCAGGATAGCCAGGAACACCATTCAGCCTCGCAGCCACTATGTTGTTCCCCGACGACACAGAATCGCGAGGTTCGGGGAGCCAGCTGTAGTACTTGTCGCACCAGATATTGAGATAGTCGCCGTCCGATGTGATCACGTAGTGCTCCCATCCGATGGTCCACCCGTCATAACCGCCGCCTGTGAGGGTCCCTATGCTGATGGTCCACTCGGAGTACTCCGTTGACAGCTCCCAGACGGTGACGCTAGTGCCCGCCGATACCGGTATCTCTGTGGGTTCGCCAGCAGATCTCATCGGCACCTGTGATATCCCGAGGCACAGGAATGCGGCACATAGCAGTATTGCTGTTGCATTCTTGCGAAACATGTTTGCCAGTCCTCCAATACCCACCCACCGGGCGGGCTCGCTGAGGCGAGTACACCACCGGCGCTATAAGACATTTTCCGGAATTCCTGTCGCAATGATTCGTAACTGACATGAAGAAATGCCACCTGATTGCGCCCGAACATTAGCGGAACTCCACTGAGAGTACTCCCAAACTGATGCGAGCAGTACTCGCGCCATGGTGGTAGTGCACCTACCTCTCGAAGTGCATCGAATGCTCTGGCAGTTCTCCGAAGCGCTTGAAACCGAGCTTCTCGTACAGTCTCTCCCCTTCGATTGTGGATAGCACCACGACCAATGGGAAGCCCAGCGCGCG
>JAFGHM010000072.1 GCA_016930135.1 Thermoplasmatota archaeon | reverse complement strand
GCATGAGAAGTTGAAGATCCTCAGAGTCGACCTGACAACCGGGAAGATGGACGACCAGAAACTGTCGAAGGAAGACTGCGCGAAGTACCTGGGCGGTCGCGGACTGGCAGCCAAGATCCTTTACGAGGAGAACAAGACGAAGGTGGACCCGTTCGACCCCGAGAACCGGCTGATTTTCATGTCGGGACCTTACACGGGCACCTACGGCTCCTTCACTGCATTCTACAATGTCACGACGAAGGGGCCTCTGACAGGTGCGATACTCTCGGCGCATTCTGGCGGACACTGGGGGCCGATGCTGAGGAAGACGGGCTACGACGGAATAGTCTTCAAGGGGAAGTCGCCCAGACCGGTCTACTTGCTGATCACAGACGAGGGCCCTGCGCTGCAGGAGGCCTCCGACCTATGGGGCAAGACGACTTTCGAGACGATCGACGTCCTAGAGCAGAGGCACGAGAAGGCCAAGGCGGCTGTGATTGGGCCTGCTGGCGAGAAGCTGGTGTTGTTCGCCGCCATCATGAACGACCACCACAGGGCGGCGGGACGAGGGGGCGTCGGAGCGGTCATGGGCTCGAAGAACCTGAAGGCGGTCGTTGTACACGGCACTAAGGAGGTGCCCCAGGCCGACCCTGACAAGCTCAAGGAGACCTTCAAGACGGCCACTGCCACCGTTAAGGAGAAGTCCCAAGCATTCTCGAAGTACGGCACTCCGAATGTTGTCGGCATAACAGGAAAGGCAGGCGCGATCCCCACACGCAACCTCCAGACTGCTTACTTCCCCGAGTACGAGAAGATAGGCGGCGACAGCCTCGTGAACAACCACAAGACGAAGGACGTCGCGTGCGCGAGATGTCCCCTGCACTGTGGCAACAGGACGAAGGCGGAGAAAGACTACAAGGTCGAGACGGAGGGCCCTGAATACGAGACCCTTGCCATGTTTGGCCCGAACCTGGACAACTCGAACCTCGAATCGATCATAATGGCGAACAACATCTGCAACGAGTACGGCATGGATACCATCTCCTGCGCGGACACAATAGCGTGCGCATACGAGCTCTACGAGAAGGGGATCATCACGGACAAGGACACCGATGGGCTGAAGCTCGTCTGGGGGGACCACCGGGTCATGACCAGACTGGTCGAGATGACAGGCAAGAGGGAGGGCTTCGGAAGGCTCTTAGGAGAGGGCTCGAGGAGGCTGGCGGCCAAGTACGGTCCGGAGGCCACCAAGTACGCGATGAACGTCAAGGGCATGGAGTTCCCGGGATACGACCCGAGGGGCATCCAGGGGATGTCCCTCGCCTTCGCGACATCGACCAGGGGCGCGTGCCATCTGAGGGCGACCATGTATGTCCCGGAGCTGTTCCAGGGAGTGCTGGACAGGTTCACGGTCAAGGGCAAGGCGAAGACGCTCAAGGAGATGCAGGAGCTGTTCACTGTGCTGGACGCCATGGTCCTCTGCAAGTTCGGCGCGAGGAACGCCTTCGGCAACGACTGGAACAACGTGGTCATGCTAGTGAACGCGGCCACGGGCCACGGCTACACCGTAGACGAGCTCAAGATGGTTGGCGCCAGGATCTGGACGGTCGAGAGGCTGTTCAACCTGAGGGAGGGCCTGTCGAAGAAGGACGACACGTTGCCTGATAGGCTGTTCACCCTGCCCATACATGACGGCCCGTCCAAGGGCGCGGTTGTGAACAAGGCGGACTTCGAGAAGGAGATTGAGGAGTACTACAGGATCTGGGGATGGACATCCGAAGGCGTTCCGACCAAGGAGGCTCTGGACGCCCTCGGCATTCGGGCCTAGATGTCGCCGACGGCAACGATGATAAGGGGGAACGGCTTTCTAGGCTGCCGTGGGAAGATGGCAGCTCCGAAACTGGAGAAGAGGAAGCCCGTCACCCTCGCATACATAGAGCACGTCGGACCCTATGACAGAATACCGTTCGACAGCCTGATACCACGCCTCTACGGGTGGGTCAAGGAGAAGAAGATCATTCCCGGGTTCTACCCTATCGGCATATTCTACAGCGATCCGAAGACGACCGCGCCCGAGTTGTGCAGGACCGACGTTGCGATAACGGTCAAAGGCAATCCCCGGCCGGAGGGGGACATCAAGATACGCAAGCTGCCAGCCATGACCGTTGCCACACTCTCGCACAAGGGACCTGGGAGCGAATACCAGAGATCCTACGACACCCTGACGGAGTTCGTAAGGAAGAAAGGATACTTCATCTCGGGCCCGCCGATGGAGATATACAGCAAGAAGCCCGAGGTCGTCGGAGACGAGACCGTCCTCTATGCGAAGATCATGTTTCCTGTCAAGAAGTGATGAACAGGCCCCTGAACGGCGGGTTAAGGCGAAAGAGTAATCTCATGCCCGTCCCCTCGCACCTCCGTGAGGGTCTGCATACCTAGCAGGAAGCCGGGTGGCCCCGACTCCGTGATACCGGACCACTTCAACGAGATGGAAGTCATCGACTACTACGAGCTCAGGCCGGATGGCGAGTTCGAACAGTCCGCCCAGAGCGTCTTCTGTGGCGGCGGGTGCTACGATGTTGTCGAGGCGATGATATTGCGCAAGGTCGAGGCGCTCGTTGTCGGGGGTATGTCACCGAGCACTCTCCAGAGGTTCAGGATGGCGGGGATAAAAGTCTACAGAGCGAACGGCGCTGAAGTGAGATCTCTGCTCCGGTCCCTGGCATCTGGAAGCCTGAAACAGCTGGACCCGAAGCAGGCGGCCAGCAATTAGACCAAGAAATGTGGTGTTTCAAGGGGTTTCGGAGACACCGAGAAGCCGGACTAGAGGGTCGCTAGCTTAGCCTTGTTCGCGAGGTTCTCCTTGGCCATGCGCTCCATGACCCTCGCGGCTTCGTGCAGGAGCGACTTCGCGACCTTCGAGCTGTCGGAATAGAACCTAGCCGAGGTCTCCTCGATCTTGGCAGCGAAGGCCGCTCCGGCCTTCGCGTCAACACCAGCAGGCACGTTCGTGTCTATCAGGTAGTCCTGCTTCTTGATGTCCTGGATAGGCTCCAGGATCATCTCGTTGAGCTTCTGCTGCCTTGTGTGCTCAAGCAGATCCCCGCGCTTCCTGTGGGCCTCGGCCATCGCCTTGAACGTTTCCGCAGCGGATGCGGCCTTGGACTCCTTGGCCAGATCTTCGTACACGCCTGCCGCGCCTTTCTCGAGCTCCAGAGCGAACCTTATGACCGCGCCGAATGTGGTGCACTCAGGGAACTCGCATACCACCATCAGAACCACCTAGTGATGACTACCTTCCTGTCCGTGAAGAAGTTGATGGCGTCCTTGCCCTGACCGTGGAGGTCCCCGAAGAACGAGTCCTTGTATCCCGCGAACGGGAAGTAGGCCATCGCCGCGACGATGCCGACGTTGACCCCGATGTTTCCGACCTGCAGTTTGTACCTGAAGTCGCGGGCCGATCTGCCGTTCTGGGTATATATCGAGGCCGCATTGCCGAACGGGCTCGAGTTGATGAAGTCGATCGCCTCGTCGAGGCTCTTCATCCTGAGGACTGACACGACGGGGCCGAAGATCTCATCCTTGGCGGTAGCCATGTCCGGCGTGCAGCCGTCAAGGATGGTCGGACCGACAAAGTGTCCCTTCTCATACCCCGGGACCTTTATGCCCCTGCCGTCAAGCAGTGGCTTCGCGCCATCGTTCACCGCGCCATCGATGTACCCCAAGACCTTCTTCTTGGACTTGGCGGATATCACAGGGCCCATGTTGATGCTCTCGTCGAGACCGTAGCCCACCCTGATCTTCCCAGAGGCCTCCACGAACTTCTTCATGAAGGGTTCCGCGACGTCTCCGACAAGCACCAGGTTCGAGCCTGCGAGGCATCTCTGACCAGCACAACCGTAGAACGATGCTAGCATGTTGGCGACGGCCCTGTCCATCTTGCAGTCCGGCATCACGACCAAGGAGTTCTTGGCACCGCCCTGGGCCTGGACCCTCTTGCCGTTCTCCGCGGACTTCTTGTATATGTACTTCGCAACGGGCGTCGAGCCCACGAAGGATATCCCCTTGACCTTGGGGTGCTCCATGAGCGTGTCGGACACCTCGTGGCTCCCGTTGACCAAGTTTATGACCCCTGGGGGGAACCCGGCCTGCGCGACCATCCTGAACATGAAGTTCTGGGTTATGGGCACCTGGCTCGAGGGCTTCACGATGTAGCTGTTTCCAGTTGCCACCGCATACGGCCAGAACCAGTACGGGATCATGGCTGGGAAGTTGAACGGGCATACCGCGGCGAAGACGCCGAGAGGAGATATCACTGCATCCTCGTCGATTCCCTCGGCCGCCCCGTCCTCCAAGTTGTAACCGAACATCAGAGAGGGGATGCCGCTCGCGACCTCGACGTTCTCAATCGCCCTTCTCGTCTCTCCTCTCGCCTCGTCGATGGTCTTGCCCATCTCCTGCGTCATAATCCTGGCGATGCTCTCGAAGTTCTGCTCGAGGAGCTCCTTCAGCTTGAAGAAGATCCTGGCCCTCGAGATCGGGGGCGTCTCCCTCCACTCCATCCAGGCCTCCTGGGCGGTCTCCACCGCCGCCTTGGTCTCATCGACCGTTGAAAGCGGCATCTGGGCTATGATCTCCCCGGTGGACGGGTTCTCCACGTCCAGGAACTTGTCCGTCTGGGAATCCACCCATTCTCCGTTCACGTAGTTCTTCAACTTGCCGTAGTTCTTCTGTACTTCAGACAAAAGCGCCATTCTATCTGTTCTCCTTCACGCCACTCAGCAATCGTGCACAAGGCGAGACGCCGACCAAATCGAATCTCGAGCTCGCAGACGGGATAGCAGACTTCTCGCGGCTCGGCAGAAAACCATGTGATCCGACAGGATTTCCCCCCTTGACCTCTAG
>JAFGHM010000071.1 GCA_016930135.1 Thermoplasmatota archaeon | reverse complement strand
GCGATAGATCAGCGATTGCTGCCGCACAGATTCAGGATAGTGACCATCAGAACCTATCCGGAGATGGCACGCGCCATCAAGGACATGACGATACGCGGTGCGCCTTCCATCGGTGCCGCGGCCGCTTATGGGATGGCTCTTGCTTGGCTGAAGGGCGAGAGCCTGTCCAAAGCCGCGAGGACGATCAGGTCAACAAGGCCGACTGCTTACGATCTGTTCTATGCGGTTGACATGATGCTGTCGAAATCAGATGGTGATCTCGCAGCGGCTGCTGATGATTATGCGGACAGCGTAGTTGAGATGTGCCGCAAGATAGGGATTCACGGTGCCAAACTGATCAAGAACGGGGACAGGATACTCACGCACTGTAACGCGGGCGCGCTCGCGACCGTGGATTTCGGAACTGCCCTTGCACCGATAAGGGTGGCACGCAGACAGGGCAAAGCCATCTTCGTATATGTTGATGAGACGCGCCCGAGATTGCAGGGCGCCAAGCTGACCGCGTGGGAGCTCAACAACGAGGGCATAGACCACGCGATCATCTCGGACAACGCAGCGGGTCACTATATGAAAGACGCAGTCGATATGGTCATAGTGGGCGCTGACAGGATAGCCAGGAACGGTGATTTCGCGAACAAGATAGGCACATACTCCAAAGCTGTTCTTGCCAAGGAGAACAAGGTGCCGTTCTACGTGGCCGCCCCTGCCAGCACATTCGACAAGAGGGTCAGAAGCGGCAAGGAAATACCCATTGAGGAGCGCTCAGAAGACGAAGTCCTCTATGTTGGCGATTGGAGAGTTGCCCCTAAGGGTTCCAGGGCCCTGAACCCTTGCTTCGACGTGACTCCCGCTAGGTTCGTGAGGAAGTTCATCACCGAGAGGGGCCTGGTGGATCCGTCTCGGCTGCAACTCGGTTCATGATGATTGTTTACCATCGACAGTGTCGGGCTTATGGGAGGATTGGAGAAACCAACGCTTTGGCGTCATGACTGACTCCAGCGTCCCCGGTTCCGTTTCAATTCGCCTGCCTTGTAAGGCGGGGAGGGACATGTTGACGTCCAATCACATCCGACAGAGTCTCCCGCTCCCTCGTGAGCTGGTGAGTGCCGTCAAGCACCAATGCCTCTGCTGGCCGTGGATTGGTGTTGTACTGAGAGCTCATCGAGAAGCCATAAGCTCCAGCGTTGAGTATTGCGACGAGATCCCCTGGCTCCATCTTCGGTAAAAGAACGTCCTTGGCCATCAAATCGGTGTTCTCGCAGATGGTCCCGCACACACTCACAGTCTCCATGTCCTTCTCACCTCTGTTGGCGAGGAGGATCTCGTGGTACGCTCCATACAGCGCAGGTCTGACGAAGGTGTTCATCCCTGCATCGATCCCGACAAAGGTCTTCACCCCTCGCTTCACAGAGCGCACGCGGGCTAGCAGTATGGTTGAATCGCCCACGATGTACCTCCCGGGCTCGATCGCAAGCACTGGCGCGCGATCCGAGCTGCCGAACGATGCCTTCATCTCGTCTGTGATGAGCGTTGCCGCTCGATTGATATCCAACGGCCTCTCCCCGTTTCTGTGCGGTATCCCGAATCCACCCCCGAGGTCGACGAACGAGAACTCGATTCCGACCCTGGTGCTGATCTCATCTGCTATCCCGAGCAGCTTCTTCGTTATCTCTCCGAAGTAATCTGCGTCGAGGGATCCGGAGCCGGCCATCATATGGATGCCGAAATCGCGAATGCCGAGAGCTTTCGCCTTCTCGTACGCGTCGACTGCAGCTGTCTCATCCATTCCGAACTTGGAGTCCCTTCCTGCGGTCACTACTCCTGCGTGGTGTCCCCTTCCGACGCCGGGGTTGATCCGCATCGAGATGAACGCAGGAATCCCTTCGCCTGTGATGTGGTCTAGCGCAGAAGCGTCGTCCAGGTTGACTCTGACGCCAAGAGCCAATGCGGTTTTGAGATCGGTGGCATTTATGTAGCTGGCCGTGAGCAGTATGTCATCGGGCCGGAATCCAGCCATCATGGCTAGTCTCGCCTCCTCCACGCCCGAACAGTCGGCCCCGGCGCCCTCCTGCCTCAGGATGCTCAGGACCGATAAGTTGGCATTCGCCTTCACCGCGTAGTACACCCGCAGATTACGCCATCTGTTCGCAAACGCGTGCCAGATCCTTCTGTAGTTCTCCCTTATCCTGCCCTCGTCGGTCACGTACAGCGGTGTACCATAGCAGTCGGCCAGCTCGACGCAGCTCGCACCGCCGATCCTGAGGACCCCGCCGATCTTGGATGCGCCTGACGCGGTCTCCTTGACCGGTTTCTTCGAAGTTGCGCCTTTGCGCGGCCCTCGCGTTCGCATCGCTGCCCCAGCATGTGATTCCTTTCCCTGAGAAAAAGGATTGGGTCTCTGCGACAAGCCGTGGTATGGTATTTGAAGCTCGTATCCCGAGCCAAGACCGGCTTCTCCTTGTCGGCGCGCATCCTGGCCATCGTCTATCGGTTCTACTTCGGCCTCCGGCATGCTTTTTACCCGCCTCCTGGATATGGGCAGGGATGATCCTAGTCACCAAGTGGTTCGGGGCGTTCCTCTGCGACGACGGAAAGGTGAGGAAGGCCGCCCTGTTCCCCAAGGACCCTGCCGAGATCGCAAGGCGCCTCGCACAGATCAAAAGAGGAGAAGTGCTCCCCGAGGAATCAAGTCTGGCGCCATCCGCGAAGAAGGTGGTCGATTCACGCTTGTCGGATTTCGGGAAGAAGGTCAAGTTCGATTCATCGTTCATCAGGCCCGAGGACTTTGGGTTCTCAATCGACCTCTATCGCGCGGCGACAATAGCTCTGGCAAAGGAAGCCGTGAAGGCCAGCGTTGGCCCCGATGTCCATCTGGGCCAGGCGGTCAGGGCGTACGATGACCTCGTCTCTACAAGCAACCTCCTATCGGAGCGTCTCCATGAGTGGTACGGCTTCCACTTCCCCGAGCTGGAGAACGTGGTTTCAGGGGACGCTTATCCGAAGGCGGTAGTCGCCCACGGGTCAAAGGAGAGTGTCATGAGCGCCTTGGGCCTCAAGATGGACTCGATCGGCTCGGACGTGGCCCCTGAGGACCTCGAGTCGATACGGACCCTTGCTTCTGCGCTGGCGGAGAACATGTCTGCCAGACAGAAGGTGGAGAGATATGTCGAGCTGCGCATGCGCGAAGTGGCCCCGAACATATCGACTCTGGCTGGCCCGGTCATAGGCGCTCGTCTCATCATGCACGCGGGCAGCCTCGGAAGGCTGGCATCCATGCCCTCGGGCACGGTCCAACTCCTCGGAGCGGAGAAGGCGATGTTCAGGCACTTGAAGGACGGTTCGAAGCCCCCCAAGCACGGCGTGCTTTTCACTCACTCGCTCGTGCACGCCTCGCCCCCTTGGCAGCGCGGCCCGATCGCGCGCGCGTTGGCCGCGAAGATATGTCTTGCGGCGAGGGCGGACGCCTATAGTCACAATGACATAAGCGGCTTGCTCAGTGCCCAGCTCGAGAAGAGGGTTGCGGAGATAAGGAAGCAGCATGCCGCTCCTCCAAAGAGGCCTCAGAAGAAGGCCCACAAGCGCGGTCGGAGATAGGCTATGGTCAAGAAGCTCACGAACAGAGAGAAGGCCCTCAAAGACCTCGTTCCAGAGAAGGAGCTGCCGTTCTCGAAAGCAGAGTATGCATCTCGACTGAAGAGGATCAGAGCGGAGATGAGGCGGGAGGGAATGGATGTCCTGTACCTGTCCTCCCCGGAGAGCATGTACTACGCATGCGGCTACCGGGCGGTGTGGTACCAGGCCCAGAGCCCGAAGAACTGGCTTCCGATGAGCGGAGTCGCTGTTCATGCGGACCACGACAAGCTCCTGATGCTGGATACCGAGGAGGAGCTTGTGATGATCAAGTGCACCACGATAGCAGATGACATCAGGGTGTTCTCCGACGATCTGCCGATGAACATGGTCGACTGGACCGTATCCGAGCTCTCTGAGGAGGGCTGGCTCCCTGGAACTATCGGACTCGAGATGTGGAGCTATCGGCCGAACAGGGCCGTGAGCGAGGCCTTCCAGCGCGCATTGGAGAGGCGGGGATGCAGGATCGTCGATGCCTCTGACATCCTGCGCAAGACAAGGAGCGTCAAGTCCCCAAGGGAACTCAGCTATGTCAGGCGGGCAGCGAAGGTCGCCGACCTGGGGATGACTGCAGCTATGGACAAGATGAGACCAGGGGTGACGGAGCTGCAGGTCTACGGCGAGATGGTCAAGGCAATGGCGGAGGCGGGGGGCGAGAACCCAGCTATAACGATGCCCGTCGCGTCTGGAAGAAAAAGTGCGTGCGCGCACGCGCTCGCGTCTACTAAGAAGCTCAGGAAGGGCGAGATAGTCAACATCGATGTCTGCGGAGTGGTCAACAGGTATCATGCCGACATGGCCAGGACCTTCTCCATCGGGAGGCCGGACCCTGAGGTGGCCGAGGTGGTCAGGCTGTCAGGCGGTGCGTTCAACCTCCTGAGAAGGACGCTCAGGCCGAACGCGTCAGTCCACGAGATCATGGATTCGCTCAAGGCATACTACAAGGAAGTGGGCATTGTCGATGATCGCTGGTGGTTCGGAGGGTATGAGCTGGGCGCATCGTTCCCTCCTGACTGGGTGGGCCCATGGGCATATGACGCCTACACCGACCAGAGAGGGCGGAGATTCGTCCCGGGAACCGTGGTCAACTATGAGAGCAACTTCTATCTGCCTAAGAGGGCCGGGCTCTCATTGCTGATCAACACCCTCATCTTCGACACGTCGAAAGCACAGGTCATGGGCAGGCTGCCGAACGAGCTGATAGTTGTCTGAGATAGTCTTCAGGGCGTTCTGGCCAGCTCCAGCACCGTCGAGCAGTATATCCTCGCCGCCAACCCCAGCTGTCTCGTGCTGATAGCCTCGTCCGGCTGGTGGTACTTGGCGAGTCGCCCCCTCTCGCCAGGGCCGAGGCATATCACAGGCACATTTCCGAGTTCCGCGATCTTGTTGTCGTCCGCCTCTGAAACGCCACACACGAGCTTCGGGCTAGCTCCGGCGTGCTTTCCGACCCATTTGCTGGCCGTCCTGACGAGGTCCGAGGCGGGAGATGTGAGATAAGGATGGTACAGGTCTCCGGGGTCCTCCTTGAGCGAGATGACAGTCGAGCTACCGAGGCGCAGGGCGCGTATCACGGAGGCCAGTTCCTCGCGGGCGTCGGTCCTCCTGTTCGGCAGAGTGAATCTCACGAGGTTCACAGAGCATCTGTCCGGGACGCTCAGGCTGAAGCTGCCTCCTGAGATGTTGAGAACTGTCTGAGTCTCGCGGAGCGGCTTGAGTTCCTCCGAGAGCAGATTCGGTGCGGTCTTCATCTTCATATTGTCGAGAGCCACTACGACTCTGGCGGCATCCGCAACAGCGTTTACGCCCAGCTCCGGCGTCGCACCGTGGGCCGACCTCCCAAGGAGATCAATATCGTAGTACGATGCGCCTCTCCTTGCGTTCGTTATCACTCTGAGCCCGCCAAACCCTTCTCCAACTATGGCGGCCTTGGCTCCTTTCAAGAATCCTCTGGATATGAGAGTCCTCGTTCCGATGCCGTTGTCCTCCTCCCCAGAGACCGCCTGGAAGGTGACTCCGGACCGCAATGGCAATCCCGAATCCGCGATCGTTCTGAAGGCGATCATCAATGCGGCGAGCCCGGACTTCATGTCCAGCGCTCCGAGGCCGTAGAGGAACCCTCCTTGGACCTTAGCTCCGAAGGGGTCGTGGCTCCATCCCTCCTTGACCTCGACCGTGTCCATGTGGCCATTGAGCACTATGCTGCGCTTCGCGCCCTTCCCAACCGCACAGACCACGCAAGGGCCGTAGCCCTTGACAGGCACCGTCTTCATCCGCAGGCCCCATCCCTCAAGGGTTCCTGCTATGTGCTCGGCCAGCTCCTTCTCCTGCCCGTAGATGCTCGGTATCCTTATCAGGTCTTGAGAGAGCCTCAACACTTCGTCGTCCTTGACCGAGCTCGCAACCTCGAATATCCGGGAATCGTCAATCGCGTTTCGCATGACCTCCCTCGGGGGGTGATTGCGTGTTCTGGTATTGAATCTTGACCACTCTCCAGGGGAAATGCGCGCTCGCACGAGCGATAAGATATTTATGCATCCGTCCTCTACCGAAGGACTCGAAGTGATTTGCCATGGTGACCGAGCAGGCCGAGGTCAGAGAGCTGAAAGAGAACAGATACATGGTCATCGACGACGAGCCGTGTAAGATCCTGAGTATTTCGACCTCCAAACCGGGGAAACATGGCGAGGCAAAAGCGAGGATAGAGGCTGTAGGCCTCTTCGATGGCAGCAAGAGGAGCGTCGTCTACCCAGTCAAGCACAGGGTCCTGGTGCCCATAATCGACAAGAGGCAGGCCCAGATAATCTCCATCGAGGGTGGAGAGGCGAATCTGATGGACATGGACACCTACGAGATGTTCCACCTGCCGATCCCGGACGACCTCAAGGACTCCATGAAGCCGGGTGAGGAGATCCAGTACATGATCGCCATGGACCGCAAGAAGATCACTAGGGTGTGACCATGCCTATCCGCGGCATGCTGAGGTTCGCGGATGCCGAAGCATCGTTTGAGGACGCCTACTTCGTGATTGTGGGCGTGCCCTTCGACAAGACCACCTCTTTCAGGAGCGGCACGAGGTTCGCGCCCACGACCGTCAGAGAGGCCACGCAGAATTTCGAGAAGGAGAACTTCGAGCACGGAACCACCTTCGCCGACATCCCGGTGCACGACGCCGGGGACCTGTACGAGGAAGGCTCAGCCGACGAGATGGTAGATTCCGTCTACGAAGAGGCGAAGAGGATAGTCGACGCCAAGAAGTTCCCGCTCTTCATAGGCGGGGAGCATTCCGTCACCCCTCCCATCGTGAAGGCCTTCGGTGAGATCTCCGTGATAACCATAGACGCCCATCTCGATTTCAAGGACGAATACCAGGGCTTGAAGAACAGCCACGCGTGCGCGCACAGGCGCATTGTTGACCACATCGGGCAGGGAAACGCCTTCGCGTTCGGGGTCAGGTCGATGTCCGCGGACGAGGACGTGAGCAAGGCCATCTACGCGGACGCCTTCAGGATACATGAGGAGGGCTGCGAGAAGGTCTTCGAGGAGATGCTCTCAAAGCTGAAGAGGAGGTCGATATACCTCTCGCTCGACATAGACGGCATAGATCCCGCCTATGCACCCGGGACGGGGACTCCCGAGCCGTTCGGGTTGACACCGTGGGATGTCAGGTACATCATCAACCGGATTGGGGAGAGGCTTGTCGGGTTCGATGTTGTAGAGATATCTCCGCCGTATGACAATGGCAACACATCGGTCCTGGGCGCTAGGATGATGCGCGAGGTCATGGCGGTGAAGTGGAAGACGATGAAGAAGTGAAGATCAGCTCTTCGCCAGGCGTGCGACTTTCTTCCTGTACTCATCCGCGAGCTCTTCTGCCCTCTCAGCGGTCTTCGACTCAGAGAACATGCGGTACACGGACTCGGTGCCAGAGGGTCTCACGATCACCCAGCCGTCGTCGAAGAAGATCTTCAGGCCGTCGGTCGTATCCACCCGCTTCCCCTCGGCCTCCCTGACCAGTCGCTCCATGATCGCCTCCTTCCTCTCCTCGGGGCATTCGGTCTTCTTCTTGCACTGGCAATAGGCCGGTATGCGGTCGTTGAGGGCCGATAGCTTGCCCTCCTTCGCGACTATCTCGAGCATCTTCGCAGCTGCCATGGCGCCGTCCCTGCAGTACTGGAACTCAGCGAAGATGAGCCCACCGTTCTCCTCACCCCCGAAGATGCCCCCGTGCTCCATCATCGCTCTGGCTATCGTGGGAGAGCCGACCCTCGTGTAGAGGATCCTCCCTCCGGCCATCTTGACCGCATCCTCTATGCACATCGACGAGGCGACATTGGTTACGACGAGTCTGTCCCTCTCTTGGGAACACACGTAGTTGGCTACTATAGCCAGGCTTCTGTCGCCGTACAGGTACCTGCCCTTCTCGTCAACAAAGATCGTCCTGTCTCCGTCACCATCGTGCACGAAGCCGAAATCGAACCCACCGGCCCTGACCATCTCGACGAGGTCCTTGGCGTTCTCGGGAACAGGCTCGCTCTCGTGGCCGGGGAACGCGCCGTTCATGTCCGCGTTGAGCGTGACGTATCGCACGCCCAGTTGCTCGAGTAGCTTGGGCGTCACCACGCTCGAGGCCCCATTGCCGCAGTCGACGGCCACGCGCAGATTCGCCCGATGGATCGCTGGCACATCGACCTTGGAGATGATGCCGTCTATGTATCTGTCAGATGCGGTCGTGTCTCTGACTAGCTGGCCAACTCCGCGCCAGTCTGGGCGCTCAAATGCCATCTCGTGAAAGATACCCTCGATCTTCTCTTCGTTCTCTCGGGCCATCTCTGTGCCGTCCGCATCGATGGCCTTGATGCCATTGAAGTCTGGGGGATTGTGGGAGGCAGTTATGACCACTCCGCCAGCCGTCTTGCCGGTCTTGACCGCATGCTGGAGAGCTGGGGTGGGGAGGATGCCGCAGTCCACGACGTCGCATCCGACGGCCATGAGGCCAGATGCGCACGCTGCCTTTAGCATCTCGTTGGATGTCCTGGCGTCAGTGGCTATCATCACCTTGCCCTTCATGAACGTGCCGATTGCCATGCCCAGCCTGAGGGCAAACATGCAGTCCATCTGGGGGGTATTCACCACGCCCCTTACGCCGTTCGTTCCGAAGAGCCTGGGTTGCGTGCCGACTTGAGCCATCTTACCTCTGATGTTTCAAATCGCAGATAAAAGCTTCCTCGGGATTTGGCGTTGCCGTAGTTCGGGGCCCCAGAACAGTAGCTTCTTCGGATATCGGTAGATCTGTGGAAGGCTCCGGATGCCTCCGGAAGGATTATGACCACTATATATCATCAAGGTGCTGGGGGAGCATTGCGGATGGGCTTCAAGGAATGGATAATTCCTCAGGAGAAGCACTTCTTCGAGATGCTAGAGCGCCAGGCTGACGCCGTCGTCGAGGGAGCTGAAGCACTTCTCGATCTGACGAAGAACTTCAACCAGGTCGAGAAGAAGCGGGACAGAATCAAGGATATAGAACATAGGGGCGACGACATCGTGCACGAGGTCGCAGAAGCCCTGAACCGCACGTTCGTCACGCCCATAGATCACGATGACATGTCGAAGCTCACTTCGAGGCTCGACGACATCCTCGACTTCATCGAGGCCGCCTCTCACCGCATGTGGTCTTATGAGATCAAGGCCATCCCGCCTGACATGGTCAAGCTCGCTGAGGTCATCCTGGCATCCGCCAAGGAGGTCAACCACGCGGTCAAGGATTTGAGGAACCTGCACAAGAAGAACGAGGTCATCAGGCACTACATCGAGATCAATAGGCTTGAGAACCTTGGTGACGACATCACTCACACGGCCGTTGCTGAGTTGTTTAAGCAATACGGGCCAATTGACATCATCAAGCTGAAGGAGATATATGAGTACCTCGAGATGGCCACAGACAAGTGCGAAGATGCAGCCGACGTGATAAAGGACGTCTTCATCAAGAACACGTAGGTGCCTAGATGGAACTCCTGAGCCTGGCCGCAGTCACCATAATGATGACTCTGGCCTTCGACTTTGTCAATGGGTTCCACGACTCGGCCAACTCGATAGCCACCATTGTTGCCACGAAGGTCCTCACGCCGCTCTATGCGGTGTCAATGGCTGCGATCTTCAACTTCGTGGGCATCATCTTCGGTCAAGAGGTTGCGAAGACGATTGGCAAGGGCATCATCGACACGTCATTGGTTTGGGACTACGGGATACTGCTGGTCTTCTGCGCGGTGATGGGAGCCATAGTCTGGGATTTGATAACTTGGTGGTTCGGCATACCGACTTCCAGCAGCCATGCTCTCGTCGGAGGACTCATCGGTGCAGGGGGCGCGGTAGCTGGGCTGGAGGCTATCGTCTGGGGAGGTACCCTGAAGACCGGAGCATTCATAGTGATATCTCCGACGGTGGGACTGATCGCCGCCTTCGTTCTCATGATCGCGGTGATGAGGGTCGCACGGTCGCTGTCCCGGTCCGTGGTCAACAAGTACTTCCGCAGGTTGCAGCTGATTTCGAGCGCCTCATACTCCTTCACACACGGAACGAACGACGCCCAGAAGGGCATGGGGATCATTACCCTCGTCCTCCTGATGAGCGACCCGTCTGCGACTCCTCAGTCTACCTTCATAGTCCCCTTGTGGGCGATGGTAGCATGCCACGCGTCAATCTCTCTGGGGACCTTCTTAGGAGGCTGGCGGATTGTCAAGACCATGGCATCCAGAATCACGAAGATCGAGCCCAACCAAGGGTTCTGCGCCGAGACGGGAGCTGCCTCGATGCTTTTCTTGACCGCCAGCATGGGCATACCGGTGAGCACCACTCACACGATCTCGGGTGCCATCATGGGCGTGGGCGCCACCCGCCGGCTGTCCGCGGTTCGTTGGGGCGTAGGCAGGAGGATTGTGATAGCCTGGGTGCTCACGATACCGGCTGCTGCAACGATATCGGGGGCCCTGTTCCTTTCGCTGATCCTTCTTGGATTCTAGTCATTGGGGAAGCGTCTGCCGCCTCTCCTCGACTTCTCATACAAGTGAACGAGCACCGTCACGCCGAGGGCGGCAAGCAACGAGACTGCGTACACGACGAGCTCTGACTGTCCTGCGGCGAACAAGGCCAATGCGCATCCCGCCATCACGACCCACGGGATGAACAGTTCGACGGCCAGGACCGCAGGCGACCGACGCCCCCTCCTGAGCTTCTTGGCCATCGGGTATCCTACTCCGCATCCGGACCTGCGTTGCTGAGTATATGCGACGTGATTCTGGCACCGTCGGGAACCGTTACTCCCGCGTCGACTATCGAGTCCACGATGGTGCATCTGGTTCCGACTCTGGCGTCCTCGAGCAGGACCGAGCGCTCGACAGTCGAGGCCGGTCCGACGACTGCCCGTTCTGAGATGTAAGCGCGAGGGCCGATGACCGCGCCGGCGATGACAGACTCCGCTCTTGCCGTGACTGGTCCCCTGACGACCGCGCCCTCATGCACGCAACGCCTGTCGATGTGCACCATGTCATTGCCCATGAGAGTCCAAAACGCCCTGAGGAGATCTTCCCGCCTGCCACAGTCTATCCAGTATCCCTCGAACTCCATGCCGTACATTCCTCTGTCCAGTACCTTTGGGAACACCTCTCTCTCCATCGAAACGAAGCCCTTCCCGATGTAGTCCAGGATCTCGCGTTCGAGCGCATAGGCGCCTGCATTGATAAGGTTGGAGAAAGCCTCCTCCCGCTTCGGCTTCTCCTGGAACCGTCGAATCCTCTTGTCAACGTCCAGATCAACCACCCCATAAGGTGTCGGGTTCTCGACCGGCCAGAGTGAGATCGTCGCGAAGGCCTTCTTCGTCCTGTGGAAATCGATCAACTTCGCGATGTCGAGGGACGAGATGCTATCCCCGTTGATGACTAGGAACCGACCGTCAATGTGGTCCTCGACGTTCTTCACAGCACCACCTGTCCCCATGGGTTCATGCTCGTCGACGAGAGTGATCTTCCTCCTCGGCGGATTCTTGACGAGGTATTCCTCCATGGATTTCTTCTTGTACCCGATCGGGATGATGACCTCGTCGACCTCCTTCGGCAGCGAGTCTATGACATGCATGATGAGGGGTTTCCCAATGACTGGTATGAGTGGCTTCGGTATCCTGTAAGTCAGCGGCCTGAGCCTCGTGCCCATACCGCCGACAAGCAGTACTGCCTTCACGTCATCGGGGATGGGGTTCGTGCGTATAAATCCATCTTGCGTGCCGATGGTGAAGGATCAGCACCCTGGCTGGAGGAGTGCTTGTCCCAGAACAAGTCGATCACTGCAGAGGGGAAATGCTGACGACGTTGTTACCTCTGAGGATCACAGTACCCAGGCGCTTCACGTTATCTGCGTTCGTCTCCTCGGTGTCCTCGAGAACCATGTTCAGGTAGTCGTCGAATCCGACGAGGGTGCCCACAAGAAGCCGGCTGTCCTTGAGAAGCAGCGAGACCTTCTTGTTCATGGATTTCTCTAACAAACTTAGAGGCATCACCATTCTAAATCACGGGCGTGTCAATGGCTAGGCCTCACATAAAGCTTTGCGTAATGCTGTCCGCCGACTGGCGAAGTCAGTGTGCTTTCGCTCCCGCCTTCCCCCAGACGAACACGCGGCTTCTGGCGGTCTTCCTGCGCCTGTAGTATCCAGGGCCCAGCGGCATGATGATCGAGACGGCGACCATGAGCATCGCGACCACGCTGATGTAGAATCCCGTCCCGAACGCCTCTTCGAGCGTACCCCCTCTTCCTGGATAGGTGCCCATGCTGTTGGCGAACACCGCCCAGAACCAGACGAGTCCCACCATCTGCACTATCACGCCGAGCGTGGTAATGAGTGCGATGGCAGAGCCGATGATGAACACATAGGAGCTGGGGGTGGCGAGGCTGCCTGAGAGGTAGTCGAAGAGAGGTCTCTGCTCGACCACTTCCTGAGGGGTTGGTGACACGACCGAGAGCGTGGACCAGGGCAGAGCGATGCAGACGAATGCAATCAGGGCTCCGCCGAGAGCGAGCAAGTTCAGCCTTATCCTCGCAGTCTCGTCGTACCAGCTGATGGTTATGAACTTGCTCGCGGATGACAAGGAAGCCCTGCGCGCCTTCTGCCCCAAGTGGTATCCTATGCCGAGCGGGAGGAGCAGGCTGACTGTCACGATCGCTGCCGAGATAAGGCCCAAGTAGGCGCCCAGACCGACGGTGTCCTCGCCCCGATGCACTCCTATCTCGGAGCCGAACAATGCGAAGAACCCCATGACACCAGGAATCTGCACAAGCCCTCCAATCGGGCTTCCGAAAGCGAAGAAAGTCCCGACCAGGAACAATGTGCATGCGACCACGAACAACGAGCCGTACTCGGAGGAATCAAGCAACAAGTCCTGAACGAGCATGTAGTCGCGGTCTATCATCAATCCGAGGCCGGGCTCAGCACCTTGCCACCACGGGAAGAAAAGGGACACGAGACCTATGGCCGCGCCTGCCAGACACAGAAGATTGACCTTCATAGAGTTTCGAGACCCAGAGGGTGGATTCCTCTGTGCCGTCTAAAACCCTTCCCGTGCCGTTATCATGGCCTCGTAGGGAATGCCTATCGGCTACCCGAGGGTATTAATAGTCAGGTGCGAGGGGACTTCCCGGACAGCTTGGCCGCCTGCTCCTCGAGCCAGGCTTTCACGTCCTGCCTCGAGCGCGCATCGATCCCGAAAGTCTCTATGAACCTCTTTGTGGTCGTGAGCTCCACGCTCTTCCTCTTGGGCCTCGCCTTGACAAGGCCGAGGTCGACCAGCTGCTTGACATGGTCGTAGATCTTCGCCCCAACAAGGTCGAACATCTTGCTCTGCAGCACGGGCTGGTAGTAGGCGATCAGCGAAGCCGTTTTCAGGACGTCCTTGGGGACCTTTAGCTCAGCTAACCTGCCCGCCTGGGTCGAGTACTCCTTCTTGACCTGCATCGCGTACCTCGGCCCCATCTTCGCGATCTCGATGGCCCTGTCGGACCCGTTGTATTCGTCCATCAGCCTCTTCAGGGCGCCCCTGATGGTCCTCGCATCCAGGCCGGAAGCGGTCTGGAGGTCCGTCACCGTCACGGGCTTCGCCGCGGAGAACAGCTCCGCTTCTACTATCCTCTCGGTCCTCACTTCACCACCGGGACCTCTTCGACCTTCATTGCAGTAGCGGCTGTCGCGTCCTCCAGCTGCGCGATGTCCCAGGGCACCTTGACCTCAAGGAACACCTCTCCGAACGGCATCTTCTCCTGCCAGATGTGCAGCTTGCCCATCCTAGCAAGGTAGAGTATCGAGACGAACACCTTGACCCTGTCCTCCTTGCCCCCGTTGTACAAGTCCGTTATCGGGACCGAGCCCTGGCCGCACGTCTGAATCCTCTCCCAGACCTCGGCTATGTCCTCCTCGAGGCTCTCCTTGTGCGACTTGTCCTCGAACTCCGGCCGCCTGTACTTCTCCATGAACTTGGCGAGCTCCTTTCTGATGTCAGATTCCTTCTTCGCCTCCTCGAATGCGTCCAGGAGGTCGATCAGGGTCACGGGCCTCTCGGACTTCCTCCTGACCTTCTCGTCTATCGGGGCATCGTTGGTCCGGAGTATGACCTCTCCAGCGCCGAGCTCGAACGGGTCAACGAAGAGGTCGAGGTGGTCCGGGTCCCAGCCGTCGAACATTATGTCCACATGCTCAGGCCTGTCGACCCGCTGAAGAACCTGCTCTGTCTGAAGCTTCAGTATCTCCCAGGCCATGTAGACGAGCTTGCCGGCGATTATCAGGTTGAGGTCGCCTGCCTTCCTGACCCGGGCCAGGTACATCTTTGAGAACTCGATCAGGTTGATGTCCCAAGGGTTCATCTTGTTGTTCACGACCAGCTCGAAAACGACCGCCACGCTCCTCTCGAACGGATCGTCGGAGTCGACAAGCGTGCCCTTCTGCATCTCATCTACCATGTGAAGATAGCCCTCGATCTTGGACTCCCTGTCAGGCGCAGCATCGTCCTCTATGATGGATTTGTGGAACATCAGGTGTCCCAGGACGTTCGTGCACTCGCTCGTGAAGCTCATCTAGGCTGCCTCCCCCTCAACGTTCGGCTCCGTCTCCGGCGCGATCTGCTGCTCTTCCACACCTTCGCCTATGTTCGGCTTCATGACGATGTCCGAGACGCCCTCGCGCTGCATCGTCACGCCTATGATGTGGTCGGCCTCCCTTAGGGTCACGTTCCTGAGGGAGATCTGTATGAACTGCGCGTTCTTCGTGCTCCTCTTGACCGCTCTGGCCACGTTCTCGGCGTTCACGCCGTCGAGGAACATGTCGACCTCGTCAAGCAGGTAGAACGGCGACGGCTCGTGAGCCTGTATCGCCATTATGAACGACAGCGCGGTCAGGGACTTCTCGCCGCCGGAAAGGGCCTCCATCCTGACACCCTTCTTGTCCTTGGGCCTGGCCTTCATGATGAGGCCGCCCGACAAGGGGTTCTGCTCGTTCTCGAGGAGCAGTTCCGCCTCGCCTCCTCCTGACAGCTCGGCGAAGACCCTCCTGAAGTTGTCGTTTATGCCGCCGAATATCCTCATGAACCCGACGGTCTTCTTCTCGTTGAGCTCTGTCACCAGCTTGTTGAGGTTGTTCCTCTGCTTCTCCAGCTGGCCGATCTCCTCCTTGAGGCCGTCGAACCGCGACCTCTTGTCCTCATACTCGTCTATCGCCTTGAGGTTGACCGCGCCCAGAGTGGACATCCTCTTCTCGCATTCCATGACTGTGACTTTGAGCTCCTCCACTGAGGGCAGCTTCTCAGGGAGCTTCAGTGCGGAGTACTGTGTCAGCTCCGACTCGGCCTCCTGGAGCCTCTTCTCTGCCTCCTGAAGCTTGCTCTGGAGGCTGAGGACGAAGTCGCTGCTGGTCTGTATCTTGGTGGTGACCTTCTCGATGTTCGCCTCGTCGTCGGTCTTCTTCTTGTACAGCGAGTCGCGCTTGGTCCTGAGGGAGTTGAGCTCGTCGCCCATGGACCTCTCCATCTTCAGGAGCGCTTTGAGCTCGGTCTCCATCTGCACCTGTCTCTGGGCGCTCTCCGCACCCTTTGCCTTGTGCTGGACCGCGTTGTCCTCGGTCGTTTGGATGGCCGTCTCGAGCTCCTTCTTCCTCGCCTCGACGATCTCCATCTGCTTGGTTACCGTCTGTATCTCGGAGCTGAGGCCGGCGACTTCGTTCGACAGGTCGAATATCTCCGACTCGAGCTGCTTCAGCGCCTTCGAGAGCTCGTGCGGAGTGGCCTCCAGGAGCTTCTGGTCCTTCGCCTCCTTCTTCTTCCTGACCTTCTCGATCTCCGACTTGAACTTCTTGACGTCCTCTTTGGTCTTCTCTATGAGGTCAAGGCACTCCGCGAGCTCCTTGTTCTTCGTGTCAAGCTCATCGTTGATGGACGCCAGCCTCTGCTCGAACTCCTTCTTCTTGGCCTCTAGCGTGCTCATCCTGACGCTCTCGCCCGAGTCCTTCGCGTTGATGTCCCTGATCGAGCTCTCGAGCTGAGCGATGTCCGCCTTCAACTCGGCCAGTTCCTCCTGGACCTTCTCTGCCTGGTCGATTGCAGTCCTGAGCTCAGCGGCCTTCTTCTCGATCTTGGTCTGGGAGGGAGCGCCTATCTTGAGCAGGTTCTTGTCGAGAGTGCCGCCCACCATGGCCCCGCTCGCCTCAGCGAGCTCTCCCTCCAGAGTGACGAGGCGCACGCCGCCCATCAGCTTCCGGGCCTCGTCGAGGTTCTTCACCACGACGGTGTCTCCGAGCACGAACCAGAAGGCGGTCCTGTACCTCTCATCGAACTTGACGAGGTCGATTGCGAACCCGACCGAGCTCTTCGAGGCGAGGATTGCCTTGCCCCTCGGCCTGCCGTCGACCATCTTGCTGAGCGGCAGGAAGGTCGCCCTTCCTAGCTTGTTCTTCTTGAGGTATGAGATGCACTCGGCCGCCACCGCGTCGTCGTCGACCACTATGGCCTGCATACGGGACCCGGCCGCGACGTTGATTGCGGTCTCGTAATTGTCGTCCACCTCCGCGAGCTCGGCCACACTGCCGTGGACTCCCCTGATGGCGCCCTTGTCCCTGGCCTCTAGCACGGAGCTGACGGCGCTCGTGTATCCTCTCCTGACCTGGTCGACGGCCTCCGCCTCGGCCTTAAGCTGGTTGTACTCCCTGGTCAGGGTCTTGATCGCGTCGTCCAGACCCTGGTACTGCTCGAGGAGCTTCTTCTCCTTGTTCCTCTTGGCCTGGTACTCCTCCTGGAGCTTCCTCGTGCCCTGGTTCGCCGACTTCGTCTCGCTCTTCAGCTCCTTTATGGACCACTCGGAGTCCTTGAGCTCGAACTCGTAGGTCTTCTTCGTCTCCTCGAGGTTGGCGATGTCGATCCTGAGCCTCTGCATCTTCTCGTTCAGCCGGTCCTGCTCGAGGTTCAGCGCGTGGAGCTTCTCCTCCTTCGAGGTGGCGTCGACTGAGAGCTCGAGAGATTCCTTCTGAAGGCTGCTGAACTCGGAGTCGGACTTCGATATCTGGTCCTGGTGCTCGGTCAGCTTCGACCTCTTCTCCTCGAGGAGCTTTGACTTCTGTCCGTGCTCCTCCTTGAACGGGGCCAGCCTGTCCTCGAGCTCCTTCAGGTCCTTCTGGACGGCCTTCAGGTCTTCCTGCTGGGCGCGCTTGACCTCCTTGAGGTTCACCATGGCCTCTTCCGAGTTCTGGGCGGCGTCCTTGGCCCTAGCGATCTCGATCCGGAGGTTGTCTATCTTCTCCTTGATCTCCTTGGCCTCCTCTCCGCCCCTTTCGGCTATCTCGGCCTCCACCTGCTGGAGCTCCTGCGATATCTGCTCCAGCTGTGCCGAGAGCTCCTCCTTCTTCTTCTCTGACTTCTCCTTCTCCTGCGTGTAGTTGACCACCTGGTCAATCAGAGAGGATATCTCCCTGTCCCCGGACTCCTTCCTCTTGACTACAAGGCACGCCTGGGCGAGAGCCATCTGATCGTGGAGGTCCTTGTATTTCAATGCCCCCTCCCTGTCAGCGTCGAGCTGCTTCATCTGCTTCTTGAGCTCGTCCAGGATGATCGACAGCCTGGCGATGTTCTCCTCCGCGGAGGCCTTCTCCTTCTCTGCGCTCTGGATGTCCTCGTCGAACTTCGTGATTCCGGATATGTCGTCGAGTATCCTGCGCCTCTCGAGGTTGGTCATGGTCGTTATGCGGGTTATGTCCCCCTGCTGCACGAAGTTGTACCCATCCGCACTTATCCTCGCATTGGCCAGGAGATTGTCGAACTCCCCAAGAGAGGACTTGCGGTCGTTGACATAGAAGTACGAGTAGTACCCCTCGGCGTTGTTCTCCGACAGCCTCACGGTCCTCTTGAGCTTGACCGTGTCGGAGCCGATGGGGATGAGCCTGTCCGAGTTATCGAATACCAGGCTCACAGAGCACTCCTTGGCCGGCTTCTTGTCCTTGCCGCCGTTGAATATGAGGTCGGTCAGCCTTCCCGCCCTGATGACCCTCGAGCTCTTTGGACCGAGGACGAACAGGATCGCGTCTGATATGTTCGACTTGCCAGCGCCGTTCGGACCCGTGACGCAGCTGTAGCCCTGCAAGAGCGGGATCTTGGTCTTTCTGGCGAACGATTTGAAGTTCTCGAGCTCGATCTGCTTTAGGTACATCAGGCACCCTCTCCGTTCGGGACGAGAAAACACACTCTGATGCGAACGCCTACAAAGTGAGTTCTCTGCATCCCATCCCGTTAGTCCGACACGCGTCGGACAGACAATAAAATGGGCCTCTGAGTATATAATACTTGTTTGCGTCCGCAAGCCTAGGGAGGGCCTGGCAAGGCCCTGTAAGCCTTGAGCAACCCCTCCCTGGCGTGCTCCCAGGAGTACTCCTCGTCGAAGCACGCCCTGCCCCTCCGCCCCATCTCATCCAGCCTTCCAGGGTCGGCCGCGGCCGCCATGACGGCCTCCACAAACCTGGGCTTGCTGTAGGGTATGACTATCCCGCAGTCCCTGGCCTCTATCTTCTTTGCTATCTCAAGGCCTTTGGTCGTGACCATCGGTCTGCCGACTGCCATGGCGTTGATCACTTTACCTGGCGTGCCGACAACGTTGTTCGGGTTCTTCGGGTCCATCATCGCCACCACGAGGTCGCTGGCCCAGGTGAGCCTGAGCGCCTCATCGGTGTCCACAACCCCGACATACCTGACCGCAGGATTGTTCTTGGAGGCCTCGGCCACCATCGGCTGGAGCGAGCCGCTCCCTCCGATCAAGACGGTGACCTTATCCTCGGGGACGAACGCGCCCACGGTCTCCTCCACGAACCTCCCAGGTTCGAGGGAGCCAAGGTAGGAGAGGACGAAACCCTTGAGCCCGTATCCCTCCCTCACTGCCTGCCGTTGCAGCCCCTCGATGACATCGGGGTTCTGGCTGGTCGTCACTACGGCCGCCCTCTTGGTCCTCCCCCTCGATAGCTCCGCGGCCAGGGCCTCGCTCACCGTGATGACCTCATCGGCCCTTCTGGCCATCCAGCGTTCGAAGATCCAGATGGCATCGGAAAAGGGTCCGACATCGTCCTGCACCATCTTCGCGTACAGCTCGTGGGCGTCATATAGCAGAGGCTTCCGGTTCAGCCGAGATATCAGGAGGCCGAGAGGCAAGGTGTCGAAGTCGTGTGCGTGGACGAAGTCGAAGTCGACCCTCCTGCTCTTCCGAAGCGCTCTCCACCAGAACCGGGGAAGGCGTGCGAGGATCGCCGAAGGGGATCTGGGCGGACACCTGGGACCGCACCTCAGAACGCTCGCCTCTCTAAGGTCGGCCTCCTCGGGCCACTTCCCCTCTCTGTCCCATGCGAGCAGAGTCACGGCGTACCCCTCGCTCCTGAGAGCTCTCGCCTCCAAGAGCACCCTGGGGTCTGGCCTGTACGGATTGGACAAGAGCATGAGCGTCGAGGGCATCTTCCAGTGAATCCCCCGACCAGCTATAAAATGACATTGAGGGCGGCTAGATCCGCACGACCCGGCCTTCTTTCATCGAGAGCTTGGCCGCCTCTATCAGCTCGACGGTCTTGACGCCGATGACCCCGCTGTTCTTGGTGGCGGTCTGCGGGTCGCTGAAGGACTGGATGAAGTGTATGAGCTCGTCCCTGATGGTGTTGTTCGGGTTGATCAGGACGTCCTTCGTGTATCCGCTCTCGTAGATGGTGACCTTCTGCGCGACCGCGTCTATGAGCGCGGATCTCTCTTCACCCGCTATGAATATCTGCCTTGTCTTCTTCGGTATAAGCCAGCTTATGTTGCACATCGATATGATGCCGCTCTTGAACCTGGATATCACATATGCGGTCTCCTCGCCTTCTCTGCGCCTGAACGGCGCCGCGATGCAGCTCACTTCGACCGGCCACTCGCCTAGCAGGTAGTTCTGAATGTCGAACATGTGGGGCGCGAGGTCGAACAGGACGTCCCTGTCATGGAACGTCTTCTCGAGGTTGTGCCAGTTGAGCTCCATGAGGAAGAGCTTGCCGAAGTGGTTCTCCTTGCCTATCATCCGCCTGATCTCCGAGAGCGCGTTGTTGAACCGGAATATGTGCCCGACTGAGAGCGTCAGCTTGTTCTTGTCCGCCAGCTCCACGAGCTCCCTGCCCTCGGTTGACTTGAGGGTGATAGGCTTCTCTACCAGGACGTGCTTTCCGGCCTCCAGCGCGTCCTTGCAGACGGCGTAGTGCATCGCGTTGGGCACAGCGATGCTCACCGCGTGGAGGTCCTTCTGGGCCAGCAGCTGGCGGTAGTCCGTGTAGCCGTTCTTGATCCCATGTCGATCGGCACAGAACTGGAGGTTCTTCTCGTCCAGGTCGGAGACGCCCACAAGGCGGGCCTCCTCGACCTTGGTGAACTCGTCCACCAGCTTCTTACCCCAGTATCCGACGCCTATGACACCGACATTGTACCTCGCCAAGCCAGACCACCTACCTGCTGTAGAACTCCTGGACGCATTCGACCACGTACTTGACCTGCTCTGCTGTGATGTCCGCGAACAAAGGGATGGCGATGACCTCCTTGCAGCACTTCTCAGTCACTGGCAGCATGCCCTCCTTGTATCCGAACATCTGCCTGTAGATCGGCTGGAGATGGATAGGTATCTCGTAGTTGAGACCTGCCCCGACACCCTTGCCTTCGAGGAACGCCTTGAGTTCGTATCTCCTGGGCGTCCTGAGCGTGTACAGGTGGAAGACAGGTGTGACGTCCGCGGTGGGCTGAGGCGGCAGGACAAGGTCCCCCACGCCTTTGAGCATCTGGTCATAGAGCTTCGCGGCCGCACGCCTCTTCTCGTTCCATGCAGGAAGCATCTTGAGCTGCTCGATGCCCACAGCCGCGTTCGCAGTGTTGAGTCTGTAGGTGTATCCGATGACATCATGTTCGTACTGCCCCTTGCGGCCACAGTGTCTCATCCTCTTGCAGAGATCAGCAACCTTGTCATCGTTGGTCGTGATCATGCCTCCGTCTCCGCCCACATGCATGTTCTTGGTCGGATAGAACGAGAAGCATCCCGCATGGGCGAGGTTGCCTGTCACCTTCCCCCTGTAGATCGCCCCGTGAGCCTGGCAGGCGTCTTCGATCACGACCGCTCCTGTCTCACTCGCTATCTCGTCGATCTCGTCCATGTGTGATGGCTGGCCGTAGAGGTGGACCGGGATGACGGCCTTCGTCCTGCCATCGACCGCTGCCTTCAGCTTCGCGGGATCGATCGTGTAATCGCTTGCCAGCACGTCTGCAAACCCAGGAACGGCCCCGAAGGACACATATGAGTTGGTCGTGGCCACGAAGGACATGGATGATGTGACGACCTTGTCCCCCGCCTTGACGCCATATGCCTGCAGTGCGAGCTGCAATGCCGCGGTTCCAGAGCTGACCGCCACTGCGTGCTTCGTTCCGCACATCTTGGCAAAGGCATCCTCGAACTTGAACACGCTCTCCCCGAGTGTCAGTCGCTCGTTCCTGAGCGCATTCGCAGCAGCTTCGACCATCTTTTCCGTCATTACGGGTGATGCGATTGGAACCTTCATTTCTGCCCCTTCCCTTTCTTGCCTTTTGCCGTCTTCTTGATTATCTTCTTGCCAGTCGTATCTCGGAACCCTATCAGTCTCGCGGGACAGCCCGCGACGGTCGCATTGTCCGGCACGTCCTTGGTCACGACTGCACCTGCGCCCACGAGAGCGTTCCTTCCGATGGTCACCCCGCATATCACGGTCGCGTTCGCACCTATCGACGCGCCGTTCTTGACGACTGTCGGAACGGTATCCCATTCCCCGACTGCCTTGGGAATCAGGTCATTGGTGAAGCAGACATGCGGTCCGACAAAGACTTCGTCCCCAATGGTGACTCCCGAGGGTATGAACGCGAAGGCCTCGATCTTGCATCTGTCGCCGACGACGACGCCCCGTTGGATCTCGACGAACGCTGCGACCCTGCAGCCTTTGCCTATCTTGCAGCCGTATAGGTTGACGAAGTCCCGGACGATGGTATCCTCCCCGATCTCGGCGTTGTCTATCCTGTAATACTTCGCCATCAACTTCGTGGACGCCACCTCTGGTCTGCAGAATCCCGAGCTAGCTATAATAGATTATGGCGATTACTGGCGGCGCGGGAGGGTTTATGAAGTCGAACACAGATTCTCTCCGCTGCGCCAGTATGCGAGGAATGGCAGTAGCGTGCTTTCTGTTGCTGTCGATGTCAGCCTTGCTTGGGCTGTCTGGGTCGGCGAGTGCCTATCCGGTTACCGTCGAACCGAACAGTTGGTTTTCTACTGTAGTTCCTGGCATGTGGAACACGGAGTCTATCGATCGGGTATCATTCACATGGAGTTCAGACCTTCCTCTGAAGCTGTCGGTCAGCGGCCCTTCGGGCCTGATCAAGAGCTATGATGCGGCTACTTCGGGGTCAGACACTCTGGCCACCGATGATGGTGTTCTGTACTTCACTTGGCTCAATACGAACAGCGTCAGTGCCAGTCTTGAGTACGGTTTCGATACGGAAACCGTTGGCGAGCGCGCGATCATGAGTATGTTCGCTGCGGTTCTTGTGGTTGTAGCGGCAGTTGTCGTGGGCATGATCGTTGTTGTTCTTCTGGTGGTCCGCTCCTTGAATAGAAGCTCTTCAGGCGTCTACTCGAAAGGTCCAGTTCCACCGCCGCCGCTGGATGTCCGTCAGGGCTACTCGGCTGCCCTCATGGACAGATGTCCCGGCTGTGGCTCTAAGGTGGATCCCTCAACCAGGATCTGTCCGGGCTGCGGCGCACGGGTCCTCTAAACTCTTCGGCCAGAGTGTTCGAGAAAAGGCCTCAGCTCCGACGCGATATCCTCTCTCTCCAGTCCTATTTCAAGCGTCGCCTTTATCCAATCCGCCTTGCTACCGATGTCGAATCTGCGGCCCTTGAATCTCAGTCCGTAGAGCCCTTGGTTGTGGCACAGCAATCTCATGGCGTCCGTGAGCTGGTACTCTCCACCCTTCCCCGGACCTATCTTCTCGAGGAATCCGAATATGTCCGGCTGGAAGACGTATCGTCCTATGATTGCCAGGTCGGACGGCGCCTTGTTCGCTGCGGGCTTCTCCACAAGGTCTTCCACCCTGTAGATCTCGTCCTTGATCCTCTTGGCCTTTATGACACCATACCGCTGGATCTTGGATCTCGGCACTTGCTCGACACCGACCACCGAGGCCTTCATATCCTCAAAGACCTCGACCAGCTGCCCTATACAAGGCCTGTCATTGACAACTATGTCGTCGCCGAGCATGACCGCGAAAGGCTCGTTGCCGATGTGCTTCTTCGCGCAGAGGATGGCGTGCCCCAATCCCAGCTGCTCTTTCTGTCGGATGTAGAAGATGTCAGCCATGGACGCGATTCTCTGGACCTCCGATAATGCATCGGAGTTCCCGGACTCCCGCAACTTGTGCTCTAGCTCGTAGGACTTGTCGAAGTGATCCTCGATCGCCCTCTTGCCACGTCCGGTTATGATCGTGATGTCCGTTATCCCCGAGTCGACGGCCTCCTCAACGACATATTGTATCGCGGGCTTGTCCACAACTGGCAGCATTTCCTTCGGCTGAGCCTTGGTCGCGGGTAGGAATCTGATGCCCAGGCCCGCTGCCGGGATGACGGCCTTCATAGAGGCAAATGAACACGCAGTGGCAATATAATGGTTTCCGGCTCCAACACGAGCTCCATGAAAAGGGTTTTATTCGGCCAGCCGGTTTGAGGTGCGATGCGCATTTGCGTCATCGGTGCGGGATATGTCGGCCTCGCCACCGGGGTGATGTTCGGGAAGCTCGGGCACAAGGTTGTCTGTGCGGATATCGATGCACGGAGGGTCAATGCGGTCAACTGGGGAGAGCTGCCGTTCTACGAACCTCCTCTCGAGAAGGAGCTCAGGAGGTTGATCCGGAATGGCGCGATGAGGGCCACCGACGATGTCGCCAGCTCTGTGCGCGACTCCGGCGTGGTGTTCATATGCGTTCAAACGCCGTCTCTGCGGTCCGGCAGAATAGACGTCGGCCCGGTCAAGGCCGCAGCAGTGGCCGTCGGCAAGGCCCTGAGAGGGTCGAGGGGCTACAAGGTCGTCGTGGTCAAGAGCACCGTCGTGCCGTCCACCACAGACTCCGTCCTGAAGCCGATCCTGGAGCGGCACTCCCAAAAAAAGTCCTCAAGGGACTTCGGCCTCTGCATGAACCCGGAGTTCCTGCAGGAAGGCAGCGCTCTGAAGGATAGCATGGAACCTTCCAGGATAGTCGTGGGTTCGGAGGACCGCCGGGCCGGCCGACTACTGCTGAGCCTCTACAAGCCAGTCAACGCGCCGATGATATCCACAGACCTGAGGTCCGCTGAGATGATCAAGTACGCTTCGAACGTCTTCCTCGCCACCAAGATCACCTATGCCAACGAGATCGCCAACATGTGTGAGAGGTTCGGAATCGATTCCGAGCCAGTCCTAAGGGCTGCGGGGCTCGACCCGAGGATAGGAGCGCTCTTCCTCAGGCCCGGCCTTGGGTTCGGAGGGAGCTGCTTGCCGAAGGATGTTAAGGCCCTTCTTGACCGCGCGAGGTCGGAGGGCTACAGGTCGAAGCTGCTGTCGTCCATCCTTGCGGTGAACGAGTCCCAGCCCGACGAAGGAATCCGCATGCTGGAGAAGGAGTTGGGCGACTTGAGGGGCAAGCGGATCGCCGTGCTCGGCCTAGCGTTCAAGGGAGGAGTGGACGACGTCAGGGAGACGAGAGCGGTCCCGCTCATCACCGGGCTCCTTGCTAGGGGCGCGCGGGTCGTGGCATTCGATCCTATGGCCATGGAGAACTTCATCAGAATCATGCCGACGATCCGGTACGCTTCCTCCGCGGGCGAGTGCCTGAAAGGAGCGGAGGGATGCATAGTCCAGGCTGACTGGCCTGAGTTCAAGAAGCTGGGAAGGAAGGAGTTCTCCAAGATGAAGAACCGGGTGATTGTAGACGGCCGCAGGTTCCTGGATCCAGAGAAGGTGCGCAGGGCTGGGGCGACGTATCTGGGCATTGGATATGGTTCCAGGGCTCCGTAGCTTCTAGAGTCTGCAAACAATAATATGTATCAAGCATCTCCAGAGCGTGTATCTGACATGATGGTAAGCGTGGTCCTCAACCTGCTGAACGAGGAGCGACACATCAGGGACCTGTTGGACAGCCTCCTGGTCCAGGAGCCGCCCCTCGAGATAGTCGTCGTCGACGCGGGGAGCTGGGATAGAACGGTCGAGATCGTAAGAAGGTATGCAGCGTCGCATCCGATGGTGACTCTTCATCATCGGCCCGGGTCGAGGGGCGAGAGCACCAACTACGGGATCTCCCTTGCGAAGGGAGATGCTATCGCGACCATAGGTGGTGATTGCATCGCCAACCCGTTCTGGCTGAAGGAGCTCCGGGCCACCCTTAGGGAGTACGACGTTGCCGCGGGTAAGACCATCAACATCGGCTATCACGCCTTCGAGACGCTCGAGAGGGTGGAGCTATATCACAGGGGCATGGACATATCATTTCCGAGCGGGAACATGGCCTGGCGCAGGAAGGTCTTGGAGGATGTTGGGGGCTTCGACCCGTGGTTCGTGACCGCAGAGGACATCGACCTCAACTACAGGGCTGCGTCCAAGGGATATCGAATCGGCTACAACGATAACGCAATCGTATACCACCGCATGAAGGAGAGCTTCATCAGGTTTTTGAAGCAGGCATTCTGGAACGGCTGGGGCAGGAAGCAGCTGACCATGAAGCACGGCAAGCTCTGGGGCAGTTACAAGCCGCAGCGGCTGTTCGAGACCTCGAAGAACATCTGGGCTTACGCCAGATTGATGGTTGCACTTCTCGGATACCTCATGTGTAGATTCTACGCCGAGTCTCCCTACGAGCTCCCCAAGGACAGGCGGATCAAACGTTTCAAGTTCGTCTTCCCTGGGAGGTGATGCTTCGCCAGAACCCAAGGTGTCGGTCATCATACCCACGATGAACGAGGAGCAGAGCATCGGCCTCGTGATCGACGAGGTCAGGAGAGCGCTGGGATCCAGCCAGCACGAGATACTCGTCGTGGACACCAACTCGAAGGACAGGACGAGAGAGATCGCAGCGGAGAGAGGTGCTGTGGTCATCGACGAGCCCAGGCGTGGCTACGGAAGAGCCTACAAGACGGGTTTCGAGAAGGCTTCGGGCGAGGTGATAGCTACCTTGGATGCCGACATGACTTACCCAGCATCTGAGATCCCGAACTTGATAGGACACCTCGAGTCCAAAGGACTCGACTTCGTCACCACAAACCGTTTCGCGAAGATGGAGAAAGGAGCGATGGGCCTGAAGCATCGTGTGGGCAACTGGCTCCTTTCAGCGACCACAAGGATTCTCTTCAGGGTCAGGGTCAAGGACTCGCAGAGCGGCATGTGGGTGTTCAAGAAGGCCGTTCTCCCCAAGCTGGAGCTGGTCAGTGATGGCATGGCGCTGTCGGAGGAGATCAAGATTGAGGCTTTTCGGAAAGCCAAGGCAGTCGAGGTGCCAATAACCTACCGCGCGCGAGTAGGTGATGTGAAGCTGAGCACATGGGGTGACGGAGTTGGCAACCTCAAGTACCTCTTCAAGAAACGCTTCTGAGGTCATGCCTTCTTTCTCGCTCTCTTGTAGTCGATGTAGAGCATCACCGTGAAGATGCCCAGCAGCACTGCTGGTAGCAGCGAGAATGACAGCAGGGCAAGGTCGTCGAGCTGGGGTTCTTCGTCTTGTCCGTACAGATCGATGGTCATGGTCGAATCCTGTCCGACTATCACAAACCTCGATGTGAGCAGCAGGTCTTGACCGTTCATCACGCGCAAGAACACCATCTCCCCGATGGACGCCTGCGCCGGGACTATCAACGTCATGACGAGTGCATCTCCCTCAGGCATCGCATAGCTGGTATGTGTCGAGGACACGACCTGCACGTCATATCTGTCGCTCACCAATTCGCCTTCCAGCCTCACAAAGACCTCCAACCGTACATGGCCGTACAACGTAGCATTCAGCGTTACATAGCTCACAGCTTCTCCATCCATGTCGACAGCGCTCGCCCCGATGACCAGATTGCCCATGAAGCCATTGATCGATATGTTCGAACTCGAAGAATTCAGAGAGGTCTCGAACACGAGCCCGTTGGGCAGCCTCGCGTAGATCCATGCCTCAACTAGCGGATAGTCCTCCTCCCACTCGAGATACGCAGTGTCCAAAAGGCCGTCCTCGTCAGAATCCGCATACGAGATCGAGGGCCCCGGGACCCTCTGTTCGGTGGATGTCACGAGTCTCGCGAGGGATCCGAATTCGTTCCAGTTGGTCTCTGCGGAGAGCATCAAAGACGAGTAGCTTGCCTCGTAGTAGGAGGTGGCCGGAGCGTATATGACTGCTCCGTTTGCCCGTGCAACGCCCACGCCGTCGTACGGGTCCGGGTGGTCGAACTTCTCAAACGCCACAGTCGCCTCTCTGAATGACACCGCGGTCTGGAGGGCCAGCATCCTCATCTCTAATGGAAGATCGGACGCATGGATGAGGGTCATGAGGTCCACGAGGTCAACATACCACTCAGTATCGTAGAACTCCGCAGACATCAGAGCCTCGTTGATGACGTCATGGAATATCGAGTTGTACTTGATCCCCTGGAGCGAGAGCGAATCGAGCAGAGAGAGCGCGGTATCTAGCCTGTCGAGGTCGAACGCAGCCATCGTCGCCGAGTAAGGTGAGACGAACCATGCATACTCGACATACTGGGACACGATTGTGGAGGCGAAGTCCTCCACCGATTGTCCCGGAGAAGTCGACAGGATCTCGAGGATCTCTCCATACGGCAGACCCTGGTAAGGGACATCGTTCTGGGCGCCCACGAAAAAGGCAGCATAAGGCCTCAGCTCCGCGAGCATCTCCATCGTGGACTGGGCGCACGCATCCACGACAACCATGTCTATTCTTCGCCCTAGGCTGGTCGTGGCATCATCTAGTGCCTCGGCAAGCTCCGGCAGAGTCAGAAGGTCGCTCTTGTCTGGGCATAGCCCCTGCCAGCCCGCTCCGTGGCCCCAAAGAATCAGCACCAGTCTATCGGCCGGATACTCGTTCGCGGAGAAGTCGATGAATGCTGCCAGGGTCGAGTGGTCGGCCGTGTTGACCTCTCGAGTCATGGGTATCACCGCCCCTTCATCGTCTATCTCCGTGGACACTATGGTGTCGCCTCCGGTCCCGCTCGTATCGTGCTCCACCTTCAGGAGGACGGAGTCACCATCTCCGGGATTGTCGACCAATGCGACGACGCTGATTCCTTGAGCTTGAGCGGCCGCCTCCATCGAGTTGATGTTGTCCTCCCACGGCAGCGGGTTCGAGACATCGTTAGCCATGTAGACCATGACGGTCCACGAGAGGTCGGCCTGTGAAGCGCCTATCGCGCCTTCTGAGGGCATTCCCGCGCAGAGAAGAGACAAAGCCGCGACCGTGGCGGCTGCAATCAGACGCCCTCTCATCAGCCACCTATTAGCATTGGGAAGTAGAAAAGAGTTTCATCATGAACTCATTTCCCTGTCAGTCCAGCAGCCACCAGGCTCGCCCTCACGCCTCGCTTGAATGCCTTGATGTTCTTCCGCTGGTACAGGCACGCTGCGGGGTGATATGTCACGAAGAGCCTGGCAGAGGTCCTGTCTGATGCGTGCGGGACCTCCTTGCCCACGACATCTGCCATCTTCAGCTTCCTGCCTGCAAGATGCTCTGCGGCGGTCTGCCCCAAGGCGCATATCACTCGCGGGGAGATCTCTTCGATCTCCTTGTGGAGATAGAGCGACGTGCATCTGCTCTTCTCATCCGCCCGAGGCCTTCGGTTGCCAGGAGGCCTGCATTTGACCAGGTTGCTTATGCGCACTTTGGCCCTGCCCACTCCGGCCCCTTCGAGCGCCTCGTCGAGCAGCCTTCCCGCGCGGCCGACGAAAGGCCTTACCCTCAAGTCCTCGTCCTTCCCCGGCGCCTCGCCAACGAAGATTATCTTTGCGTCGCACGGCCCTGTACCAGGAACGACGTTTGTCCTTCCTTTGAACAGCCTGCATTTCCTACAGGCAGGATCCACAGCTCCGCAGCTCATGCCAAATCCTTGACCTTGAACAGGGAGACAAGCTCTATTCCGTGTTCCTTCAACATCTCCGTAGCCCCCTCTTCTCTGTCGACGACGACCACGGCCTTCGAGACATTCGCACCCTTCTGTCGGAGTGCGGAGACGACCCTGAGAGTCGAGCCGCCAGTGGTTGCGACGTCCTCCACTATGACGAACTTCTCTCCGGGGTTCACATCGCCCTCCACGAGCTCCTTGGTCCCGTGGTCCTTGGGCTCATTCCTGACCATCACGAACGGCATGTTGGTCTCCAGGGCGACTGCGACCGTCAGAGGCACGGCTCCCAGGGCCATTCCGGCTATCTTCGCATCTCCTATGTGAGGTGCCATCGCCTTCCCTATCTCCCGGAGTATCTCGGGATTGGTGCTCGC
>JAFGHM010000011.1 GCA_016930135.1 Thermoplasmatota archaeon | reverse complement strand
GCCATCCTGGACAAGTGCGAGAAGAACATGGGCCCTACGCTTCAGAGCGCCGTGAAGAAAGGGATGGTACCAGTCATAACCGGTTTCTTCGGGATAACAGAGACCGGCCACGTCACCACAGTGGGGAGGAGCGGGACGGATTACACGGCGGCGGTTGTAGCTCACGCGGTTGACGGCGGTCCGGTGGAGATCTGGAAGGAGGTCGACGGGTTCATGAGCGCCGACCCGAAGATAGTCAAGGACGCATTCCTCCTCGAGAGACTGTCATACGAGGAGGCCGCGGAGCTGGCGTACTTCGGGGCGCAGGTGCTGCACCCGAGGGCCGTGCAGCCGGCGAGGGCGAAGGGCATCGACATCGTGATAAAGAACCTATACAAACCCGAGTCGCCTGGCACAGTCATAGGCAAGAGCAGACACGCGAGACAGGACGTCATCAAGAGCGTGTCCTACCTGCCGAATGTGGCCACTCTGAAGGTCTACGACACGGGTGCGGGGTACAAGTCTGGGTTCCTAGCGGACATCACATCGTGTCTGCAGAAGGCGAACATCAACATCTTCTCCGCCACCACATCCCAGACCTGCGTCGCAGTGCTCATCGACGAATCAGACATACCCGCCGCGAAGAGGACCATCAAGACGATAATCGGCTCCGTTGGGGAGAACTTCGAGGTCAATCCCGGTATTGCCCTGGTATGTGCGGTGGGCGAGGGGTTCGGGACGACGAAGGGCGTCGCCGCGCGCGTCTTCAACGCGGTCGCAGCCAAGGGAGTGAACGTGGATCTCATTTCCGCAGGGGCGTCGACGGTCGCGTACCACTTCACTGTCGACAGGAGAGATCTGAAGAACACCATCATCGCGATTCACCAAGAGTTCTGGAACAGACAGCTTAACGACAAAGGCGGCGCGAACGCTCCGGTCCCCTAGGCTATCCTGACGAAGGTCGAATTGAAGGCAGAGTTGCCTCCGTATCTCTGCACGTAGTCCGTGGTCAGGAAGTTCACGTTCTTGCCGCCTGAGAGCTTAGGCCATAGGGCGGAATACGAGAGAAGTACCCCTCTGGGCACGATATCCGATATCTCCACTCCGACGGTCCAATCACCCATCTCGTTAGCGAGCTTGATCGTGCCCCCGTCCTCAAGTTCCTCATCGGCTGCGTCACGCTTGTTGATGTACACAACAGGCTGTATGTCGGGATGCTCTGTGTGATACTGAGATCTGACCAGCAGCCTGTGCACGGGGGTGATTAGCTGGTATGGTAGCTTGCTCTGGACCTCAACATGGGCCGGAGTCCCTCCCAGGCCTTCCTCAGCAGCTCTCGCGGAGTAGAGCTCGATGGCCCGGCTGGGCGTGCGGAAGACGGACCTGTTCGGGACCTTCAGCTTGACGAAGCCCTTCTTCTTGAGGCCCTGGAAGGTGCCGTCGACGGACTTGCTCTTAGAGACGAGGGTCCTCGCGATCTTCTCGTCATCCTCAAAGAGCTCCTTGGTGGTCAATCCCATGGTGGCTGCGAGCGCGCGGAAGAGGTCGCTGTTCGACTTCGCCTCGCCCAGGGGCTCGATGGCCTTCTCGTTGATGGTGAGGAACTGGTGGAAGTACGATGCGTGAAGATCTAGATGCTCGAATGTGCTCGTGGCCGGAAGGACGATATCGGCGTAGTCCGCGGTGTCGGTCATGAAGAGGTCGTGGACGACCGTGAACAGCTTCTCACTGGCCATCCCCCTTCTCACCAGCGGCTGGTTCGGAAGCGTGGCCAGAGGGTTCGAGTTGTAGACGAACATCATCTTGATCCTGCCTTGCTCCAGAGTCCTCCCGATGTCGACCATGTTGTAGTGAACCTTCCTTCTTGATGTGAGGCTGGCGCCCTCGAGGTAGTCCATATCGAAGTCGCACAAGTCCGTGGAGTAGAAGAACCCCCTCCTCTCACCAATCAGGGCCGGCAATATGCTTATCGCCCTGACCATGTCCCCGCCGTTCCTGTTCCTCTGCATGCCGAATCCAATCATGATGCAGTTCGGCCTGAGGGATACGTAGTCGGCAATGAAATCCTCCATTTCCCTCAGCTTGAGGCCGGTCACGCGAGCCATCTCGTTCAGGTCGTACTTCCTGGAAATGTCGGCCAGCCTGTCGAAGCCGGTCGTCTTTGTCTGGACGAAGTCATCGTGATAGAGCCGGTTCGCGATGATGTGGTTGATGCACCCTAACGCCAATGCCGCATCCGTCGTCGGCCGGATTTGCAGGTGGGTTCCGAGCTCGGCAGTCTGGGTGCGGATCGGATCGATGATGTAGACCTTCGCGCCTCTCTTCTGGGCCCTCTTGATGATCTCGTAGCCGTGCGGACTGCTCCAGGCGGGGTTCATGCCCCAGACCACAATGAGCCTGCACCTCTCGATTTCCTCCGGAAGCATCCCCAAGCTGGAGCCCCATACCAGCTCGAGCGCCGTGTCGCCGGCTCGCGAACATATCGTGTGAGTCACCCGAGAAGCGCCGATTGCGTTGAAGAACCTGCTCGGGAAGTACCGCTGTATGTACCCCATCGTGCCCGCGTAGTCGAACTGTAGGATGGAATCGGTCCCGAACTCCGTGGACCGCTTGGATATCTGCTCCGCGATCGTGCCGAGGGCCTCGTCCCATGATATCCTCTTGAACTTGCCTTCGCCCTTCTCACCCACCCTCTTCATCGGGTGCAGGACTCGTTGCTTCGAGTAGACGTACCGGATCAGGCCCTCTCCCTTCGGGCACAGGAACCCGTGCGTGAACGGCTGCTTGTCGTTCGCGTCTATCGAATGAAGCCTGCCGTTCCGCACGCGGGTGACGATTGCGCAGGTGTCATAGCAGTCTCTCGGGCAGGCGTTGAATACGTACAAACCTCGGTCCCCTCAGCCTACAAGGGCGATTGGCCGCAACTGTCAGAAGACAATCCGGAGATTTATAAATTCCCAGCAATCACCAGAGCCTGCCCCAGACTTCCCTGTGGAACAGACCGGACAACGGCTTTCGCTTCCGAGCCTGAGGGTTCTGCGCCGGGTACCCGAGAGTCATGCAGATCGGTATGTCTCTGTCCTTCGGGACACCAAGGATCTCCTTGACTTCCTCGGGTTCGAAATCACCTATCCAGCATGTCCCGAGGCCCTTCTCTGCGGCGACCAGCGAAAGGTGGTCGAGCGCTATCGCGACATCCACCGCCGGATAGGGGGCCCCGGGCTCGGCGACCGCAACGAGATACGCCGAGCATTGGCCCACGAATTTCTGGCCACCCGAGGCCTTCACGAGCCTCTGCTTCTTCTCATCGTCCGTGACAACGACCATGCTCCATCTCTGGGCGTTGCTTGCAGAGGGTGCCTGTCTGGCGGACTCCAACAGCTCCTCGAGCAGCTCCGCTGGCAGTGGCTTCTTCTCGTATCTGCGTATGCTGCGTCTTGCCGATATCACGGTTCTGACATCCATGATCTCACCTACTTGACGAGGTCGCCTATGACCCTGTACTCACCCCAGTAGAGGAGCATCTCGGCCTTGTCATAGGATTCGTCCTTCCGAGCCGCGACTACCTCTCCGATGAACCAAGTGTGGTCGCCGGCTTCGACCTCCTTCACCTTCAGGCACTCGATGTTGACGGGGCATTCGGCTATGAGAGGCGCGGAGATCCTCTCAGCCTTCTCCCTGGTGAGTCCAGCCGCCTCGAACTTGTCGACGTTCTTGCCCGACTTGGACCCGCATATCTCGACCGCGCGGAGCATCGACCTGTTCGGGATGTTGACTGCGAAGTCCCTGCTCTCCCTGAAGAGGCCGTGACTGAACCTTCTGGGGCCTATGCCGACCCCGATCAGGGGAGGCCTGAAGGAGAAGATGTGGCACATGGCCAGCGTTATTATGTTATCCCTTGCAGATGCCACTGTCCCCAGGACCACTGGGAACCCGGAGAACGCATCCTGGGCATCGTCCGCCGTGATGACCTTCTTCACTCCATCACGCCCTGAGGCGAGACTTACGGCCTTGTCGACCTACTCGCCGAGCAGCTTCTTGTAGTCATCTACGGACATCAGACCCGACAGATCGGACGATGAGCTCATCTCTATGACCGCTATCCAGCCCTGCCCATACGGATCCTTGTTGAGGAGCTCAGGTGAGTCTATGAGCTTCCCGTTGGTCTCCTTGACCACGCCGGACACCGGTGAGAAGACCTCAGACACCGTCTTGACGGATTCGACATTGCCCAGGACATCGCCCATCTTGACATCCTTGCCTGACGCGGGCAGCTCTACGAACACTATCTCCGTGAGCTCTGTTTGCGCGTGGTCCGTGATGCCTATCCGCGCTAGCTTGTCCTCGACTTTCACCCATTCGTGCTCTTTGGTGTACTTGAGGTCTGGCAACACAACAGACATGTCTGGCCTCCCACCGGTACGCAGCATGCCGTTCTCCGAATTTATACCTTCCCTTGGCGAGTGGCATCGACGGTGACCCCGAGAGGTCAGTAGCGGCTGAGAGCAGAAGCGCGGCCAGATAGGAAATCGCGCACACAATCGCGAACGGCAGAGCACCGAATTCGTTGCGGGTTGCAGGTCGCCTGTTGCTCATTCTTGAGAGACCGCTCAGGACGGTGTCGACATCCGGCAGCATGCCGACAGGCTCCCGATTGCCACGAACGTGACGATGTCCGGGCCAGGTGCGGAGCCGAGAACCGATCCAACGGCCGTTCGGACAGGCGCGCCTGCGTACCACCTCATGTGCGCACCCCGTCAGGTCAACGAGCATGCTGGCACGGATGTCTCCGCTAGACGATGTCGGATGCAAGCGACAGCAAGGATTATCTATGCTCAACATAATCCGCGCAGCAAGGTGAGGGGTTTGGCAGACCAGCAGTCCATGAAGTTCCTCGAAGATCTGACCAACTGCTTCGGACCGTCAGGCTTTGAGAGAGAGCCCGCGAGAATCGTCAGGGGATATGTCGCAAGGTACTCAGACCAGGTGTACTCGGATCGGCTTGGGTCGCTGATGTTCAGGAAGAAGGGATCATCTGACAGCCCAGTTGTGCTGGTACCGGGGCATATAGATGAGGTCGGATTCATCGTTTCCTCTGTGAACAAGCTCGGGTTCCTGACATTCAACACGCTCGGTGGCTGGTTTGACCAGGTCCTGTTGGGCCAGCGGGTGCTAGTGAGGACATCCAAGGGCACGATCTCTGGGGTCATCGCGGCGAAGCCTCCGCACCTCCTTCCTGCTGATGAGAGGAAGAAGGTCGTCGAGAAGAACAAGATGTTCATCGACATCGGCGCCAGCAACGAGGAGGAGGCCAGGGCCATGGGTGTGAGAGTAGGCAACCCTGTCATTCCGGAATCATCTTTCTCCGTCATGAAGAAGACCGTTTTCAAGGAGGGCAAGAGAAAAGGCTCCGACACTATCGCCATCGGCAAGGCGTTCGATGACAGGATAGGCGCCTGGGTTGCCGCTGAGGTCATAAGGACTCTTTCGGAGAAGAAGATCAAGCACCCGAACACGGTGATCGGCGCTGCGACGACACAGGAGGAGGTGGGGCTGAGAGGCGCGAGGACCACGGCCTTCGTGGTCAAGCCAGATGTATGCCTCACTCTCGAGGTGGACATCGCCGGGGACGTGCCTGGGATAGAACCGCACGAGGCCGCGAGCAAGATGGGCTATGGCCCCACGATCACCACTTGGGACTCGTCCATGATACCCAACCAGGGGCTCGTGGACCTGGTCATCGGGACGGCGGAGAAGAACAAGATACCATATCAGCTCTCACAGGTCAGCGGAGGGACCGATGCGGGCATAATCCATATGTCCAACGCGGGCTGCCCGAGCGTGGTGATAGGCGTCCCGACGAGGCACATCCACTCCCACGTGGGGCTCCTGAGCATGGCAGACGCCGAGAACTGCATAAGGCTCATACTGGAAGTGGTCAAGAGACTGGACAAGAAGACCGTCGCTGGGCTGACCGAGATCTGATCGAAGAGGTCTGGGATGTCAGAGCAGCTGTCACCCGGTCTGGAGAGAGATCTGGTCGCAGCGAGGGCGGCCCTCGCCAGACACGGAATCGTGATCATAAGGACGATAGAGACCGAGCTCGAGCCCGCGGTCATGGCAGCCGTCAGAAGGGTCGTTGCATCCTCCGGCCGGAAGCTCTCCAAGCTGGATGACGACGCCCTCGACGAGCTGATGGATGATGCCAGAAAGGCCGTCAGGAGCTTCTCTAGAGACCTGCAGAGGCTCTACACGAGGCTATTGGCCAAGCTCGGCACGGAAGATGTCGGGAGACTCGTGTCTGAGCTCGAGGGCATAGACCAGCTGTTCAGATGGGAGAGGGTGGCGCGCACGTCCGAGACTGTGAACTCCGTGCTTGCGAAGAGAGGTTTCGAGGCGATCGAGCTCTTCGGACCCGAGGACCTTTCTGACGCATTCAAGCTCGAACTCGAAGAGAGGTGGCCTGCGGCCTTCTCTCGGCTGAAGGATCTCGCGGAGGCCGCTGCCAAGGAGCTGACTGAGAAGGGGGAGAAGGGCGCGAGCCGGAGGCTGGCCACGCAGACGAAACGCAGGAAGAGGTGAGAGGATGGCCGTGCTCTCCGACACCGACATACTCTCGCTCATCGCGAAGGGCTCTCTGAAGATCGAGGGGTTCGACGAGAAGAACCTGACGCCCAACGGCTACGATGTCTCGATTGAGGAGGTCTGGATACCCTCCTCGGACACGCGCACGCGCGAGGGAATGGCACGGGTGCCGGGGGGCGCATGGTTCGTCGTGGCCACGAAGGAGTATCTCGTGCTCCCCGCGGACGTCATAGGGGAGATATGGATCAGGACCTCTTGGGTGAGGAAAGGCATATTGTCCTCTTTTGGGGTAATTGATGCCGGATTCAACGGAAACCTGACTTTTTCCGCATTCAATGCTTCACAGGAGGAGGCTGGCCTCCCGATCGGTGAGAGGTTCGCCCAGGTGGTGTTCTCTGAGCTGCGGTCGCCGGCGGAGAAGACATACAAGGAGAGGTCGGGCAACTACTTCGGCCAGAGAGGAGTGACACTTGAGCCGAGTGCGGATCAGAAGAACTGAAGGTCGAACCCGTAGAAAGTCATTGTCGGCGAGTAGCTCTTGACCTTGCGACGGGCCAACTCCTTCAGTACTCTGCCTTCCCGCCGGGCGAGAGTGGCTATCCCGTCTAGCCGTTCCATGACCTTGGAATCCTCCATGATCTCGTAGTAGTGGATGATGCCCCCCGGCCTGAGGGCCTTCAGAGCATCGGGAAGGTAGCTGCTGGCCTCGTGGGGGAGGTTCATTATGATGCGGTCTGCCTTCTCGAGCTTCCCGATCTCCTCTCCGGCGTCGCCGAGAATCGGTCTGATGCCTTCGACCTTGTTCAGCTGTATGTTCTGCTTCATGAACTCGATGGCGACAGGGTTCATGTCGATGGCGTACACTACTCTGGGCGCGCGCGACCTGGCAATCATGATCGAGAACGGTCCGATTCCTGCGAACATGTCCACAACCGCCTCGCCCTGTTGCACCTGCCGGGAGACGATGTCCCTCTCCGTCGCGAGCCTAGGCGAGAAGAACACCTTGGCCACGTCCAGCCTGAACACCAAGCCGTACTCCTTGTGGGTGGTCTCCGTGGTCTTGTCTCCCGCGACGACCTTGATGTTCCTCGTCCTGAACTCGTCCACGACCCCCGAGTCCATGCAGACCGTCCTGATCGACTTCTGCGCGGCTAGTATCGCCTTCCCTATGTCCTTCGCATATGGGGCGATCTCGTCAGCCATCTTCACGAGCGCCACGGATCCGAGCGTGTCAAAAGACGATGGCAGCAGCGGTCGTAGCTCGTCCGGGACGTCCACCAGGACCCTGTAGTCTGTGACGAGCTCTTCGACTTCTCTGAACTCCGACGACTCGACTGGATAGCCCAGGTCTATCCTCTGGATCACGGGCAGGTAGACGTTCCTGGAATCCGACCTGATCTGCAGGTCCTTCCTGAGGATCCCGCGCTCCAGCAGCTTGCGTCGGATCGGCTCCGCCTTCTTCTTTGGCACGACGATGCACAGGGAGTCCATCAAGGGTGGAAATCGCATTACTCGCTAGATAATCCAATCGGAGGCATGGGATGCATGAGTGGAAAAGGTACTTTACCAGGAGCGCCAATCACATGTCCATGACTGGCTCGGCCGGCCGGCTGGTTTTCGCAGGTCTTGGCCTGCACGACGAGGATGGCATAACATCCAAGGCTCTCAAGGAGGCCGAGAGAGCCGACGTCATCTTCGCGGAGACCTACACATCCTCCTTGGAGGAGGGGGCCATCGAACGGCTGGAGGCCAGGCTGGGCAGGAAGCTCGAGATGCTCGATCGAGCAGCCGTCGAGGACGGACGCAAGATACTGGACGCCGCGAAGTCCAGGAACGTGGTGTTTCTCGTGGGGGGCGATCCGATGACCGCGACGACCCACATCGACCTCAGGCTGAGGGCCGCGGAGGAGTCGATAGAGACCGTGGTCATACACGGCGTCTCCGTGATGACTGCCGTTCCAGGTCTGCTGGGGCTACAGCACTACAAGTTCGGGAGGACCGCATCGCTGCCCTTTCCCCAGGAAGGATACTCACCGACGAGCCCGTGCGAACTGGTCGGCGAGAACCTATCGCGTGGACTGCACACCTTGGTCCTCTTGGACGTCGATGCGGACGGCGGTCGCTTCATGACCGCCAACGAGGGGATCCACCTTCTGTTGGACATGGATAGAAGGTCGGGCCGGGGCACGCTCTCCGAGAGCTCGCTCATGTGTGTCGTCGCCCGAGCAGGTTCCTCCGACTGCCTCGTACGGGCCGGAAGCGCAAAGGCCCTCCTTGAGGAGGACTTCGGCCCTCCTCTGCACTGCCTTGTCGTCCCGGGCAGACTGCACTTCATGGAAGAGAGAGCGCTCGAGGTCTTCGCTGGATGGAATCGCCTTGGGCGAAGGGAATCGCACTCGTGAGCGAGGGGATGCATGGTCCCTTCCGGGCACTGCCTAGCTGCCTTGTGGGAATCGATCTGAGCACTCCGCCTCCGCTGATGCCCTCAGAGCTTGATCGTCTCCTGCTTCACTTCCAGGGCCTTGGCCGGAAGCCTTTTGACGAACTTGTCGGCAGGGAGCTGCTCGGGGACGAACATGCCAGGTCCCTTGACCTCGCCCGATATCACCATCTCAGCGCCGACGGCTCCGCCCACACCGACAAGATAGCCTGTGGCATTGCTCCGACACATCTTCCAGGCCTTCTCATGCGACATGGTGGTCCAGGTCTTCACCATCGTCCTCTTGCCGTTCTTTCGGCCTATCACCTCAACGACAACGCCCGCATGACCCTTGACCTTGCCCGCCAGCTCCACAGGCCGGGGCATCAAGGCAACAACGACATCGATCGGGCGCACCTTGACGCCCTTGACGTCGACAGTCTCGAGGGAGTGCATGCCCAACTTCCTGAGCATGTTCGCAGCAGCAGCGAATTCGTCGTCGATGGCTATCTTGAAGTCCGCCTTCCGAATGCCCTTGATGTACATCGGCATCAGGAATGTCTCCTCATGCGTGGTGTTGTATACAGGGAGGGGGCCTATCGGGTCCGGGAAGTCGTAGATCTCCCTCTTGTGCAACGGTGGCAGGAACTTGTGCTTCCCGTTCACGAACACCGCCGCCGAGGTCGTCGCCTCCTCGACCATATCCACCGGTGACCAGAGCGTGAAGAAGTTGTAACCCCTTGCCACTCCGCAGTCGCCGTCCCTGACATACGCCTCCTCTGGACGGTCAAGCCTGTCCGCTCCGTATCTCGCGAACACGTCTGATATTCCAGGATCAGCGCCGCAAGCAGTGAGAGCGGTTATCCCGCTCTTCTTGCACCTCTTCCTGAACTCATCGAATTCCTTCATGTTGTTCGCGGTCAGGCTGAAGTCAACATAGTCGGTCTTCGTCGCCAGAGCTGCCTTGAAGACTCCCGACAGGAGCTTCCACGGCACCGAGCTCACGATGAGGTCCTTGTCCCTCAAGAACCTCTTCAGCTCAGATGGCTTCGACGCGTCGACCTTCTGGACGGATATCTTCGGGTTCCTGACGCGTGCCGCCATTGATTTGGCGGCATCCAGATAAGAATCTGCGAGGACCAGCTCGTCCACTTTCCGGTTCCTCGCAAGCATTTCCGCACACACTAGCCCTGTGATCCCACAGCCAAGCTGTACCACCTTCGTTTTTTCGCCCTCTGGACCCCCGATTGTGGTTACCGGCTTATAGAGGTTTGCCAATCATTCGACCAAATTTATTATATTCATTACTATATTAACTAGCCAGCAGGCGCAAAAGCCTATGGCGGATCGCGGGCAATCGTGATGCTTATCCTTATTCGCTCTCCAAGGGACGGGTCGGGGTACGACCCCATCGCTATGTTGCATGACGGGAGCCTCTCCGCAACCGACGAGAGCACCAGCTCCTCTTCCCGGTCCCACGGATCGGCCGCCGAGTAGATGACGACGGCCGCCCTGGCGTCTCCGAGCTCGAAATCGAACCACGGAGACGTGAGGGCGTCGTGAACGGCATGTCCGACCCGCTCGTCGCCGCGCGCCAGACCCAGCCCGAAGCGGCCGTACGAGGAGCTGCCGACAACCTCTCGGAGGGCAGCCGTGTCCGCCCCGGCAAGGGTCGAGCACATGTCCAGAACCGGTCTCATCATTATCGCGTCCTGCACTGCGAATGCCCTTGACAGGGGCAGGTTTGGCGCGAGCATTGAGAGTTTGTCGTTGGAGAACTCTATGCACAGTGATGAGATCTTCGTCAGGCCGCGAATCGCCTCCTGCGCGAACTGCCTCCTGCGGATGCTCTCCGCCGTGAAAGGCGTCGCTGCCAGGACCACACCCAGGGATCCCCTGGCTCTGGCGACCGAGGCAAGCAGCTTGGCGCCCAGGCTACCCGTAGTGCCGCCAAGGCCGCACATTATGAAGACAACTTCCGTGTTGTTGAATATGTCCAGAAGCTCGTGTCCCACAATCGACGGGAGCTTCTTCATGAGCTCCGAATCAGAATCGGAGAGCCCGAGGAGCCTTTCAGCCCCTATCAGCACTTTCCTCTCGGACCTGCACCTGGCCAAGTCAGCAGCAGAAGACGAAACAGCGACTGTCTGGAAGCGCGCGCCGTCAATCATGCTGCAACCGGCGCTCCCTACCCCGAACAGCTTGGCCCGCACCTTCCGATCGGAAGTGGAGCCGGTGAATCTGGTCCTTAGAGTTGGCATCCCGACTCGGCATCGGGCTAGGCGCACATTAACCTTTCACGCTCACACGCTGTGCTCCCAGTATGACCGGACAGCCACGCTTAAGTAAAAAGAACATCATGCGTGAGACGGGGCCGGCCGTCCTGACCGACGAGGACAAGGTAAGGCATGACTGGGGCCGAGAGGATGCCGACCTCATCGACGATATCGTAACACTCCGCACGGTGCCGTAAGAATGCTAGATCTACAGACCGGATTCCTTATCAGCATGGCCATCGTGGTAGCCGTTGCGGCCCTCATCATCGTCCTTTTCAACCGGTTCCGGCAACCTCTGATCCTGGGCTATCTCGTTGCGGGTATGGTCGTCGGACCTGTCGTCACTTCGGCGGAGTTCAGTCTCACAGTAGCTGATGAGACCATCATCATCTCGGCCCATCCGGTGATAGAGATGCTGGCCCGGCTGGGCATAGTCCTTCTGACTTTCTCCATTGGGCTCGAGTTCAGCTTCAAGCAGCTCAGGAAGATCGGCATCGCCGTGATAGCAGCCGCGTCGATGGAGATATTCCTCATGATAGGCATCGGGTTCCAACTGGGCAAGGCACTCGGCTGGACCACGCTTGAGTCTTCTCTCCTCGGGGCGGTCCTGTCCGTCGCGTCCACAATGATCATAGTGAGGTCGTTGAGAGAGAGTGGCGGCCTGAGCAACGAGAAGGCGCGGCTGGTCATCGGCCTCTTGGTCGTGGAGGACTTCGCCGCCGTTCTCATCCTCGCGGCTGTGTCAGGCCTGATATACCAGGGCAGCGTGAGCCCGGAGGCGCTCACGGAGCTGCTTGTCAAGATGGGCATCTTCATCGCTGCCACATTGGTCTTTGGTCTGGCAGTGGTGCCCAGGCTCGTGAACTACGTGGGGAGGCAGCGCTCAGGCGAGCTGATGGTTCTGACGGTTCTTGGGCTGTGTTTCTCGATGGCGGCGTTCTCGAGGTGGATCGGGTTCTCGGAGGCGATAGGTGCCTTCGTCATGGGAGTGATTGTATCGGAATCGAAGTACCTCGGAGATGTCATCAGGCGCGTCGAGCCAGTGAGAGACCTCTTCGGGGCCATGTTCTTCATCGCTGTGGGAATGCTCGTCGACCCAGAACTCTTCCTAAGGACCGGATTCCTCGCAACCGCGCTGGTGATAACGGCTGTCTTCGTGCTCGCGAAGATCTTCTCATGCACGCTCGCGACCTTCGTCTTCGGCTTCGGCGCTAGGAACGCCATCGGGGCCGGGCTGAGAATGATCGCGATAGGCGAGTTCTCTCTGATGATCGCTGCCGTTGCCATAGGATCACCTGGAATAAGTGAGAACATCAACCTGTACTCCACGATTGTAGTTGTGACGACCATCACCGCCCTCGTAGTGCCCTACTCGGTGAGGTATTCCGAGAAGACCACCCGTCGTCTGGAGCTGAGCACCCCGAAACCCGTTCTTCTAATGACGACGTATCTGAACCTGGTGTTCAGGAATCTGAGGATGCGCTCGAGAACGTCTCTTCGGCTATCAAACGAGATGAGGGACAGCATATCTAGGCTCTTCATCTACGTCATCGCAATGGTATCTGCCATTGCGGTCGCAGCCAATCTCGTGCCCAGGGCTTCGGACTATGCATACCTAGTGGGCGGCAACGAGGGCCTTCTCATGTTCGTGCTGCTCACGGGCACGATAATCGTGGTCGAGGCGTCCGTATTCGGCATCTGGTCCAGAACGGTCAGGCTCATCGAGATATCCACCAGTGAGGCGATGCTCAGCACGAAGTCGGCGGAGAGAATAGGGTACCAGGACACTGCGAAGGCCATGAAATGGGTCTTCCTCGCATTCTATCTGATTGTCGGCTTAATCGTGGTATCTCCGCTTCTGAGGTCGCTCGTGGAGCATGGTCTGGTGTTCGCAATCATGTCCATCGCGATCATCGCCATCGCGGTAGCTACGCTCTGGAGCTCAATCAGTACACTGGACAAGAAGATGGGGCGCATGTTCGAAGGGAGGGCCGCATCTGTTCACGGAGAGCCATCTCCTGACCTGATCGAGATCGAGGACATAATGACGACGATGGAGCGTGATAGAGATTGAGGCTCGTTCACATCTCCGATACGCACCTCGGGTTCAGCGCCTACTCGAAGCTGGACCCCGTCGAAGGCATCAACCAGCGCGAATCGGATGTGTACCGTGCGTTCGCACAAGCCGTCGACAAGGCAATCGAGCTCGAACCGGACCTTGTGATCCACTCTGGGGACCTCTTCGACACTGTGCGGCCTCAGAACAGGGCGATCGATCTCGCTCTGAAGCAGATGATCAAGCTGTCCCAGGCGGGCATAGAGACGGTCCTGATCTCCGGAAACCACTCGACGCCCCGCCTGAGGGAGACCGGCAGCATACTGCGAATCTTCGAGCACCTTGATCACATCCATCCCGTCCACGAGCCAGGGGTGACCGCGATAGTGGTGGGAGACGCGACAGTGCAAGCGATCCCACATTCAGTCACCCCCAGCCTCTCTAGCCTGGTCAGGAGCGCGAAGCCGTCAAAGGATTCGCCGATCAACCTGCTCGTGCTGCACGTGGGGGTCGTCGGGTCGAGGGTCTACAACATGGACGAGTTCAATGAGCAGACGGTACCTCTGGGGTCCATCGAGAACGATTGGGACTATGTCGCACTCGGACACTTCCACGAATTCGCCAAGGTCACGGACAGGGCGTACTACTCGGGCTCGACCGAGCGATTTGGGTTCGGCGAGGCACACCAGGACAAAGGGATAGTGGAGGTCGATCTGGATTCGCACTCGATCAGGCTTCACAGGCTGCCAATCAGAGACATGCTGGACCTCGAAGCGCTCGATGCTCAGGGCCGCTCTTCATCTGAGATACTCAGCGAGGCAAGGGAGAGGGTCAGCGCTTCAGCCATCGACGACAAGGTCGTGAGGTTGGTCGTCAAGAACGTCGCCTCCGACGCGTATCGCAGCCTCGATATTGCATCGCTCAGGCGGCTGGGCGGCAGCGCCCTGCATTTCGAGCTCAAACTCGAACGGGCCGAGGAAACGGAGAAGGAGGAACAAGCCGGTGATCCTCACATCGGCCTGTTGGCGGACGAGTTCAGGAAGTACATCGCTTCTCTGGACATACCCGATGAGAAGAAGAGCCGGCTGATGGCGCTCGGTATGCCATACCTCGAGAGGGAAGAGGAATGAGGATCTCATATCTCGAGCTCAAGAACTACCGGCGGTTCAAGGAGCTCAAGCTCCAGTTCCCCGACGGCGTCGTCGGTGTCCTTGGCCTGAACGGCGCCGGCAAGAGCACCATCATGGAGGCGGTGGCCTGGGCGCTTTTCGGGAACGTGGAAGAGGTCGTCAGGACCTCGAGAGAGGGCGTGAGAAGGACGGGTGCGGCGCCATCAGATACCTGCGCTGCGACCCTGGAGTTCGAGCTCGGCGGCACGGAGTACAGAATCGTCAGGGAGATGGGGGGCAAGAACCTCGCGATGCGCGCCTGGCTGAGGACAAAGGACAAGGTCTTGGCCGAGGGCGACAAATCGGTCCGCACGATGGTAGAGAAGCTCATAGGGATGGACCACAAATCGTTCTTCACTTCCGTCTTCGCCAGGCAGAAGGAGCTGAACGCACTCCAGAGCGTCGCCGCGGGCGAGCGGAAGAAAGTGATCCTGAGGATGTTGAGGATTGATTCGATCGACGGTGTCATATCCGATGCGAGGGCCGATCTCAGGGACGCGAAGGCCAGAATCGAAGGTGCCCAGAAGACACTGCTTGCAGAGGATGGCCGAGAGAAGGAGAAGATCCTGGCTGAGAAGCTACCCGAACTAGAGCGAGTGGCCGAGCGGACAAAGAGAGAGCTGGAGAAGGCGGAATCCGCCGAGAAGAGGGCCGGCGCAGAGGCTGAGGTGGCAAGGAGGAGGCGAGACGAGCTCCGAAAGGACGCTGAGGCATATAGCGCCGCGGCGAGCAGCCTGAATGCGACGCGCGCGAAAGCCACCGAGCTGAGGAAGAGAGAGAAGAGCATCGCATCCAGGCTCGCGGAGGCCAAGGGGAAGCTAGGGAGGCTCCCGGAGCTGGAGAGCACCGAGGAGCAGTTCGAATCCACAAGCAAGGAGAAGGAGGAGCTCGAGAGGGAAAAAGAGAGGAGCGAAAGGGCTCGGCAGATGACCCTCGAGATAGCGTCGGAAGAGAAGGACGAAGCCAGGCGGGAGAAGGAGCTGGAAGCTGCGAGAGCGTCAATCGTTGGCGCAGACGACATCGCGTCCAGAATCCAGGAGACCGAGCGGATGATGTCCGAATGCCAGGCGTCGAGGACGGAGCTGTCCGGCAAGGTCGGTGAGTTGAAGGCGAGGATCCGTGAGCGGAAGGAGGCGGCGGACAAGGACCGAAACAAGCTGGAAGAGATCAAGGCCGCCGGGAGGGAAGGCATCTGCCCCACATGCGAGAGGACCCTGGACGACGCCTATGAGCTGCTTGTCGTGAAGCTCTCCGAGTCCGCTGCCGCGGCGGGAAAGGCGGCAGGAGAGGCGGCCGCCGCCTGCGATGCGCTCGAGTCTGAGCTCAAGGCCCTTGCGGGCAAGGAAGAGGCGCTCAAGAAGCGACGGGCGAACATGGACCAGAAGCTCATGAAACTGAGGAAGGCCGAGACATCATACGAGGAGAAGAAGACCGAGCTCTCAAGGCTCAGGGAGCGCCTCAGCGAGCGCAGGAAGGGGCTCGAGGAGATTGGCCCGATCAAGTTCGACGGTGCACGGTACGAGAAGGTCAGGGCAGAACATGAGAGGCTGCGTAGACTTCACGAGGAGCTGATAGGGCTGCGGATGCTCGCCGGTCGGGTGCAGAACGACGAGAAAGAGATGAACGATGTGCGGGAGAGCATAGGACTTGCGTCGGGCGAGGAGGCGCAGCTGCAGGCCATGGCCTCGCGGCTTGAACCAAGAAAGGAAGAATATAACACGGCCCTAAAGGATTTTGACCTCAAAATGACGGCTTTTGGAAATGCGAAGGACACGGTCAGGAAGCTGAGCGGTCAGAAGGACAAGGCGGCCGCCGACCTCGGGATGGCGAAGACTGAGCTCGGGGAGATCGAGAGGACTAAGAAGTCCATTGAAAACGACAGAAGGGCGGCCGAGGAGCTCGGCCTTCTCGTGGATGTGCTCGTCGGATTCAAGGACAGGCTCATAGGCAGGGTGGTGCCGGCGCTGTCGGAGCTGACCTCGAAGGGTCTGGAAGCCATGACCGAGGGCAGGTACTCGAGAGCGGAGCTCGACGAGAGTTACGAGCTGCACATTGAAGACCAGGGGACGATGTATCCGATAGACAGGTTCTCCGGGGGCGAGTCCGACCTGGCCAACCTGAGCCTCCGCCTAGCGATATCCAGGATGATCGCGGAGAGGACGGGCGCGGCCCCCCTGAACTTCCTGATGCTCGATGAGATATTCGGATCCCAGGACCCCAACAGGAAGAGGAGCGTCATGACGGCGCTCTCTAGGCTCTCTGTCCAGTTCAGACAGATATTCCTCATCACGCACATCGAGGACATAAAGGACTCGACGAACTACGTGATAAGAGTGTTCGAGCAGGAGGATGGCACGAGCGCGGCGGAGCTCGCGTCCTAGGCTCCGAACTCACCCAGCTTCTTCTGGTCCTGGATGTCGACATCCTTGGCCTCGTGAGGCACCCCGAGAAGGTCCATCATCTGGAAGGCGTTCTTGACGGCCTTGGCGCGGCCGTGGTTGTTGAAGTAGATCCTGGCGACCTCGCAGTTGGCCACGATCTCCTGGATCCTTGGCTTCCAGGGCTCCAGCTGTTCGAGTGGGTAGAGGTAGTCGTACCTGTTTATCCTGTAGTCGTCCTCCTTCTCATCCTTGAACCATATATCGTAGTTCCTTCCGTGAAAGCGCACGTATGAATGCTTTGCGGTCAGCGACCGGGTCACGGGGAATCCAGGCCCGTCGATGATGACGTTGGCCGCCCGGAATTCCTGCAGCGTCTCCAGGACGTCCGCGGCGAGCTCGTTCCCTCTCTCGTTGAGCCAGCTCCTGTGCCTGAACTCGACCGCGTAGTCATGGGCGTCGGTATCGAGGATGCCCAGCAGGGACCTGAGCTTGCCCAGGCTCTGCTTCCCGTCGAACTTGAAGTAGGGCGTCAGCTGGATCAGCACTCCCCCAAGCAATCCCGCGTCCGCAAGGGGCTTGACACATATGTCCTCGAAGCTGGATGCCTGTCTCGAGGCAATCTCCGGCTCGTCCTTCAGGATGGACTCGTGGGTCACCATCTGCGGGAGCTTGACTGAGAACTGGAACCCCGGCCTGCTTCTCCCCCTCTCTATCCACGAGCGGACCATGAATTCGTTCGGGACCCTGTAGAAGGTCGAGTTGATCTCGACAGTCGGGAAGAACCTACAGTAGTAAGAGAGCCACTCACCCTTCTTCTTCGCGAGTTCGCCGGGGTAGAACCTGCCGACCCAGTCGTCGTAGGACCACCCAGAGCAGCCCACGAGCGCTGCCATCGTGTTTTGTGATGACTTGCGGCTATAAGAACCAATTGGTTGGCCAGCATGACCGGCCCTCAGAGAAACTTGCGCAGTCGCAGAGCCTCGACCCCGAACGGTTCCCCTCTCAAAGAATGGGCGTACCTGGAGAGCACGCTCACGGCGATCTCCGTGATCCACTGGTCTTTCTCGGGGTGCGGACGGTCGGACTGATTCCAGAACCCGTCCGAGGAGCGGGCGCTGAGCAGCCACCTTATCGGCTTCTCCATCCTCTCGTCGTCCGCTCCGAACCCGATGTAGGTCAGGATATCGATGGCGCAGAGGCCGCTGCCGAGGTACGTAGGGTACTTGAGCTTGGTCCAATTCTTGTCTGATCTGAGCATTGCGGCGTGACGGTTCTTCTTGAAGAAGTTGTCGAGCAGGAAACCCGCTCCGCGAAGCACCTGTCGTGACCGTGCGAGATCTGGATCGTGCGTGAGCCCCCTGATGACCATCAAGGTCGTCCATATGCAGCTCGGGATGTCGTAATAGTCCTCTGGATCGTACTCCGGGACCGACTTCCTCTCTATGGAGTTCATGAAGTCCCACACGCCCATGGACTTGTACTGTGGGAGGTATCTCATGTC